>NZ_BAABWR010000031.1:0-47553 GCF_040370605.1 Aliiglaciecola sp. NS0011-25
GTTTGAACGACATCCGTTCAAATCTAAACTCAATATAAAATAATCCCTGAAGGGGCTGGACGAGAAGCTACGATTCGCAGTTCGACTATGTTGTCTAATAAAGGTAAGTTTTTTATTCGATAGCTTTTTGTACGCCACTCGGTTATGGTTAGTTATCGTGAAGTTTCTGATTGAATTCAATCAGCTGAGAGAACCCCATGCTTAATTCCCATGCCATTCAAAAAATGATTAAAACAGTAGGAACATGTGTTTGTTTCGTTTCACTATCAGCCTGTGTGAGTAACGATAATCCTTGTGAAGAAGTATTAGAAGTCAAACAACAGCATCAAGAATGCGAAAGATTACGTAAGACTATGCTTAAAACGGATTATCCCCAACAAGCACTTACCGCTAAAATCCAGTACGAAGAAGCATGCGTAAATTTGCGGTATTACCGAGATGAATTCGATACTATTTGTAAGAAAAACGAAACACCGATTGGTCAGAAACCCAAACAGAACTAATTAGGATTAGTTGACTATCTGCCAAATCTATCTAACAACGCGATGGTAAGTTAGATAGACCGGCAATTTAGCTCATTTGTGAGTAGCGCTAGCTAGGAATAGTAGTTACCTTCCCATCCATCCCCCATCGACTAATAATATTGAGCCATTCACATAACTAGAGGCATCTGACGCTAAGAATACCGCAGGTCCTTCGAAGTCCTCAGGCGTTCCCCAACGGCCCTGTGGAATGCGTTCTAATATGCTTGCTGCTCGCACAGCATCGTTGCGCAGAGCCTCGGTATTATCGGTATCGACATAACCTGGCGCAATGGCATTGACGTTAACACCTTTGCCTGCCCACTCATTCGACAAGGCTTTTACTAATTGTCCAATTGCACCTTTACTGGCAGCATAACCGGGAACCGTAATTCCACCTTGATAGGTCAATAGTGATGCAGTAAAGATAATTTTGCCTTTACCACGGGCAACCATCTCTTTTCCAATTTCTCGGCTTAGAATGAATTGCGAATTTAAATTAACATCTATGACTTTATCCCAAAGTTCATCACTATGCTCAGCGGCCGGTGCGCGCAATATGGTGCCCGCATTATTAACTAATATATCTATTTTAGGAAAATCTGCTTTGACCTCCTGAATGAATGCATACAAAGCTTTGCGGTCAGAAAAATCACATTGGTAACCTTTAAACTTTTTACCAAGGCCATTTACTTCCTTTTCTACTTCCGAGCCTTGTAATTCTAAGCTCGCTGAAACGCCAATAATGTCTGCCCCAGCAGCCGCAAAACCCAATGCGATTGCTTTACCTATCCCACGTTTGCAGCCGGTAACTAAAGCGACTTTTCCTTCTAAACTAAATTTATCTAACATTTTCTATTCCTAATAATAAGTGTAATCACAGGTAATACTTTCCAGAGATTTTGCTCAAACACCATCGTAACTTGTTGTTTTAACGATTTTTCCGGCCTTATCGCGCAAGATGGATATCCATTTCGATTGAGCATTAATATCACCATACTCGATTTTATTTTCACTGGAATATAAGAAGGTTTCAGTGAACTGCGGTGAGCTAATTTCAACACCTATGCAATTCTCACCTTTAAGGGATTGAACCGAAATATCCTTGCTCTTTTGTGATTGAATTGCTTCTTTAGGCTGAAAAACATTGAGGAAGTAAGTATTTTTCGTTTTTTCAGGATTTTCAATTAACAGTGTTTTTAAACTAATCCGACGAATATCATCTGGCCGTTGCGGGGTCATTATCTCTTCAACTAAGGTTTCATCTATTTTCGTTTGCCTCGCTTCAGGAAACGCGGTAAATACATTAAGTGCGCCGTTACCATTAACAATTTCAAACTGATTTTGACTTATTTTTTTAGCATATTTTTCAGAATGGATGCGCCAAGTATAAGTATGCTCTAAATGACTTTCCAATTCATCTAACAAGATAAAATAGCCACATTCACTATTAATAATATGCCTAGCATTACGGGTTAACTGCATTTCTGGATAGTACATACGACTTGATTCGCCAACCACATAGCAATAACCATCTTGATTAGAGAATGCCTCAACTTGGGCGACCGCACTTTCAGGAACATCGCGCCATACGTTATGAATACCTTTGCAGTTTAGGTCAAATAGTACGGGATCACTTAAGTCTCCCTCGTCCCATATTTTCTCACCAACACAGCCGGTACCATCAACGGTAACCAAATTATGAATTTCCGCTTTAGAAGTTCGGTTATAGCCTTCGTCGATGACCAGTGATGCGCCTTTATGAACAAGGATAAATTGATTAAAGTCTACGTGATAATGAGTAAGACTGCGGGTTTTCCAATCGTTCTTTTTATCCAGCTCCCAGCTCATCTTCCATTGTTTGTGGCCACCAGCAGGACTGCATTTAAATGATAAATGAGTCGCATCTGTATCCCAACTTGAACGCATTACCACTAAGCCAAGATCAGGAAAATATTTGGTGAGGGGTAAATTCTCCGGGGATTGCTGTTGTATTTCAGGGTTATACCAAATTAACTCAAGAAAGGCTTCTGGCAAGATACCTGGAAAAATTTTACTTTGATAGGCTTCTCTAAACAGGAATTTGGTGCGAACCATCTCCCCTAGCCACTGTGCCTGACCGTTGTTATACTCAGATGCTATCTTGTAGTATGCACAAATTGAATGAGAGCTGCGTTTATCGTGTACATCCGCAAAGTTAATGTTCTCTTCCCAATTCGGTGCAGACTGATAAAGTCGATAATCAAACGTATTCTGCATAAAGCCAGTTTTAAAATGATCAGTACCACCATCTTTACGAATCAAGTCTGCAGCAACTAAAAAGAAATTCATCGCAAAGCGCCAATACCCGGTGCCTTCGTAGTTGGAACCATCCTCAGGCAAATAATCAAATACTTTGTCAAAGTTATCTTTAATTTCGTCAATCCATACCTGTGCGCCCTCATGTTCAGAGCGAATCGCATAAGCGGTGGTTAACAGGCCAGAATAATTTATCCAATTATGGTTCTGCCAATAATTAGTAGACCAGCAATGTCCGAGGTTTTGTTGTCCATAGTCAAAAATTTTATTGCCTTGCAGGATCAATTTATTTAGAAACTTAGTGCGTTCATCGTCCGTGAGATGATCTTTGAGCCAGTCGTAAGATAAGCCTAAACCAAATAGCATCCATGAAGCACTGAGATCAACGTCCACCAGAAACCCATACCCCCAAACGTCATAATCAACTGCGGTAAAGATCCAGCGTTTAGCCTCAATCAAATAATGTTCTTGTTCAGTGAGTAGATATGCCAAACTTAAATTTGCCGCGGCCATCCCCATATAAGTAATACTAGTATGTGGATGCTCTTTTGAGAGCACTTCGTCTTCATATAAACGACACTGCTCAATAAGCCGAGTTAAATGCTCTTTGCGGGTGGTTTTAAGCTCCGCTTTAAGCACTTCAAGTTGGTCGTTAATAAGTAAGTAGTTCATGGTTAATCCCTGTATTCAAAAGTCATAATCGTTAATAAATTGCAATTCTTAGAGTAAATGAGTGCCATAATTTGAATTACGGTGCTACTGATTTAATCTCGGCTGCGGGCGGCTTACCGGCTTTTAGCATTAAGACACTGATTGCTCCTATTATTAGCGCAAGTACCAGTATCGCTATTCTGCCTTCTATCGGATTAGGAATTATCAACATTAAGGCGATGAATCCTGTTACTGCCGCGCCAAACTGGCCAATAGCGGTTAATTGGCTAAGATCATTCCCCTCACCTATTTCCTTTTCAAAATCGATGGGGGTTTTCATATTTTTAAAGAACCTATCTACCATTTTCCGATGGGCGGAATTCGAAGCTGGTGCAAATAGCATAGATACCAAAAAGCCAAATGTGCCTGTACCTAACACACCAAAAAATTGTTGTTGAAAATTCCATTCAAAGGCATCGCTATAAGACTGCGAAAACCCTAAGTAGCTCAAAGGAACTTCGAAGAAAGCTAAACAAGAAAATAGCAACGCACAGGCGATAGATAAAAGCGCTGCCCACCAAGGTGTTTGCCGTATAAACATGCCCAATAATAGTGGAATCGTAATTGGCATTGACAACAACGTGCCCACTTGCAACATGATTTCGAATATCCCAGAACCATCTTGTTGGGCAAAATAAAGCGCCAAAAGTACAATTAAGAACCCCATAACCCAAGTTAAGGTGCGGCCATAATTTAAAAGCTCTGATTCGCCTTTAGATTGCCAGCGTAATTTGCGTGAGACCTTGGGATAAATATCTTTTATCAAAATCGCCACGTTGGTATTTAAGCCAGTATCCATTGAGCTCATAGTTGCCGCTAAAATAGCGACCACGATCAACCCTACTAGCCCCACAGGTAATAAGCTGATACTGGCAACCGCATAACTCGCTTCAGCGGGCTTAGCTATATCAAATGCCATAACAAGTTCAGGGTATAAAAGTCGTGCGGTGATTGGGGGTAAAAACCAAATTAAGCTACCTAACAACATTAATATTGAGCAGAACAAAGCGGCTTTGCGCGCTTCTCGCCCATCTTTTACCGAAAAGTATCTTGGTGCTGCATTCATGGAATTGAAAACGATGAATTGTTTGGCCATCATTGCGCTCGCCCAGCCCCAAGTATAAGCCCCTCCAAATAAGGTCGCAGAATTGACCATACTGTATTCTTCGGTTAAACCTTGCGCCTCAATCTCAGCAAACAAATTGTTGATTCCACCTAGGGCGTCCAAACACAACCAAGCAACGATTAAAGTTAAAGGAACGAGGATTAATCCTTGCAGAAAGTCAGTGGCCATCACAGCCCAACGTCCGCCGGTAGCAGAATAAAGCAGTACAACGACACCGCAGACTACAATCACATAGTTGATGTCATAACCAAACACTGCGGAACAAAAAATGCCAAGTCCATACAGCGCCATAGCAGAATACAAAATACGAATAGGCACTTCATAATAGGCGTAAAAATCACGGGTTGTTTCACCAAAGCGACTGGCAATGGCCTCAGGAAATGTTGTCACTCTCATTTGCCGTAACCAAGGGCCCATAAACAAAAAGTTTACGAAGAACCCCAGCACGTTACCGAAGAAGATAAACATCGCAGAAAATCCTGATTCGTAAGCAATGCCAGCAGCACCGGTAAAGGTCCACGCACTAAAAGCACTCATGAAGGCACTGCTACCAACAAGCCACCAGGTGCCCTTACAACCGCCTTTAAAATAGTCATCGGTATTAGCTGAGAATTTTTTAAAAACAAAACCAACGATAACAATCAACGCTAAATAGCCAATGATGACTAAGTATTCAATATTAGAAATTTCCACATTTTGCCTCTTGTTAGATTGCCTAATATTATCAATAGGATACAAAAACAAAAACGTTTTACTAAAACGGTTTAGTTGATTAAGTTAACATATTGTTGCAGAATGTCAATATTCGACTAATCAGAACCTTTCAAGAAATATTTAAATGGCAAAAACTAAACTCATTGATGTGGCTGAACGAGCTGGGGTGTCAAATAGTACTGTCTCTCAGTACTTAAATGGCCGTTTCGACTACATGTCTGAAAAGACAAAGGAACGGATAAAAATAGCCGTTAGCGAATTGGATTATGTGCCTAACCCTATTGCTCGTAGCCTGAAAATGAATAAGACAAAAACCATTGGGGTGATAGTTAGGGACATAACAGGTTTCTATACGAGCCGTACCATTCGAGGAATTGACGATTTTTGTAAAACCAGTGAGTACAATTTATTAATTTATAACACTGACGTAGATCCAAAAGTTGAAGCGAAATCATTAGAGACATTATACCAACTGCGGGTTGATGGCATTATTATCGCTTCGTCGGGAAAGAATACTGATTTAATCAATAGATACAGTGACGGTGGCTTACCGATCGTGCATTTTCAACTTGAACATGATGGTAATGAAAAAAATATCATTATATCTGATTATCGAAAAGCGGCTTTTGAGGCAACTGAGTACCTAATACAATTAGGCCATAAGCGAATTTGTTTTGTCACTCAAGATTTTAAACATGTTAAATCACGAAAAGATCGTTATTTAGGATATTCTGATGCGCTGCAAAAACATGGTATTCCACTCGATGAACAACTCATTCAGTATTGGCGCCGTGAAACTGGATTTGAACACTCCCCCACCAGCTTACTAGATGCAGATAATCCACCAACAGTGTTTTTCACTCAACATCTGGCGATTACCACAGATATATTAACTGCGTTGAATGCCGAAAATATATCTATTCCCGATGACGTGTCGATTTTAGGTTTTGATGACATTCCTATGGCCGACTTCTTTAAAGTCCCCATCACAGTAATTACTCAAAATCCTTATGAAATAGGTCGACAAGCGACTAAGTTATTGTTGAACAACATCAACAATAAAGAGCCATCGTCAGAGAAGATAATGATCCCCTGCTCGTTGATTAAAAGGTTGTCCTGTAAACAGATTTAGAGTTCGAATTAATTCGACTAATACTGTTTAGTCAAAACCCTTAGTTAAACAACTGGTTTTACAACTTTACGTTTTGCTAAAGCCGTTGTCATGGAACCGCATACAACACAAATAGCCCCAAAAATGACATAACTATCTAGCTCAATTAAGCTAAATTGCTCAGGCAGAAGTTGTTGAGCGATCACCACACTCAAAAATGTAAACAATGGCCCTGTTGCAATCACTGCGCTCACTTTTGCTGCACTCCAAATATTCAATGCTTCGGTGAAACAGCCGTAGGCAATTACAGTATTCAAACAACAGAATAGCAAAGCGTAGTATTGCAGCTGATTTAAATCCGTGATGGCCGATAAGTGGATAAAAGGAGTAAGCGCAAGAATACCAATTAAATAAATCAGTAAGGTTAATTGCTTGGCAGTAAATGAGCGTAACAAGACTTTTTGCATCAGAGCATAGGCGACCCAAGTTACCGCGGCTAGTACAACCAACATGATGCCTGAATTATAAGAATTGATAGATGAAAAGAGTAAATCTAACTTGGGACTAAAAAATAAACCCAAACCCAAAAATAAAATTATCGCTCCGGTGATTTCAAGTCGATTAAGTCGTTCTTTGAAAAAAACGATGCCCCCTAACATCAATAAAATAGGAGCTATTTGCATCACCACTTGAACCGTTTCGGGATTTACATAATCTAGACTTTTTACATTAGAAACATAGTTAACAACCAGCGCTAATGCAGCGACTATTAAAATAAATTGTGCTCTAGGCACTTGTTTCCATATGCTCGGTAACGCATTTGTACTAAGTAGAAAGACAAAAACCACAAGCCCGGCGAATAAAAAACGAATCCATGTGATCGTCATACTATCCAAAGCTTGTAGACATATTTGCAGGAAAACCGGTAGAACACCCCAAAGAACAGCCGTAATTAGAGCTAGGAAAAATCCGTTTAACCTAATTCTCATAATTTTATTACCGTTGGCTATTCTTCGAGTTTCAATTTCACTATTTAACCGTATTATTATGGAAATTTACAGTTTAATTCTAATTATTAATAGTTTATTGAAAAGTCTATTCCGAAGGTTCTAGGGTCACCAGGATATATGGCTAAATTACCGGTAGTGCCTGATGCAGCGAACTCTTCGTCCAGTGCGTTTTTAGCCCATAATGCAACATTGTACTCTATGTCTGTACCCCACTTGTAAGCTACTCGCGCATTTAAAATGTCCGTTGCTTCGCGCTTAATAAGTTCAGTTGTAGCTAAATCGTTATACTGATCATCTGTATACGCATATTGCACATTGTAAATTAGTTGACCATCACCTACTTCTTTAACATAGTTGAAGTTAACACCATAACTAACTGGTGGCGCTTGTTTTAAATCAAAGTCTTCTTCAACAAAGAATGTTGCTTCTTCAGTAAGTGAAACATACTTAGCTTCTAACAATCCAACAAATGCATCTATGGTTAAATCTTCCGTAGCTTGCCATGTAATATTGGTTTCAATACCGTAAGTTTCTACGTCACCCGCATTAATTCGGGTAAAGCCATTAGCGGTTGAACCACTGGTTTGTAAATCGGTATAATCGTTGAAAAAAGCGGTTACGTTTAAACGGAAAGATTTAGATAAATCGCTTTTCATACCCATTTCATAAGTAATTACCGACTCTTCTTGTACTGGGTCAAAACTATCTGGTGACCAACCACCTGATTTGAAACCAGTGGTTATCGATGCGTAAGTCATCATATCGTCATTTACATCGTATGAAACTACCCCTTTCCATGAGAATTTACCCCATTGATCACTTTGTAGCCCAGCATTTTCTTGACCAAGTGAACTCCAATAATCTGCAGTTGGTGCGGCATCAAAATCTTTTTGTTCCCACGTATAACGAACACCACCAGTCACATGTAACTTGTCAGATACGTTATATGTATATTGACCAAACAAACCAGCCGATTCAGTTAACAAGTCGATATCTGCACCACCGAAAACAAATTCAGTATACTGATCGGCTTCTTCGCGGAATAAATAAACACCTGTAACCCAACTGTAATCTTCAGCGTCTTTAGCAAATCTAAATTCTTGACTCATCTGGTTTTGATGAACATCTTGAAAGAAAGGCAAAGTTACAATGGTTAACATTCTTTGATCTAAACGTCTGTAAGAGGTGATTGAATCAAACGAAATTTCATTGCCAAAAGTACGGTGTGCTTTAAAACTGGTGCCGCTTTGATATAAGTGATTATAATATTCACCCAACTCTGTTTCACCATTAACTAACCCACTTGTTGGAAACTCAGCTTGATTAATGGTGAATATATCACCATCATCGTCTAGCACTAACGAAGAGTAACCAGGTTCTGAGTTATCTCTCATGAAATCTGCTGACCAAGATAAATCCCAAACATCGCCATAGTAAGCAAGCGCTACACGCGCCCCTAGTTTGTCTACATCACCTAGGTATTCGCCGTTATCTGTGTTTTTTATGAATCCACGACGACTTTTACTGAATACTGACACTTGACCGGCTAGCTTGTCTGTTAGACCTTTGTTGACCATTAAATAACCATCGGTTAATTGATCTGAACCCAATGACATTTTTAAAATAGTTCGATCTGAAATACTCGGTTGTTTAGTGGTGACTCTGATTGCACCACCATTGGAGTTTCGACCATATAGTGTTCCTTGAGGGCCACGCAATACTTCTATAGATTCAATATCCGCTAAATCTAACAATGCCCCAGTCTGACGACCAATATAAACACCATCCACATAAATACCTACCGCAGGATCAACCCCCACACGAGATTCGTCTTCTCCGATACCTCGAAGGAATACTTTCATACCACTTGCTGAACCAACATTTTTAGCAATGTAAATATTAGGTACAGCTTCACCAATCGAAAGCGCGTCAGTCATATTACGCAATTCGATTTCTTCTTCATTCAATGCCGTAATCGCAATGGGAACTGTCTGTAAATCTTCTTCTTTGTATTGGGCACTTACTGTGATCCGTTCTAATTCCTGAGCATGAAGCGTTTGGCATGCAAAGATAATTGACGAAGCCAACAGCAATTTACGCCCCGTAAAATTAGATTTTTTATTATTGTACACTCTCATTTTTGAGTTCCCGTTGTTATGTTTTAGTGGATGGTTTTGGATAGGTATATAGATGTATTGTCATACTAATATAACATTATATCTGCAACATCAAGAACTTTATAAGAAACTGGCTAACCAGTAAGTTAAGAAGAAAATCAATCAAGGGTATGAAATTTCACCGCTTATTTAACAACTGTATACATTTGAAAAATAAGCAAAAAGATTACTCAAAGCAGTAAAAACACGACCTAAGGATTAAAATAAACACATTTTACTTTCAAAAAATTAACACTCTAATCTTGAATTAGATCATCAATATCTTCGATTAAATCATTTAATTTATTTTTCATATGTTTCTTTTGTTTTTCAGTTAAGGTCATATTTAAGGCATTTAACAAATTGGCATATTTGATTCGATTATATTCGTTTGCTTGCAGATATTCGGAGCTTTTAAATTGATCTGGATTTTGCATCAACTGATTCAATTTACTCGCATAGTCATCAACTTGATGTCGAGATAACATTAAGGTTTTTGTAACCTTCTGAATTTCCCGTCGATATGACATCCAGTATTCAAAAGTAGGCTTAAAATCACTGACATATTCACTTATTAGCACTTTCTGAGGATTCGACAACTTGCCTAGCCACTCTTTAATTTGCTCTTGAGTATTTTCTATAGAGTCTTCTATGCGCTGCTGCTTAGACATTTTGTTGCGCTTTTTCTCTTGTTTCAGATTATCTTTTTCCAATGCAGCGAACATGTCATCGATTTGTTGGTCATTTAAGTGCAACGACAATTCTGATAACTCAGGGCTAATTTCACCTCTAAAGCGCTTCCAATGGGCACTTCCTCGGTCGAAATGAGTTAACCACTGCTGAGAACTTAAAACGCCATTTTGTATGTCTGTTTTTAAATCTTCTAAATGTTGCCGATAGCGCAAAAGCTCATCCTGCCGATGCCAAAGCAACCACTTTTCTACTTTTGCGTCTAACATTTGCTTCTGAGACTTATCTAGATCAACATAATCATCCACGTACCAATACAACAACCAATCAATATTGTTATATGCGAATTTTGAAGTACAACCAGTGAGTAATAACACTGCCGCTAAGCAAAAAGTGAAAAATAAACGTTTAAACATAGTAAGTATAATCTCAAGTAGTACTAAGTATCTTTATTCTTATTTGCATCATTGCTTACTAGTGACAGTGAGGCAATAGTGAAACATCAATTCTTACAGTTTTAATAACTATGTCACTTATGACACCTGCTCTGCTAAATCTTTATAGTTTTCAATAAAAAGGCTATGTTTAGCAAAGGTTTAAATTATTAAGTCAGCTAAGGGGTATTATACATGCGTAAAATCGCGCTTCTCACTTCAGGCGGTGATGCACCCGGCATGAATGCTTGTATCCGTGCAATTGTTCTCACCAGTCTACGTTATGGACTAGAGGTTTACGGCTATCGTCATGGATACAATGGGTTATTAGAGCAAGAATATTTAAACCTAAGAGCCAAAAATGTATTAAATATCATTCAACGAGGCGGCACGATTTTAAACAGCGCAAGGTGTTTAAGCTTTAAATCCAATGATTCTGCTAAAACGGCAGCAAAAAATTTGGATGCGCTTGGAATTGAAACCTTATTGGTAATTGGTGGTGATGGCTCCTTTCGCGGAGCAAAGCATCTTGCCAAACATTGGTCAGGTCAAGTAATAGGATTACCTGGCACTATAGACAATGATGTAGATGGGACAGACGCCACTATAGGCTATTACACCGCAATCGAAACGGCCTTAGACTCCATCGATAAAGTTAGAGACACAGCCGATGCCTTTGAACGGATTTTTCTCATCGAAGTGATGGGACGTCACGCCGGTTTTATCGGTTTAAATGCCGCCATCGCCTCTGCCGCTGATCATATTATGCTGCCAGAAATATCCCGCAGTTGTGAGGATGAACTAGAAAACCTTATTGCCCATATCGAAGCGGTGAAAAAGCGCAGAGGGAATAGCAGTTATATTGTCGTAATAGCAGAAAACTTGTGGCCAGAGGGGGTAACAAAGTTAGCTGAGATACTGAGCCAAAAAACCCAAATAGAATGTCGCCCAGTGATTCTCGGTTACGTACAACGAGGGGGCTCTCCAGTGTCACAGGATCGAGTTCTAGCTACCAAACTCGGGGCTTTTGCGGTTGAAATGGCACTGGAAGGCAAGACAGGCGTAATGGTGGGCGAAATTAATCAACAGTTGGTATGCAGTGAATTAGAGACGAGTTGGCAACAGAAAAAACCATTAGATCCTTATTTAGTTAAAATTCAACAGGATCTATTCGACATATTAAAGCGACCTTAACTGATAATCGCCGTGTTCGACTTAGCCATATTTCACAATGTGGCTAGCTCTTCCAACTGCTCAGAAAAACGTACTTTCTGACCATCTTTTAGTCTTTCTGCGCCACGCACAACAACTGGCGAAATATGGTTAAGATCACCAAACACTTCAACCCTTTCTCCGACACCAATACCTACAGTTACTGCCACTTGTTTAACTTCATTGTCTCCGGCGATTTGATACACAAACGCCCCTGACTTTCTTAAAACTAACGCATCTCTTGGAACAGTCAATGCTTGATGAAACTCACTATGAGGCAATGCAACACGCACCGCACCACCAATTGCATATTCATCAGGGGTAAGTTGAACTCGAATTTCCATCATCCGCGAACGGGCATTTCCAACAGGTACAATGGCCCGAATTTGATGTGATTTTTCAGACTCTCCGACAACAACCTTCACCGCTAAACCTTGTTGGATAAAAGGAACAGCTGAAAGCGGTGCTTTAATAGATGCTTCAATATTGCCTGTGTCGACCACTCTAAGTACTGTTTGCCCAGTTGAGATATATTCACCAGGGCTTTGGATTCGTTCCACCACCATTGCTTTGAAGGGGGCTTTGATTTGACTTTGTGTAATCCGATATTGGGTTAATTTTTGATCGACCTTAGCTTGATTTAACTCCTGTCTTGCAACTTCTAGTTCAGACACGATTTCATCAAGTTGATCTTTAGATGTATTCGCCTGTTGCGCCATACTACTGAACCGTTGTTGTTTACGACTCAAAAGATCGACTCGCGACTCCCACTTAGCAACGTTTGCTTGATTTTGCTCTAAATTGAGTTTCAGCATATGATCATCTACTTTCGCTAACACCTCTCCGACCTCAACTAAATCACCCACTTCGGCCATCCAGGTAATTCGTCCAGGTACTTCCGCGGCAATATTAGAGTCACTGCGACTGACCACAGTCCCCGGTACCCAAATTTGTTGTGAGATCATTTCGCTATAAACCGCATCAACTTCCACTAAGGTATCTGAATCTTGCTGTGCCAATGTGTGACCGCTAAAAGTGAGTAGTAGCGAGAGCAAAAGCGTTTTATTGTTTTTTATTATCATTTTGTTTTCCAATAAAATTGAGTTTGGTTAATGACTGACAATTGGCTGTTCATTAGCCATTTTAGGATTGATTAAATGCCTTTGGCTGCCCTGCCTTAAACACAGCAATGTTGGTAATAGTAATAATGTAAATATTGTACTAACACACATGCCCCCTACGATAACGGCAGCAAGGCCTCTGTATATGACACTGCCAGCACCAGGCATTAGCAATAAGGGCAGCATGCCAAATATACTGGTTAATGTGCTCATAAAAATGGGTCGTAAACGCATTAACAAAGCCTGATGCACAGCTTGTTGTCTAGCTAGGCCTTGTCGCTCACCATTACGGGTTTGATGAACTAACAAAATGGCATTATTCACCACCAGACCAAGCAAAATAATAAAACCAATCATAGTGAGCAAATCCATAGGTTGGAAGCTAATCATGTTGAGCAATCGAACCGCTATCACGCCACCCACAGTTGCCAAGGGAATACTCAAAATCACCATTAAGCTATCGATGAGCGACTTAAATAGTCCAGCCATCAATACAAAGAGTAGCGCCATTGCAAATAGAAAATTCTGACTCATCGTTGCGATTGCTTTATTTAAACTATCCGCACTTCCGCCATAATTAATCGCGCCGTCAGAGGGCATCATTGCCATCAATTGAGGTTCTACATCCTGTTTAATTTTTGCCATAGCTTCTTCGAGCGACATACCTTCAGGAGGATTAACCGATAACGTTAAGGTACGGCGCCGATCAACACGTTGAATTTGGCTTGGGCCAACCGATCTCACTACATTGACCAATTCTCCTAACTGCACCATCTCTCCGCTAGGCGTGATGATTGGGGTAACGGCTAATTGTTCAGGGTTGCCCCAATCTTGGGATTTAAATATGATATTCATCCGTTTGATACCATCAAAATACTCCCCTACATACATACCATCCCCCATAGATCTCACAAGGCTGGCAACGCGTGTTCGATCCATTCCCACTTCCATCATTCTGTGATCGTTAGGGTAAAGCTGGAGCTCAGGCTCTGCTTGCTCAAGACTTGGGTTAGCTCGTACATTCGCATCAGGAAATGCTTCTCGAAGTAGATCTAATCCATGTTGAGCGGCAACAGTAAGCCCTTCATGGTTAGTTGCTTGTAAGCGCATATCAATACTTCTACCATTACCAAAACCACCGAACAAGTTGCCTTGCATTGTAAAAGGCTCAGTATCCGGCAGATCTTTCAAAATTTCGTCTCTAACTAAACTCTCTAACGCTCTGACATTGTTTTGGTCTTTTGCTCGAATTCCCAATGTTCCGCCATTCGGCCAGGTAATAATGTAGTAATTTTTAAGTGCGGGCTCTTTCTCACCAGCCATATAAGGTTTGAGTCGCTCAACCACAATTGACATCACTTCTTGTTGAATAAAATTGTCACTTGCCCCTGCCGGAAAGTTAAAAAATGAATCAATGGCATCACGCTTAACTGGGGGTAAATAATCTAATTTTGGCATCAACACTAAAGTAAACGTGATTGGTACAACCATTAGTAAGCAAATGGTTATATAGCGCTTCTTAGCCGTTGCATTTAGCATCATGATTTTGTCAGTTATTTTAGCCCACACATTCGTTAATCTATCTGGTGGTAAATCAACCTGCAGCCAGCGGCTCGCAGCAACAGGCAGTACAGTAACTGCAACCACAAAAGAAATTATCACGGCAATGGCAATGGTAAGCGCCAAGTCGGCAAACAACTGGCCTTCTACATCTTGCAAAAAAATAACGGGAATAAAAATTGCGACCGTAGTAGCGGTAGATGCTAACAGCGCGCCAAAGACCTCTTTGGTTGCTCTTTGAGCGGTTTTTACAGCGTGTTCATTTTTCTGTTTGTGTCTAACAATATTTTCTAACACCACTATGGCTGCATCCAACACCATTCCAACGGCAAATGCTAATCCTGCCAATGAAATAACATTTAGCGAACGTCCAGTTAAGTGCAAAACGACAAAAGTACTGAGTAGTGATATAGGAATGGCTAACGCAACTATCAGTGTTCCGCGAACTTGTCCCATAAACCACCATAAAATAGCTATCGATAGCAAAATCCCAATAACTAAGTTACTGGTGACTAAGTTCACTGCGCGGTAGATAAAAACAGAAGCATCAAATGATTGTGCCATTGTTAGTTTTTCATCAATCAAAACCGTTTGATTCAGTTCGTCTACTTTTAATTTCACAGCTTCTAAAGTGGCTAAGACATTCGCTTCATTTTCCCTGTCTATGCGAATTGAAATAGCAGGGTTACCATTTTGCACACTGAAATTTGAAGCTTGCGCTCGTTGAATTTTTATTTCGGCAATATCGCTTAGCTTAATAGGACTGCCATCCCGCCACTCTAAAATCATATCGCCCATTTCTAATGGTGAATATTTACCTCTAAATCGAATGGTATATTTACGTCTGCCAACATCAACAAAACCACCAGAAACATCATTGGACGATCCTAAAATTCTGGAAATATTGGTAATATCCACACCTAACTCGGCGGCTAAATAGGGATCAAATACAATCTGGAACTCTTCATTGTCACCTACCCCACTTTCCATGCGAACTCTAGCCACGCCATTGATGGACTCAAGAGAAGGTCGAATAACATCTTCAAAATAAGTTACATATTGTGAAATTTCACGCTCATTTCCAGGAAGTTTTTGTAAGAAGAAATAAGTAAGTGCGGGAGTCCCACCACCGCCGCCACCCATCATTATATTTGGAGACAGTGCATCCCTAGGTAAAGGTGGAATGCGATTCATACGGCTAATCACTTCTATCAAAGTACGCTGCATGTCAGTTTCTAAACCAAATTCCAAGTTGATCCAAGCATTACCCTGGTTAGCCCATGCACGCATATTTTGTAATCCTGGAATACCTTGCAACACCTCTTCTTGGGGTTCTAGTATCTCAGACTCAATTTCTTGAGGAGAGGCTGCACGCCAAAATGTTTGGATGGAAATAGTCGGCCGTTCTATATCGGGGAATAACTGAATCGGTAACTTAAATAGACTATAAAGTCCCAGGAACGCGATAATACCCACTAAAATAGCGACACCTGAGGCGTTTTTTAACGCAGATCTGGTTATGTCCATACACAAAACTTTTACATAATTAACGTACCGTTAACTATAAGTCGCTTTGATAGTGTAAAAAGTTTAAATCTGTTAGTAACAGAAAAAATACGACCAACAACAAGGCTAAAAATGAGCTACTTGTCAGTGCGATGAATAGCAGTAAATGGGTAAAAAAAGCCTTCACTAAACGATGATTGTTTAGAATAGATTTAAAAATATGTAAAAGTAGTTTAGCCAAAGGTGTTTTTCTAATTGCGATAGCGTCGTGAATGTTAATTTCCGACAAAATATTTTACCCTTTACGAATTGCGACAAACCTTTGAATGATTGTCACTACATTCTATATAAATCATCTTTTACCGGTGGTTTAAAATTTATTAATGTTTTTGGAAAGGTTTAAGCGTATTTCTGGGCAGAGCAGAGTTTTAAAAATAACATAGGCAGCAAGTCTGTGCGCATTTTACTACGCCACTTAACGATAAAGTCAATTACTTATAAAAAGTCCTTTAACGAACTGCCGCTACATAAATTGTGTTTGAAACCAAAAGAACTGCAGATTAAGCAAAAAGTGTCGTTATTAAACCCTGATCATTTCCTTCACTTTATCTCTATGACTGCGACTCACTTTTAATTCAGTGTCATTACTCAGTACGAGATGATACTCACCACTAACATGACTGACCATTTTAGTGACATATTGAATATTGACGATTGCTGAACGATGGGCCCTGACAAACTTTCTGGGATCCAATTCTTCCTCTAGTTCCTTCATAGTGCGGCGCATTATGTGAGTACCATCAGAAGCATGGACACACATATAGTCCCCTGCTGCATCAATCCATTGAATATCGTCAACGGCAACTCGCGTCACTTCGGAACCGTCTTTTATGGCTAAAATAGAAGGATAACGCTTGTTATCAATAGTTTCGCCTGATGCCAGACGTTGTAAAATATCTTCACAATCGTCTCCGGTAAATTCAGCGACGAGTTTAGCTAACTTAACTTTTTGTTCACCTTCACTATTTTGTCCAAATACCGCAGATACTTTTTCGATTGCTACCCGCAAGCGTTTTTCATCGATAGGCTTTAAAACATAATCTAAAGCATGAATATCAAAGGCTTTTATGGCGTAACTATCATAGGCGGTAACAAACACAATAATAGGAACCGGTTGCTGCAATTCTCTGAGTTTATTGATCACTTGAAAACCGTTTAAGCCTGGCATTTGGATATCCAAAAATACCAAATCGGGACGAAGTTGAGGTATCACTGAAACAGCTTCGAGGCCGTTTTGGCACTCCCCTAATACTTCAATATTATCAAATTCTTGCAACCTAACTGCCAAGCCTTTTCTTGCTAATGGCTCGTCATCTACAATCAACGCTTTAATTTTGGTTGTCATGTTCATTCACCTCAAAAGGAATTCGAATGCTCACTTTTATACCCGTAGGCTGATTGTGAGATACGACATAAGAAAAGTTATTTGAATACAATGAGTTGAGTCGTTCTTGGATATTCGGTAATCCAACACCATTGCTACGATTTAATTGACCATTTTCAATATTAGCACCTGGGCCATTGTCACTTACTTCGAGCATCAAATCGCGGCCAAACGATTTAGCGACAACTTTTATTTTACCGCCCTTTTCCATTTTAGAAATAGCATATTTAATCGCATTCTCGATGATTGGTTGCAAAATTAAACTGGGAACCAAGGCTTGGTTACAATCTTCAGCGATATCCCATTCAACGTCTAAGCGATCATCAAAACGTACTTTTTCTATCTCTAAATATAGCTCTAAGGCCTGTATTTCATGCTTAAGTGAAATCTTTTTAATCGGATCTTTATCTAGCGAATAACGCAAAAAGTCACTTAACCGGCTGACCATTGCCTCAGCAGTTTTATTGTCTTTAATTAAAATTAACGTGCTGATCGCATTTAAAGTGTTAAACAAAAAATGCGGATTCAATTGATACCTGAGCATTTTCAAATGTGCTTGGTGGGCCATTGTTGACGCTTTGAGTGCATTTTGCTTTTCTTTTTGCAGCATTTGGAAGTTCTTAATCCCGAAATACAACCCACTCCAACATACCACCATGATCAATGAATTAATGGTGTTAGTGAAATACATAAACCAAGCTTCAGGTCGATAACCGTGTTTATAAATTTCCCAATAATTAATATTTTTCAGAACGGCCCAGAATAAGGCAATAAAATAAGCACTGACGGCTACAGTAAGTAGCATTTTCCATGCAGTTTGTTGATGAGCCCAACGGTATATGTAGCGCAAAGGTATGGTTAACAACCACCCTGCCATTGCATTTAGTGCAATGACAAAAATCCATATTCCGCGTACATCATGTAAGAATGAACCAATATAATAAACAATCGCGAAACCAGCCCACCCTCCGGTATGCAGGGTCCAGAATAGCCTCTCACGATTTTCGAACAGTTTTTGCCAATTGATCAAAGTAAATCTCAAGTGAACAGATTAAGCGTTTATTATACCCTTGCAGATAATCAAAAACTCGTTGTTAATCCCAACCATAGTTGTGTTTGTCGCAAAGTAAGTAATCCGTCGAACTTCCGCAGTTTTTCAACTTGCGATATTCAGTTAAAGACTAAATACCTGTGATTGAACGCCTCAATCAACTGGCTTTTTAAATGTCTCAAATCGGTGTTTTAATATTGAATATTAAAACGTTTTAACCAATGTACCCACCACCAAGCAGGACCGACTAATAAAAACTGAATATCTTTAAGAAAGGATGGTTTTTTTCCTTCGATTTTATGACCTACAAATTGCAAAATCCACATCACCACAAAAAGCGCTAAGCTAAATTGCCATACGGAAATATCCAAATAAGCTAACAGCCGGATTCCGCCAAAACATAAAATAGTGAACAACGTCATTGCAGCCCCAATTGGGCCAGACAATTTAAAGTAATACCAAAGCACAGGAATAGAAATCACATGGGCCCATGTGATTTCGAAATGATTTAAAAATTCAGGGGTGGGAATAGACCAAATTAATGCAAATGTCACAAAATAAATTGCCGGAACGGCAATTCCGTGGATTAAAACATTTGTTTTATTTTGATGACTTTCGCCATATTCATTTAATAACGTTTCGACTCTTCGCATAGATACCTCGTAAATGGAGCAAAAGCTCTGCACATCTTAATTTTATTATTATTAATAGTGATGCCACTCAATTAGGAGTTATCCCCACGACAACGCCCATAATGTCACCCAGTAAAAGGTCAAGCTATCATCAGTTGATGCAACAAACCTTCGACAATTTTTTCTGAAGCCTCGAATTTAACACCTAAGTAAAAACGGGTTTCATCGACTTTTTGATTCATAACTATACCAGTTAATTCGGATATTTTTCCGTCTGGATTTTTAATCGCTAAGGTGATGTGTGTTTTTAGCGCCAATTTTTGTTTCACCAGTTGACGGTCTACTGAGACGCGACAGCCACTTGAAGACAAATCCACTATTAGACCATCAAATAACATCACATCAGATTCAGTTTCTACCACAGTCACAAATACGTGGGCTTGGGCTCGTTGCTCACTTCTCAGTGCATGACACTGAAGTGAAAGCGGAAACGAAGTAAATATATAGTTACCTGGTTTATTCAGTATGACATTAATCTTGACTTTAAATGCGACTACTTCGCCGGCATCTTCTTCGTGAATGTAACGCACGACTAAAACACTATCAGGATATATGACATCCCGTAAATTGCCCCAACGAGCTTCATCAGGAAATTTAATAATTAAACAGCGGCTGCCGTCTAATCCAACAAATTCAGTCTTGATTCTTTTAACCCCAGAAGCAGCCATAACTTGAAGATCCAAAGAAAGTCCGGGTCGCATAGCACGCAATTTACGCAAATCCTCCCGCGTTAAACCTACTTTGTCCTTTAATATTGCCACCTTTTCGAACTCTCCTAAAAGTTACCTTTTGATTGTCATCAAAACCATTAATCCTTACAAGTTGTATGTTTTTTATCATTTAAACTCTGACTCTACAACTTTTAACTGTCATAACTGAGAATAATATCAATGCTTTAACTGCTTTTAACTTAACTCAACAAAGGCTATCGGTTATGCTAAAGATATCTCGTCCCGTCACTTAATAAGTGATTTATCTGGCGGTTGATTAAATCAATAAAACTATAATAGAGCACAACTTTGCAAACATTTGAACAAGTACATTATTCCGTAACTGTTGACTCCATTGCTGGGCACACATTCAAAATTATTCAAACCATCAACTTTGCTGATCAAGTTGATATCAAGATAAAGTTACCGGCATGGATCCCTGGAAGTTACATGATCCGAGATTTTGCTAAAAATATAGTATCTCTCAAAGCGTACGACGATAATCAAAACAGTTTAGATATTGAAAAATTAGATAAACAAACTTGGAAAGTAAAAGCTGGCAGTAGCAAGATTCATATAGAGAGTATTGTCTATGCCTTTGATTTGTCAGTAAGAAGCGCCTATATATGCGATGAATATGCTTTTTTTAACGGCACCAGCGTTTTCTTTGAAGTAGAGGGCTACTCTGGCCCTTGCAGCGTTGAGATCAACCTTCCTGCAACAAAGTTGGATACTTGGTCTGTTGCAACAGCAATGTTGGAAACCCAATCAAACAAATTAACCAAGAAATTTAGTGCCGATAATTATCAAACTCTGATTGATCATCCAGTGATAATAGGTGAACTGGATATTACTTATTTCAAGGTGCAGGAGGTTGAATTTGAATTTGTTTTGACCGGCTCTCATCAAGTTGATACCGATAGAATTTGTCGCGACTTGCCAAAAATATGTGAGCATCATTTGGCACTGTTTAACGAAAACACGCCAATTAATCGTTATGTATTCATAACTTTACTCTGTCAATCTGGGTTTGGAGGTTTAGAGCATAGTCATTCGACTGTTTTACAATTCGCTCGCAATCAGCTTCCAAGCAAAGCACAACAACATAAAATGCCCGACGGTTATCGCACATTTTTAAGCTTATGTAGTCACGAGTTATTCCATACTTGGCACGTTAAACGAACCAAGCCTGCGGAATTTATCGATTTAGATTTAAGTAAAGAAACCTATTCTGAACAACTATGGATTTACGAAGGTTTTACCAGCTACATTGATGATCTCAGCTTGTTGCGCTGTGAATTAATCGATGTGCCTAGCTACTTTGAAGTTATTGGACAAACATTAACCCGACTCAAACGTAATCCTGGTTATCTAAAACAAACGGTTACAGAGTCGAGTTATGACGCTTGGACTCGCTTTTATCAACAAGATGCTAGTGCCGCAAATAATATTGTGAGTTATTACGCTAAAGGTGCAGAAATAGCACTATGCCTAGATTTGTTAATACGCAAAGAGTCAGCCAATCGTTTTACAATTTTCGACCTGTTAAAACTACTTTGGCAGCAATTTGGTTACGTCAATATTGGTACCCAAAACGACTCTATTCAAACGATTTTAAAGCAAAATTTAAACATCAATCTAGATGAATTTTTGGAAACGGCTTTATATACCACAACACCTCTCCCTACTGAGCAATTGTTGGCAGATTTCGGTGTTGATATGCACTACAGAGCAAGAAAAGATGCAAATGATAAAGGCGGAAAGCCTGCAGATGAAACCCTCTCTATAGATTTTGGCGCAAGCTTCGAAGCTGCAGCAACGGGCATCTCTATTTTACAAGTTTTAGAAGGTTCACCTGCGTATTTAGCCGGTTTACAGATCAAAGATAACCTAATTGCCATTGAACAATGGCAAGTGAATAAAGATTCAGTATTTACCACGTTAGAAAATTATAGCGAGCAACCAACAGTGAAATTATTCGTGTTCCGTGACGGCAAACTTAAAACGTTTGACATGCCGATTAAAAATGCAGCCAAAGATACAATTTACTTAACGACTTCAAATCTACAAAAACAGGCTTTATGGTTAAACGCTCAGTAAGCCAGTTGTTGCTTGGCTCATGTTTTAAAAAGAAACACACCAATTGGCATAACTTCGAATTACCTTAACAAACCGTTTTATGCCACTTGCCAGTGGCTTTAAAACTGCCAACTCTAAACTATTGGCATTTATTTAAACCTGGCTAGGTCGAATGTTCCCAGCAGATGCGCGTAATTGAGATTGAATTACCAATAACCGCCATTTTTATTCACAATTGCCGAAAGCATAAAACCAATAGTGGCACTGCACAAAACCAGACCAATTAAGAAAAATGGCGTAAATTTAGCGATTGCGAATCGTACATTCCGTCTTTCTATGCTGTCGATAACTTCATCTAGATCTGATTCATCGTAGTGATATCGATTAACGATATAACGAGATGAATCACCTACTTCAGTGAAGTAAAAATGATATTTATCTAATAACTCTCTTAACCGCACGGGATCCATCTTCGTTTGCTTTAATACATCTTCAAAGGCAACGCCGTTTGGTTCAAATCCGTCCAATACTTGATGTATTTTCACCACTTCAGACGCCTTCATGGGTTTGATCCCGATAATCGTACTCATGTCTAAATCGTATTTCATTGCAGAAACCTTTGTTTATGACTCAATACAAAATATATCACCAAAACAAGTTAGCCATGGTACAGTTTTTAGCAAAGATTTTAGTTTATTCAGAAGGTCTTGCAGGGACGAGTAACGCTGGGTCTACTCGTTGATTTTGCCAATTCATTCGCCAATCCAAATGTGCTCCAGTAACTCGGCCAGTGGCACCAATTTCAGCAACCAACTGCCCTTGTTCAACCTGCTCCCCCACTTTCACATGACCTGCATGCAAATGTAAAAAAGTAGAAGAAACACCATGACCATGGTCAATAATCATAGTACCACCCGAATAATACATATCAGGTACCCAGAGTGTCACCACGCCTGCAGCCGGAGCATAAACAGGAGTGCCCGTAGGTGCTGCTACATCGAGTCCAAAGTGCGGTCTTTTGGGTTGTCCGTTTAACACCCGTTGACTGCCATAAACGCCACTAATTGGTCCTTCAGCAGGCCAAATAAACGATTGCATAAAATCGATGCGCGAGTCTCGAAGCGCACGGGCTTTTGCGACCTGTTGGTTATCTAGGCGAATTCTGGCTAACACATCTTCCGGAGGTGTCACCATTTTAGGAGGTAAGCCTTCAATGCGTTGAACATCATATTCACGCTTTTTTAAAATGATATCTTGTTGTTGTTTAGGTTGTTCTGGCGCCTGCCAACTTAGTTCATGCTCAAGGGCGGCATCACGCCCGAAACCAAAAACGAAATATCCTTGTTCCGAAACCGCTAAGCTTTTACCATCCAACCAAACTTGACTGCCTACGGGTGCTTTCCCTCGTATCAGTGCACCTTGCGAAAGCTCCCCTTGCAATTCAATAGCAAAGGCATGAACACTCAATATCAAACCCAAGAAACAACAAAACAACGTTTTAAGCATAAGCGATGGCTCCTTTTCCAACCCCTTCAAATGCGAATACTTTAAAATGACTTTGCGGACTCTGTTGTTTCAGATCCAATGCCATGTATTGGGCTAAGCATTCTACCGTAGAGTCGGTGTTAACAATTTCGCATTCAGATTTTGGAATAGCTAATGAAAACTCACCTTGCGAGGATTCATAGGTGAAGAAAAAATGTGTTTCCGTGTTCTCTACTTGTCCAGCTAAAACACTTTGTTGGCCGTCAACAATATCTTCTTCACTCCCTATGTAGATGTCTTGCCAACGTTCGGCCCAATATGCCTGCCACGCTAGATTCAATTTATCATTTTCATAAATCACAACCTTTGAGCGGTGCCCATGGGCAATACGCTGACAGTTACCATCGTGTTTTTTTAGGCCATGAGTGTAGTGATAAAACGGTGTGTCTATTACTTCAGGACGCAAAATTAACTCAATACCATCAACATTGCTTGGCAGATGTGTGGCAATCACTTCTTTTAAATATTGGCCAACAGAATCTATATCTACCTCAGAAGCGTAAACAAAAGCATAAGCTTCTGCAGGACACAACAGATGGATCGACTTACCATTGGGCCGTAAAAAATCTACTTTTACTTCATCGGTATTGGGATCGCGTTTGATCTGGCTAAAAGCATGTTCGGCTGGTACGAGTAATTTGTGATCGACATATTCATCGATAAGAAATTTCAATTCTTTCTTAACTTTTCCGAAGTCTAGCACCATGCTTTCTTCATTAAGTTCACCATCTAAAATCACATCGACAATCCAACTTTCACCAACCATCCCTCTTTGTGCACAAAGATAGGAAAAATCCATTACGGTTAAGTCGTTGACAAAAAGCTGCATAGTGTAAAAAAGTCCTGTTATTTTGATGTTGTAAATATCGTTTTATGATTGCGTCAGTATATCGTATTCAAACTAAATCGGCATGTTTGAACACAACAAAGCTAACTATTATGTCGTGTTAACTGATCTTTCAAATTAGGTGGTACCCCTTTAATCAATAGGGTGTCAGAATTCGCATCGTATTGCACTCGATCGCCATACAAAACTCTATCGAAACTCAGACTAATACCGCCACCTTGACCACTAAACTTGGCAAGGGTTTTTAACGCACTGCGATCGGCCTGAAAGGAAGCTTCCAAAGGCGTTTCTGCTTGTTGGTTAAAATCAACAAAATTGCGACCATCTTCTTGGGGTAGGCTTTGCGACAATTCTTCAATTTGAATATCATCTCCTTGCTCCAATTTAGCTTTATAGTAGTCAGAAACGATTTGCCGTGTTTGCTGCTGCTCTTCTTTGTCTAATTGCTCAGAGGCGATAAACTCGTCTACCGTTTTCAGCAGTTGCTTATTTTGCTGTTTGATATCAACAAGTTCTTCGCAACCGATAAAGTGCATGAAAAAATCAGAGACTTTTCTGCCCATTCGCCCCTTAATAAAACTAATATAACGGTTTTGCTCGGGTTGAGTTTTTAATTGGGTTAAATCGATTCTTACCGCTAATTGCATTTTGGCTAGATCTAGATGATCACTGTAGGTCAATTCTAATCTTTCAGTGATTTCAACGTGCTGTTTAGTATTCAACAACGCAATCATTAAGTATTCGGTGGCTAAAAATTCATAATGGCTGAAGATAACAAAACCGGTTTCCACTGTTGCCATTTCGACCATACTCTTTTTGAGTTTTTCACAACTGGCAACACTAAAATCAATAAAGGTTTCAGGTTCTGCAATCATCGCCAGCAATTCTGAACGAAATTCATCGTTAGCTTTAACCGTATCTTGTTCTGCCGAATCGGTTGACTGAGAAGCTTGATCAATAAAACTACCGACCCCTTTGCCGGGTTTTTGATTGAATACTTGATTAATTTGCTGTGCAAGTGTTTCAATATCTGGAGTGACGTCAAAACAGGTGCTTTTGGGAACAACGGTTAACTCTTGTTGTTCATTAATCCCTAATTGATGTACTACAAAGTGTTGAATAACAGCGCTCATGAAAATCTAACCTTCTAAAAGTTATGGAAAATAAGAAAACCGACTATTGAAAAAACGGCACCTAGTTACTATCTGTTCGAATACTTGTTACTATTCACAAAAATCGGTTTAAAGGTTCAAACATGCCTCAACAATCCAAATATTCAGACGCTCAATTTGAAGCGCTAATGAATGACATCGTATTTGCCCTTGAAAAAAACCAAGCAAATCGAGACTTATCTTTAATGGCGTTGGGTAATGTGATCACCAACATCTTTTTGCATCAAGTAAACGATAACCAGCGCGAAAAAATGGCCGCTCAGTTTACACAAATCTTGATGAAAAGTATCAATGGAAATCAAAAATAAATGATACTCTCAGAAACGCCTCGGCGCATCATGTTAACCAAGCTAGTAGCTTGGGGACATTGGTTTACCCTTTCAAATATTGTCGTTGCTTTGGTGATTGCAGGAATTTACGTTTTTGCATCGCCTTTGCCAGATTCTTTGTTGGGAATAACATTTTTATTAGTCAATTGGGTCAGTCATATTGGCTTTTTAACTTTTTTCGCTTTTGTCATTTTAGTTTTACCTCTGATATATGCTTTCCCTAAGTCTCGGCTTATACGTGGCGCGGCTTCAACGATAGCCGCCATAGGCTTAGCGCTCTTAGCATTTGATGCATTGCTCTACACTAAATATGGATTGCACCTAAATTTCGGCTCTGCGGATCTGATTAAAAGTGAGACTCAACCGGTTATTAATGCGTTTGGCTGGCAACAATGGGGGTTTTTACTCCTTTTATTTGTAGTTTGGCTGTCATTTCAACTTATTTTAGCCAATGCTCTGTGGAAAAGAATTGAACGATTACAAAAATTCCGCTTAGGTATGCCCATTAGCAGTGTATTTGTAACCTGTTTTGTATGCAGTCATGCTTTACATATTTGGGCCGATGCAAATCTCTATCAACCTATTGTAAAACAAGATAATTTGTTTCCTTTATCATACCCAGCAACAGCTAAAGCGCTGATGTCAAAATATGGGTTATTGGACATAGAAAATTATAAGCAACGTAAAGCCTTGCAGTTTGATCGAAGTGTCCATGGCATTAATTATCCTGCTAATCCAGTGTATTGCAGTATTAATACCAACAAACAATTTGTTTTACTTATCCAAACTGACGATGCTGATCTGAATCTGCAAAACAGGGCATTAACCGCCTACAACGATCACTATGATTTAAGCTCGAACCACCACTCTTCTCAATTTTCGAGTTTGTTTGGCTTACCGGAAATTTATACGTCGGAGTTAACCAATAAAACCCCACTAATGGTAGAACTTCCTCAAAAGTTAGGATTGCCGGTATTTTTATATTCTGATTTATCTTTAGAAAATTCAAAATTGACTGAGCTAAGCACAAATTTTGAAAGCTTTGTTGCCGCAAGTATTTCCGATAAACCGAAATTAGCCATAGGATTTGTATCCAATGCAAATATTCAACAATTGATAAAATCAGGTGTGTTGAATGGCAACCAAGTGATAATCTCGAAGCTTGCTTCAAATCGAGACGATATTCAGCAAGTGCCGCTATATGCTAATTTCAAACTCGACAAAACCTTATCTAGCCATTTGGACTTCCCTGCTACAGTGTTAGAAAACTTAGGCTGTAAAGCCCTTTCTGATGATTACTCCATCGGACAATCAATGCAGGCTCCTCGTCGCAATTGGTTGGTTGGCACTAAAGGCAGTAAAGTCATTGTGATGCAAAACAGCAATCGCATAGAAGTATTGTCTAACGGTAGCTATAAGATTTTTGACCGTGAGACGGGTGAAGAAAGTATTGAGACGCTTAACACCGGACTGTTAAGTCAGGCAATTAAACATTTAATGCATTTTTATTGAGTTACGCAGGGGAAACTCGATTTAAGCTATCAATGCATTCAAATCCAATATTGGTGTCATCAGCGATTTCTGAAGTTGTATAAAGAAAACGCTTGGTGACCCCAGCTCTAGCCGCCGCCAACATGTCCGTCTTGTTATCACCAATCATGAACGACTTTGCCATATCGATATTGTATTTTTGCTTAGCTTGTTCAAACATGCCAGGGTTTGGTTTACGACAATGGCATTGTTGTAAATAATCTCCTTTTGCCTTTAATGGATGATGGGGACAATAGAAAAAATCATCTATCGTGATCCCCCGCGTTGCAAACTCTGACTGCATCCATTTCGATAATAGTAAAAAATCCTCTTCGCTGTAATATCCGCGTCCTATCCCAGATTGATTGGTCACAACCAGAATTAAATACCCCTGCTGTTGGAAGCGTGTGCACAACGCAAATACATCATCAATAAAGTCGATTTCATCTGGGCGGGATGCATAACCATGGTCAACATTAATGACACCGTCTCTATCTAAAAATAACGCTTTAGATGTCACTATTTTTCCTCAATACTTGAATATCAAATTCCGTTTGACAATCAATCTGGGATTGCAAAAACTGGGCTTTATTTTGTTCACTGGTATGCCAAAAATAAGGCGTCATTTTAAGTAAAGCCAAACGCTGTTCAGGTTGACTAAAACTCAAATCAAAACCAAGTGACTCTCTACTTTGAACCGTGAAATTGTTTGTGTCTACTTGGGTTAGTGTGTGCGGCTTTGATACGTCATAAATGGATTCTTTTAGTTGCTGCAAGTGTTTAGGTCCAGGGTTAACTAGAATCCATAATCCATTTGGCTTTAAAATCCTAGCCACTTCTTTTTCGCTAGAAGGTGCAAAAACTTGAATGACGACATCCAAGCTTTCACTCCCAACAGGAATTTTAAATGTACTAGCAACTGCAAATTGACATGCTTTATGAGTCTTTGCAGCGCGCTGTATCGCCACTTTGGATATATCACACCCTGCTGCAATACATTGATGCTTGGCACTTTCTAATTGTCTGCGTATTTGTTCTAAATAATACCCTTCACCGCATCCTGCATCGAATAAATGTATCTCAGGACTGAGGCATTGGGCTTGAATTAAATCAGCTATACGAGCGATAAGTGGATCGTAAAATCCTTGTTGCAGAAACTCACGACGAGCCAAAATCATATCTTTGTTATCGCCGGGCGCTTTGCTGCTGCGTTCCTGTGCCAACTGCAGGTTTACGTAACCTTCTTTAGCTCTATCATAACTATGTTTAGCTTCACAACGCCAAGTACCACTTTCCAATGACAATGGAAGACGACAAGCTGGACAAATCCACATGTAAAAAGACTACCTTAAATTTTCAGCCAAACTAGATTAAAGCCCAGCGGTTTAGAGAATGGGGGTATTAAACCCTTGTTCCACCATCCAATTCAAGTGTACGCCCGGTAAAATAGTCATTCTCGAATATAAATTTTGCCGCATGGCCCAATTCTTCCACTTCCGCTAAGCGTCCAGCAGGAACGGTAGATAAGAATCGCTCGATCATTTCCGGCCGCATTTGCGCTGCCATGGCGGTGTTCACTAATCCAGGGGCGATACAACCGGTACGAATGTTATAACGAGCTAGCTCTTTGGCCCAAGTCACTGTCATAGTGGCTACCGCTGATTTAGAGGCAGAATAGTTGGTTTGTCCCATGTTGCCACCGCGAGACACTGAAGATAGATTAATGATGACACCAGAGCTGTTGGTTTCAATCATTGTAGAGGCTGCCTCTCGAGCACACAAAAAAGTACCTGTAACATTCACATCAATAACAGATTGAAACTGTTGCTTTGACATTTTATCAACGACTTTTCCATCCTTTATCTTCAACAACATACCGTCACGCATTATACCTGCGCTATTGATTAAGCCATTCAATTGACCAAAGTCATTCTTAATCTGTGAAAACACGTATTCCACATCCGATTCATCGGTAACATTAACAGCGTAGCCTCTAGCGGTTACGCCTAACTCAGAAATTTGTTCAGCTGCAGATTTAACCACAATATCTTGCATATCTAGCATCGCAACATGGGCACCAGCATCGGCGAAGGTTTTAGCCATTGCCAACCCGAGTCCTTGGGCTGCACCTGTAATTGCAATTACTTTATTTTTCAGTTCCATAGTTCACCTTTCAATCTTTATCGTTACAATTAATGACAGTCGAAGAATTTATTACCCCATCACTGTTAAACATTTTTGAGCACTAAGCACAGATTAACAACAATCAATATATTTAACTTGCTAACTGCAAATCATTTAATGGATTCCCATTATTTGGCCACATAGAGATGAAAAACTGATTAAGTGTTTTTTCATCAACTTCAGCAATATTTGCAAATGCCCATTTTGGCTTACGGTCTTTATCAATTAATAACGCTCTAACCCCTTCTTGAAATTCGCCATAGGTACCGCATCGGCAAGACATAATTAGTTCCATCTGAAAACATTCAGCTAGAGATAAGTCGACTCCTCTGTGAAGTTGTTGAAACACTAAGTGCATCGATATTGGTGAATTGTATGCAATTGCATCTTGTGCTTTTTTGAACCACTTATCATCAGAAATTGAAACTGCTGTTAAAGCATCTATGTAGTCTTGTAAAGTAGTAGTGTCTGCCAAACGTGCTAATAGATCAGCGTGTTTGTGCAAATTACAAACTCCTGAGGTTTGTGCAAATTCAGCACACAGCGCAGTTAAGAGTTGACCATTTTGCGCGAAATTTTCAGTCCAATCAGTAGTTTTGATTTGACGTAAAACCTGCAGTTTATTTTGATGTTGAATAACAAAGTCAGCTAAGTTTGCAAATTTAGCATCGTGACAATTGATTTTCGCCCCTGTGACACCTAAAAACTGCCCCACACCTTTTGGCATTTTATTTAAGAACCAACTACCACCGACATCAGGGTACAAACCGATGGCTGCTTCAGGCATGGCAATCAAGGCATCTTCGGTTACGACTCTATGACTCGCCCCAGCCAACAATCCTAGTCCGCCCCCCATTATGATGCCGTTGCCCCACGCTAAAATAGGTTTCGGATAAGTATGGATTAGATAATCCAAACGGTATTCTTGGCTAAAGAATGTTTCGAGTAATTCAGGAACCATAGCCGGATTATTTTGTTCTGTTTTAGAGTCTTTCATTGCATTGTACATTGAAACCACATCGCCACCGGCGCAAAAAGTGCTATCTCCGCGACTATCTAGAACCACAATGGCAATGTCGTTATTGTGCTGCCAAGACTGTAATTGTAATAGCAATAAACTAACCATTTCCAAATCTAATGCATTTAACGATTTAGGTCTGTTGAGCGTTGCAATTCCAATAGATTTGCCATTTTTACAAGTCTGAATATCAAAAACTACAGGTAATTCCATAATCTAAACTCCTAAAGGATTTGGCTATCACTGTTTGATAATAAACGTCGACCGATGATGACGCGCATAATTTCATTTGTACCTTCTAAAATTTGATGTACACGCACATCCCGCACATGACGCTCAAGTGGGTACTCTTGAATGTAACCATAACCACCGTGAATTTGTAGCGCTTCATTACAAACTTGAAAACCCACGTCTGTTGCAAATCGTTTAGCCATGGCACAGTAAGTCGTTTTATCTGGGCTTTGGCTATCAATCTTAAACGCAGCCAATCTTACCATTTGACGGGCCGCGACTAATTCGGTCGCCATATCAGCCAATTTAAACTGTAGTGCTTGAAATGCCGCAAGGGGTTTACCAAACTGAGTGCGAGTTTGCATATATTCAGTAGCAGTTTCCAACGCCCGTTGCGCAGTACCAATGGAGCAAGTTGCAATATTTACCCTGCCACCATCGAGTCCCATCATGGCGAATTTAAACCCTTCCCCTTCTTCTCCGAGAAGATTATCAACGGGTATTAAAACATCTTGAAACGTAATCAACCGAGTAGGTTGAGCATTCCAGCCCATTTTTTCTTCTGCTTTACCATAAATGACCCCTTCAGCATCAGCAGGGATCACCACGGCTGAGATACCGCCAGGGCCTTTGTCACCTGTTCTGACCATAACCACCAGAACATCGGTTTCTCCCGCACCAGAGATAAACATCTTAGAGCCATTAATACGGTAATGGTCACCTTCTTTTACCGCAGAGGTGCGCAATGATGCTGCATCTGAGCCAGATCCCGGCTCAGTTAAACAATAGGATGCTAAATGTTCGCCCGTCACTAACGTTGGGCACCAGGCCGACTTGACTGTATCAGTACCCCAAGTCGCGATCATCCAAGTGGCCATATTATGAATTGTCATCATTGCTGTGGTGGCAGTGCATCCACTTGCCAATTGTTCAAAAATAAGCGCTGAATCTAAACGACTAAGTTGTAAACCGCCCGCATCTTCAGGGGTGTAAAGAGCACAGAAGCCTAATTCACCGGCTTTCTGAATTACTTCCTTAGGAAAAATATGATGTTTATCCCAATGCGCAGCGTGGGGGGCAAGTTCTTGATCTGCAAATTGTTTCGCTGTATCAACGAAGGCGATTTGATCTTCGGTTAAATCAAAATTCATATGCTAGTTTCCTTTAGAAAACCGATTAAATGGACAGTGTTAATGCTTTGTAAATAAGGTTATCAAAAATCTCACCTTAACGTTAACGTAAATGAAAATCAAATAATCAAATACTGCCAACTTCTGTATACAGTCAACAACATAAACTTGTTAAATGGGGTTATATTCATCATGAATAATCCACTTCTTTACCATTTCAGTAATCCTAGACCAGCCAATATAATGCTGCCAGTTACCGATTTTTCGAACTAATTGGTAAAAAGCCGAGGGATAAATATCTATCCATAGCAATGTACATTGTTATTTTGATACTATGCTTGCTATATTGTCGTAATAAATTGATCAGAAAGAAGAAATTATCGTGGTTGGACCAAAAATCAACATCGCTGTAGTTGAAGATAATGGCATGGCGCGAATTCTTTTACGGAACCATTTGCTAGAAATGGGCTACTCGAATGTCTCCTGTTATATTCACGGCAGAGAACTCAAAAAAGCATTAAAGGTTCGTCAGTTTGATTTGATTTTAATGGACTTTCATCTTGGTGATCATAAAAATGGTGTGGAAGTTATTCAAGAGTTGAACCGTGAAAAGCTGTTAAAAAACACCACCAGTTTAATATTTGTCACCTCAGACCGGTTACCACTGATTATTGGTCAAATTGTTGATATCCATCCAGATGACTTAGTCATCAAGCCCTACACCATTCGTATATTAGAAAAAACCATCGCCAACGTACTAAGAATTCGTAGGCATCTGATGCCAGTGCTAACCCTGATGGATGAAAAGCTTTGGGATGTCGCACTACAAAAGCTGGAACAAATCGCTAAAAGCAACTCGATACCTAAGTCCCGCACTACCCTGTTAAAAATTCGCGCCAGACTGCTCCTTAAGCTTTCAAGATTTGATGAAGCCACTGCGTTGTATGACAGCGTGTTACAAAGTGCAGAAAATGTTATTTGGGCAAAATGGGGGGTTATACATGCTCAATACTTAGCCGGCAAAATAGAAATCAGTGAAGAATTACTCAAAGACATGCTAGGAGCGCACTTAACCAATGACAAAGCCTGCGAGTGGCTTGCGCGAATTTGTATTGGTAGAAAAGAATATGAAGAAGCCGAAGAGTACATAGACCTAATTAAAGAAAGTGCACTCTCAATGACCGCGGCCAAGCTTAAATCCTATGTTTACCAGTTGCAAAACAAAATGGACAAAGCAATCGATTTGTTGGAACGAAAACGGCTTAACGCAAAAGATATACGTGAAAAATACGCTGAATTATCCTTGGAACTGGCGCGCTGTTACTTATCAATAGCAGAATCTAAACAAGCAAATGAAAGAGCAAACGCGTTGCAAGTAGCCCGATTTTTAATCGGTAATGCAGGACGCAATTATTTAGAAGAAAATCTTGCGATTAAACGTGACTATATGAACATTTTGGTCGCCGTGTTAGAAAATGATCAAGATAAAGCCGTAGCCCTTTTGGAAGAGGCAGACCAAAAAGACTTCACGACCGCAGATGTCCCTACAATGACTGATGCCATAAAGGCATGGTTAGGTGTAGGAGATGAATTGCGAGCGGCTCAAATCTTATTTGATTGTGAAGAAAAAATGTTAGAAACAGAAGATCTAACCGACCAGACCATCTCTTCAATGGTAATTGCACAGCAAGAAGAAGAGTTAGGGGAAAGACGCCCTAGAGCCCTCAAATTTAACAAACAGGGCTTGAATTTACACAATCAGCAACGTTATCAAGAATCCGTAGATTACTTCTACCAAGCCTATCTTCTGTTTCCTAAGGAAGCTGCCTTTGGTTTAAATTTACTGCAAGGGTTATTGGAATCCAATTTAGCGGAATATAAAAAAGCGAAAACATTGCGCCTATTTAATGAGTTAGACAAACGTGAATTAAGCAACAGTAATCGTAAGCGATTGAATGAGATTGGCGGCAGACTCAGCGCTGACAAAGAACGATTTATCATAAAAGACAACGATAAACTGACCACTCATTCTTAACCCATCATTAAAATTTAAGTAATTAGGCTGTTTAAGTCACCTTACCCTGTTGCTGAAATTCGGCTTTTAAATACTCTTTATTTTGCATGATCTTTTTGAGCCTGTGTAATGCTGTGGCAACATTTTCGAAACTAATATACAAGGGCGCAAAACCTAAACGAAGTACCTCAGGTGCACGAAAATCAGCCACAACTTTATGTGCAATAAGTGCCTGACAGATGGCAAATGCGTAGGGATGTGTTAACGCCACTTGGCTGCCTCTCAACTCTGCTGATTGAGGTGAAATACAGGTTAACTCTTGATCTAATTTAAGTGTTTTTAAACCCTGCATAAAAAACGAGGTTAAGGCTTTAGATTTGCTCATTACATCTGACATATCCACTGCCGTAAACACCTCCAATGCAGCGTCCAATATACTCATAGAAATAATTGCAGGTGTACCAGTTAAACATTGTGAAATACTCTTGTCACTTTCAAATGTTGGTGAGAACTGAAAGGGTTGACTATGCCCCATCCAGCCACTCAATGGCTGTTTAAAATGTGATAAATGTCGTTTAGCAACATAAATAAAACCAGGGGCGCCTGGCCCACCATTGAGATATTTATAAGAACAACCCACCGCAAAGTCTACCTGGCAATCGTCAAGTTTTAGATCCAGCACGCCTGCGCTGTGAGCAAGATCCCAAATAACTAAAATTCCTTTAGCATGAGCTAATTTGGTTAACTTTGCCATGTCATGAATGTAGCCCGTCCTATAATTGACTTGGGTTACGAGTAAAACCGCCACCTCCTCGGTAAGTGATTGTTCTATATTATTTGCATTCACCGATTTAAGCTGACAGCGTTCTTGACTCAACAAAGACTCAATACCTTGGACCATATATAAGTCTGTTGGAAAGTTATCAACTTGGGATAAAACCGTCGTTCGCCCCGGTTGCTTTGCTAATGCTGCACAGATTAACTTAAACAAATTCACAGAGATGGAGTCACAACATATAGTTTGCCCAACACCTGCGCCTATTAACCGCGCTATTTTTTCTCCTACCGTAATGGGAAGATCAATCCAATGGTGCTTGTTCCAACTGGCAATTAAGTCTCTCCCCCACTGCAATTCAACTGTTTCTAGCGCTCGTTGTTTGGCAATAATAGGCAGTGCGCCGAGTGAATTTCCATCGAGATAAACACCGTTTTCGGGCAATTCAAACTGGCTTTTTAGCGCACTCAATTTATCCGTTGAATCTAATTGTTGAGCTTGCTGATCAATTTGCTGTGCAGGTGAAGATTTAGGACTTGGCATTTATTTACTCAATTTAGAATTGTTTAGTTAAAAGGTTTATCGCATTCAATTTTGATCGTAAAAATCAAACTGTCTAGACTAGAAATACTAGCATTAGTAATAATAAGCATATTTTGCGCAACATCAGTAGTTTACCTTGTTAAAGCTGTTAGCTACTCAGTAAAACTTTTAATGTGAGTCGAAGCTGTTTACCCGACGCTTAACTTTGGCTATTCAGCGGCAAATTAAAGCCCGTTATTTTTGCCCTAAGCTAATCTATTAACCTACCTTCTTGTCATGTTTGCTTTTCATATTTATTCACTCGTTTTAACTGAATAAATAATATCAACTATATTAAATGGGAAATGTTAAAAAGTTGATCTTCTAATTGAGGTAGTTTATTCTCGGCATCAAGTTAACGTATACGTAAACGTAAGCTTTAATTTTAAAACAAACAAAAATATAAACTTGTGACATATACACACTATCGCCGTTTTACACGTTTAGGAATGCGAAATGAATGCTGATAATAAATCTGAGAAACACAGCTCTGGAGTCGAACAAGACGCGCCCACATTCAGTATAGGGGAGTTATCTAAACATTTTGATGTAACACCCCGCTCCATACGTTTTTATGAAGAACAGGGGTTGTTGTCTCCGCAACGTGCGGGGCAAACTCGAATCTACAGTAAAAAAGACAAAGTTAGATTAAAGCTCATTTTGCGTGGTAAACGATTGGGGTTTTCCTTAGCAGAAACGCGCACCCTTTTTAACCTTTACGACAGCCACCAAAATTCAAAAATTCAGCTTCAAGCTATGTTAGAAATGACCACAGAAAAACGCGCCATTTTGATTCAACAACTTGAAGATATAAACGTCCTGATGATCGAGCTAGATGAAGTTGAGTCTCGATGCAAAGACGAACTTGAACAATTAAATAAAGGATAAGTTTGATGAACGCTCCCTACCCTACACTTAATTTTGGATTAGGCGAAGATATCGATATGCTTCGTGATCACGTATACAATTTTGCCCAAGCAGAAATAGCGCCCTTGGCAGAAAAAGCCGATGAAGAAAATGCATTTCCTAATCATCTTTGGCCTAAACTAGGTGAAATGGGTTTATTGGGCGTGACGGTTGCGGAGCAATATGGTGGTTCAGATATGGGGTATCTAGCTCATACTATCGCCATGGAAGAAGTCAGCCGAGCATCTGCTGGGATCGGTTTAAGTTACGGAGCCCATTCAAATCTTTGTGTTAATCAGATTCACAAAAACGGCACTGAAGCGCAAAAACAAAAATACCTTCCAAAGCTAGTATCTGGTGAGCACATTGGTGCGCTCGCGATGAGTGAGCCTAATGCTGGTTCAGATGTCGTGAGTATGAAACTACGAGCCGATAAACAAGGGGATAAATACATCCTCAATGGCAACAAAATGTGGATAACCAATGGCCCTGATGCCCACACCTTTGTCATTTACGCAAAAACAGATGTAAAAGCTGGTTCCAAAGGCATTACCGCTTTTATAGTGGAAAAATCTTTTGCTGGATTTAGCCAAGCTCAAAAACTCGACAAATTAGGTATGCGCTCATCGAATACTTGTGAGCTTGTTTTCCAAGACTGCGAAGTGCCTGCGGAAAACATCCTTGGCGAAGAAGGTGGCGGTGTCCGCGTATTAATGAGTGGACTAGATTATGAAAGATTAGTGCTTTCAGGTGGACCACTTGGGATCATGCAAGCCTGCATGGATCTTGTTGTTCCTTACATTCATGACCGCAAACAATTTGGTCAATCTATTGGTCAGTTCCAATTAGTACAAGGCAAAGTTGCTGATATGTACACCCAGATGAATGCCGCCAGAGCTTACGTTTATGCCGTAGCGCGTTCTTGTGATCGGGGTGAGACCACCCGTAAAGATGCAGCAGGCGCGATACTTTATTCGGCCGAATTAGCAACCAAAATGGCCTTAGATGCTATTCAGTTACTCGGTGGTAATGGTTATATCAATGAGTTTTCAGCAGGTCGTTTGTTGCGTGATGCAAAACTGTATGAAATCGGCGCTGGCACTTCAGAGATACGTCGCATGTTAATTGGTCGCGAATTATTTAACGAAACCTGCTAATTCCCAACTTTTGACATTTAGATGTCATCACAATGGGGTTAAATTTTACTTAACCGGATTAGGAGCGAATGCATGCCCCCTATCGTCAGCAAATTAAACGTTAAAAGCCAAGAGTTTATCGATAACGCTGCCAACATGGCTCGGCAAGTTAACGACTTAAAAGAAGTTATCGCCAAAATTAAATTGGGTGGCGGTGATAAGGCCAATGCACGTCATACCGCAAGGGGGAAATTACTCCCCAGAGACAGAGTAAATGCGCTGTTAGATAGTGGCTCTCCTTTTCTAGAGTTGTCCCAACTTGCTGCATGGAATGTCTATGCAGATTATGTCCCCGCAGCGGGCGTAATAGCTGGGATAGGTCGAGTATCAGGCGTGGAATGTATGATAGTCGCAAATGACGCGACGGTTAAAGGTGGCACCTATTATCCTTTAACCGTTAAAAAGCATTTACGCGCCCAAACCATAGCCGAGCAAAATAATTTACCTTGTATTTATCTGGTGGACTCAGGTGGTGCGAATCTTCCAAGACAAGATGAAGTCTTTCCAGATCGGGAGCACTTTGGTCGAATTTTTTATAATCAAGCAAATTTGTCTGCGCAAAATATTCCACAAATAGCGGTTGTGATGGGTTCATGCACCGCTGGCGGTGCATATGTGCCTGCCATGGCTGACGAATCCATAATCGTCAAGAACCAAGGTACGATTTTCTTAGGTGGCCCACCTTTAGTGAAAGCCGCCACGGGTGAAGTGGTCACGGCTGAGGAACTAGGTGGTGGTGACGTGCATTGCCGTACATCGGGTGTTGTCGATCATCTAGCTAACAATGACCATCACGCATTGCAACTAGCCAGAAATGCAATTGCCCGTCTAAACCGACCTAAACCCAATTATTTGGATTTAGTTGAACCTAAAGAACCAGCTTACCCTACTAGCGATATTTATGGCGTTATTCCTAAAGACAGTAAACAACCGTTCGACGTCCGTGAAATAATCGCAAGAGTAGTCGATGGTTCAGAGTTTGATGAATTCAAAGCGCTATTTGGCACTACCCTAGTTTGCGGTTTTGCACGTATTTACGGACATCCTGTGGGAATAGTTGCCAACAACGGCATCTTATTTTCAGAGTCAGCGCAAAAAGGCGCACACTTCATTGAACTATGTGCGCAACGAAAAATTCCATTAGTATTTTTACAAAATATCACCGGTTTTATGGTGGGTAAACAATACGAGTCGGGCGGAATCGCCAAACATGGAGCTAAAATGGTCACCGCAGTAGCCTGTGCCAAAGTGCCTAAATTTACCGTGTTAATTGGTGGGAGTTTCGGCGCTGGCAATTATGGTATGTGCGGCCGAGCTTATGATCCTAGGTTTATGTTTATGTGGCCAAATGCGCGAATTTCGGTGATGGGTGGAGAGCAAGCTGCTGGCGTGCTAGCGCAAGTCAAACGAGAGCAAAAACAACGGCACGACGAAAGCTGGAGTGTAGAAGAAGAGAACGCATTTAAACAACCTATTATTGATACTTATGAACAACAAGGCCACCCTTATTATGCCTCCGCGCGACTTTGGGATGATGGTGTAATAGATCCTGCTGATACCCGTTTTGTGCTCGCGCTTTCAATTTCTGCGGCACTCAATAAACCCATTGAAGAAACACGCTTTGGCGTGTTTAGAATGTAAGGTGATTTCCGTTATGAATAATACTTCTAGTACCCTACAAACACATTCAGAAGATGTAATCTACGCCCTTGATTCCCGCGGCGTTGCGACCATTACCTTGAACCGACCAGAAGTTCACAATGCGTTTGACGATAACACTATTGCATTGCTTACCGATTGTTTTAAGCGGGTGGCCAGAGACGACAAAGCGCGAGTACTGGTATTACAAGCCAATGGCAAGAGTTTCTGCGCTGGCGCGGATCTCAACTGGATGAAGCGCATGGCTAACTTTAGTTATGAAGAAAATTTAGCGGATGCAAATGCATTAGCGCATATGCTGCATACTCTTTACACCCTGCCCAAACCTACTATTGCAAAAATTCAGGGCGCAGCATTTGGTGGTGCGGTTGGATTAGTTTCTTGTTGTGATATCGCCATTGCCAGCCGCTTAAGCAAATTTTGCTTAAGCGAAGTTAAATTGGGTTTGATACCTGCGACTATTAGCCCTTATGTTATCGATGCGATTGGCGATAGAGTCGCACGCCGCTATTTTATGACTGCGGAAGTTTTCTCTGCTCGCAGAGCACGTCGCTTGGGCTTAGTCAGTGAAGCGGTTACCGAGGAAGAATTAAATTCAACAGTTGATTTATTGGTTACTCAAATAATCAATAACGGGCCTGTCGCAGTAGCCGCTGCCAAGCAATTAGTGTTTGATATTAAAGACGAACAACTGGACCAAGAACTTATTGAGAAAACCAGTTTACGTATTGCGACAACACGGGTGTCAGCAGAGGGTCAAGAAGGATTAGCTGCGTTTTTGGAAAAAAGACAACCAGCATGGCGGGAAAAATCATGAATGACCTAAAAAACATAGACAAATTGCTTATCGCTAATCGCGGAGAAATTGCTTGTCGAATTATAAAAACCGCCAAATTGTTAGGCATTAAAACCGTTGCGGTTTATTCCGATGCTGATATCAATGCGCAGCATGTAAAAATGGCTGATGAAGCAGTCAGACTTGGCCCCGCGCCAACCCGTGATAGTTATCTAAAAGGCGAGCTGATTATCGCCGCGGCAATTAAACTAAACGTGGATGCGATTCATCCCGGTTACGGTTTCTTATCAGAGAATCCACAGTTCTGTCGTTTATGTGAACAACATAATATTATCTTTGTTGGACCACCTGTTGCGGCAATAGAAGCTATGGGTTCCAAATCGGCCGCTAAACATATAATGGAGCAAGCTGGCGTTCCGTTAGTACCGGGTTATCACGGTGATGATCAATCTCCAGAATTGTTAAAAAAACATGCCGATGACATGGGCTATCCGGTTCTGCTAAAAGCGGCTGCCGGCGGCGGTGGTAAAGGCATGCGACAAGTAGCTCATAGCAATGAGTTTTACGATGCATTGGATGCGGCAAAACGTGAAGCCATGTCAGGTTTTGGTGATGACATTATGCTAGTTGAAAAATACTTAGCGCAACCTCGTCACGTAGAAATCCAAGTATTTTGCGATAGTCATGAAAACGGTGTTTATTTGTTTGAGCGAGACTGCTCAGTGCAACGACGCCATCAAAAAGTCATTGAAGAGGCCCCTGCACCAGGCATGACTTCAGAATTACGCCAACAAATGGGACAAGCAGCCTTAACTGCCGCACAAGCAATTGGTTACATTGGCGCAGGCACTGTAGAATTTTTGCTGGAACCCGATGGCCAATTTTTCTTCATGGAAATGAACACTAGATTGCAGGTAGAGCACCCAGTAACTGAAATGATCACTGGCCAAGATCTAGTGGAATGGCAACTCCGCGTGGCCAAAGGTGAACCTCTCCCCTTACAACAAGACCAACTAGGTATAAATGGACATGCATTTGAAGCGCGAATTTACGCTGAAGATCCAAATAATCAATTTTTACCTTCTACTGGTTTATTAAGTCAGTTAACGCCACCAACAGAAACGGATAACGTTCGAATTGATACAGGTGTGATAGAAGGTGACGAAGTAACACCGTTTTACGATCCTATGATTGCGAAATTAATTGTATGGGATCAAAATCGTGAAAAAGCCCTTAGCAAACTTGCTGACGCCTTAAGTGTGTATCAAGTTGACGGGGTTACTACAAACATTGATTTTCTGTACAACTTGGCAACTCATCCAGCCTTCAAACAAGCACAGTTAACTACTCACTTTATTGAACAACATGAGTCCGAACTTTTTGTCAAAAACGCCCTGCAACATGAACTAATAACCCCAGCGGCAGTAACCTACTTAATATTACAACGGCAGGCTTTAACGTCAGTCTCAGATAATAAAAACTCGCCTTGGCATGCACAGAACCACTGGCGCATGAACGAACGGTTCACAGAAGTGCTAAGCGTTGATATTCAACAGCAGAGTATCGAAGTGACAGTTGAGTATTTACCATGCAACCAATTAGGTTTCACAGTCATTAATGTCAGCACACCTGAAGGTTGCTTTGAATGTGTTGGTAAACTTGATGGCCATCACTTTGACGTCACTATCAATGGTCAAAATCTGCAGATGAAGCTGCAACCCCATCAAGGCTTCACGACCCTATTTACTAAAGAGTTTGCCATCCAATGTAAACTCAATACCGCAGATTTAGGTCTCAGTGACGCAGATGATCACCATGGCGGATTTGCGGCTCCTATGAATGGCACCATAGTTGCTCAATTAGTAGAGGTTAATCAGGAAGTAGAAAAAGGACAAACGTTAATGGTGATGGAAGCAATGAAAATGGAACACGCCATCAAAGCACCAAAAGCAGGTGTGGTCAAAGAATTTTATTTTGTCGCCGGTGATCTTGTAGATGGCGGTGCTGTGCTGCTCGACTTTGAAGCCGAGGAGTAAACCTATGACAAGCAGTTATCCAACACAGGTTAAAATCGTCGAAGTAGGTCCCAGAGATGGTCTACAAAATGAAAAACAACTGATTGATTTAGCCAGTAAACTGCAGCTAATTGATGATTTGGCCTTGGCTGGTTTAAAATTTATCGAAGCAGGTAGCTTTGTATCACCTAAGTGGGTGCCACAAATGGCTGATAGTACTCAATTATTTCGAGAGTTAACGCGAATACCGGGTATAACCTATTCAGCGCTCACTCCCAACTTACAAGGTTACACCAATGCCAAATCGGTAAATGTGGATGAGGTGGCTATATTTGGCGCGGCTTCTGAAACCTTTTCACAGAAAAACATAAATTGTTCAATTGCCGAAAGTATAGAGCGCTTTGTTCCCATTGTAGAGCAAGCTAAAAAAGACAACATGCCAGTTCGAGGTTATGTTTCTTGTGTGTTAGGTTGCCCCTATGAAGGCGATATCGCGCCGCAAAAAGTAACAGAGGTTGCACAACATTTATTGGCTATGGGTTGTTATGAAGTGTCACTTGGCGACACTATTGGCGTGGGCACACCGATTAAAACCAGTAAGATGTTAGAAGCCGTTCAACAGGTTATTCCGAGGGAAAAAATTGCGGTGCATTTTCATGATACCTATGGTCAAGCTTTAGCCAATATTTTGATCGCTTTGCAGCAAGGAATTAGTACCATCGATAGCGCGGTGGCAGGTTTAGGCGGTTGCCCTTATGCAAAAGGCGCTTCTGGCAACGTTGCAACTGAAGATGTGGTATTCATGCTAAATGGTATGGGTATACACACCGGCATTGATATCGAAAAACTAGTGAATGCGGGAAACAATATAATGCAAGCGCTTGGTCGGTCTTCTACCTCTAAGGTCGCAAACGCCCTGTTATCTTGAGTATTGAGTCTGATTGTTTTATGACAGAGTCGTTAAATCTGCATTGTGTTTTTTTGTTGGTGCTTTTTCAGTGCCTGTTTAAATATTTTTTTCGCTTCCTCTTTAGCTCGCACAGGATCATTATTCGAATTGCCTATTTTGGCAACAATCTCATTTAATTGTTCTGTATCCATGCAGTCATGCAATATTAACAGCCGTGCTTCAAGCTCCGGAAATTTTTTCAAAACCGCAGCTGACACTAACGGTTGAGCTAAATAACGAGGAAAAAACTGATCAGTATCTTTTAGCATAGTCACTTCGCCTCTTGATACTTGTGGGTCAGATTCGTAACCTACAAACACTTCAGCTTCGCCACTTTCTTTGGCTGAATAACGATCGGTAACACTGCAAGGTAAAACAGATTTGAATTTCACACCGTAGTCTAACAAGCCTAAAAGGCAATCCTTTCTGTTCATAAATTCAGGATCTGCACTAAACGTCAGTTTACCGCCTTTGGTTTTTAAATCGCTAATACTGATTATTTCTTCAGATTCAGCGTATTCAGGGGTCATAACTAAACAATAATCTTCACTGCAACCTAAATTAGGTAACCATTGAATGCCTAACCCTTGTCCATATTGATTTAACTCCTCAGTGAGCTCATCTGGTGATTTAATTCCGCCGGTTTCGGTTTTATGATGGATATTAAAATATTGCAGGCAGGTACCGGTATAGTCCATGTAAACATCCAGCCATCGGTATTTAAGTTCGGCGAAGTTATGCATGCTATCACCATTTGGATAACGTATTTCGCAGACAATATGTGAATTCTCATGGGTTATAGCCAACGCTAAAAGCTCTGTAAAAAACATCTGAGAGAGGTCATTTTTAGCGCCAATGATGATTTTCGGATTAGGCCCTTCCAGTCGTTTTGACGCCAATACATCTTCTCCAGCCAGTATTGGCCAGAATGACTGCTCCGATGTACTGACTTGTTGCTGCACCCGCCCAATGGTTTGACTAAAATTTGATTCCAATTCATTGAGCTGAACATGAAACTCTTTATCGGATACCTTCAAGGTGAGTGACTGAATAAAACTCGGCATATTGATAATCACAAATGGCATGATCAACAATGCAAATAAGATCAATACCTGATTGGTGGCCCTCAAATATTCGTCAAGGCCAAAGAGCTTTAACTCAGCAAGAAAGAATAATAGCACCGCCAAACAATATATTGTCAGTAAGTAAGGTGCCGATTTTGATAAAAAACTACTGTTTTTTTTACGTTTCATAGGTTCTCCGTAACAAACTTTATTGTAGTTGCACAGCGGTTGGCTCAAAACAATATAAAGTGGTTTTTGACGCCAATGGACCATTTAACACACTGGCAATGACTTTCTGCTGTGTGAGTATGCGTGCGTTATTTAAGAAAATTTCAGGCCATTGACGCACCAACGCTTTGCTTCCTTTTGGAAAGGTAAATACTTCGGTTGGCGAACAACGATTTGATTGAGGATCATACCGCTGCCCTTCTACAAGGGCACTACCACCAGTTGATACCAATTTCACTGAATCAGCCATATCAATTTCATTTGCAACTTGCGTCAACAAGCTGTCATAGGCCTGCGGATTACTTTTTAGATTATCTAGAACCTGGTTAAACTGATTTCTAAGTGAGAGATTATTCGGATTATTTTTAGAAAACATCACGCTATGCGGCACATAATCAACGTATTTTGCAAAGCCTATTTTTGCCGATAACGTTGGCATCGACTGGGTTAATAAGGTTTCACCGACTTGCTGAGATTCAATGAAAACTTTAGGCTTAGAGGTATAAGCCAGCCATATTAACGCGGTGTTAATCGGCATTTGACAAACTGTGGGCTGATTCGATTTTATTGCTGTTTTAGACGCGACATCAGGGGTAACAATTAGATTACTATTCTCGATTAACTCACTGCCTGAGTGAAATTGCTGTTCACTTGATTGATAAGCATAAAGGGGTTGAGAATGTTGAGGATCTATTTGGTTGTAGTGAAATGGGTTCACTTGTTTAACCTGAAGTACCCTTTCGGTCAGCTTCAACCTTTTTGCTTCTGCGCTACTAGCTACTTCAACTAATTGTCTTTGAATTAACTTTTTTTCGCTAATCAGTATCCAGTTTTGGTTAGCATCAAGTATTTCAAAGCCCTGAAGCGTATCTTTGAAATTGCAGGTATTGTTAGGAATATACTGTCCCAATCTAGGTGTGTATTCGTAACCTGCCAAGGTGATTACCGCATAATTTTGTAACTCAGACGGTTCGCTAATGTTGGCCGCCTGTGGGGTATGTTTCAGGTGAAAGAAAATCCCGTTAGGAACATCAATGATAGGTTCACTAAAGTAAAAATGATTTTCTCGCTCTGCGGTTTTGATATAAGGGTAAGTCCCTCGAATTTGACTATCCTGCTGCGACAATTCCGCTTTTGATTGGGCAATACTCCAGGGCATAAATTGCAAATCGACTCGATAGCCCATCTGTTCAAATACAGAGGTGACTATGACACTCGCAATTCCCTTTTGCGGTAGAGACTCTCCCGAATACGGAGCCCATTCACCTGAAGATAAATGGATGACCTTTGGTCCTGTGGCGGGTTTAGAACTCGAATACACAATAGCCGCAATTAAAAGTAGCAGTGCGACAATCAAGCTAACCATAATCATAGGGTTACTTTTAGTGCGAGCTGTATTCAAAGTATCAACCTTTCCATTATAAATTGATGGTGTTACCACCACCTTCCCTGTTTAAATTTTATACAATTAATTAGCATTTGTCAGGTTGATAACAATCTTAAGCTAAATAAAAGGAATTATTCATGGCAAGCTAGTGGATAGTCAGCGTAAACCTCTTTCAATCTAGGCTATAAAGCCGTAATTTAGAGTTTATTCGTTTGATGTTACGGTGAATTATTGATGTTTTTAGCTGGAATAAAGCGCGTGAGTTGCGGCTTCTTGCTGTTTACAAGCTTAAATGCTTTTTCTGAGGTTGTGTTAACTGAAAAGTTCGAACACTATTCCATTGCCCCCACGACGCGACCGCAAATTAAAATTGAATTGCGCGCAAACTCCCCCGTAGTGAAAGAAAATCAACTATTTCACGGTCGCACTCAATGGCAGTTAACACCGGTTTTTGGATTACAAACTAGCGGCAACCTATGTCGACTTGTAGGCATCAAAGTGTATTTAGAGGGGCTTTATACCATGCCCGAAATGTCTAACAGAAAAACTGCAGCAGAAAGCTTAAAACAAACCTTTGACGATTATTACACTGCTTTATTGGATCACGAAAAAGGCCATCAGGCTATTTGGATTGAAGCTGGTGAAAGCATTGAACGAAAACTAAAAAGCATGCCTCCCCATTTTCAATGCAGCCAATTAAAATCCCAAGCCAGCAAACAAGTCGCCAAACTCGTAAAATTCTACCAACTACAGAATAAACAATACGACCAAGACACCGGACACGGCAAAACCCAAGGTGTGTTTATTTCGGCAAAATAAATGGCGTTTTTTTAACTCGTTTTCTTACCAGATTGAATTGCGGCAGAATCAATCGGTGATTGATCCACGAGCATAGACTGATGAGAAGGTGCTACCGGTGACCGGCGCGGGACAAAACGAGTAAGGTCAGCTCTGTTTATTCACTGAATAAGTAACCTTCGGATACCAGCATACCAACCGACGACATTACTGCCTCATCCGGTGCGTTAGTTCAATTTATTTGAGTGAAAGAATAACTAATTATGGACCGAAAAAATGTCAGGGAGATACTCGGTTTTTATTGACAAAGGGAGTCATACCAACGCTTCAAATAAAGGGCTAAAAACGTTTGGCTATACTAGCGAACGAAGTGAGCCGAGCCAAACATTTTTAGTCCTTGTTGATTTGTTTGTTAGGTTTAATTATACTTTTGGTACAGAATAAAGTACAGGTACAGAAAAATGGAAGCAATGAGTTATACAGCTGCAAGAGCAAATCTAGCGAAAACGATGGAAAAAGTATGCGACGACCATGCTCCAGTAATAATTACACGAAAGAGCGAAAGCCCTGTTGTGATGATGTCATTAGATGATTATGAATCAATGCAAGAAACTACCTACCTACTCAGATCACCAGCAAACACGAGAGCCTTAATAGAATCGATAGTTGAGTTAGAGGCTGGGAATGGTACCCCTAGAGAATTGCTTGAATGAAATTAACCTTCTCAACGAAAGCATGGGAACAATATCTGTATTGGCAAACTACGGATAAAAAGATTTTAAAAAGGATTAATACATTAATTAAAGATATTCAGCGTGAACCATACGAAGGACTTGGTAAACCAGAACCTTTAAAACATGCCCTTTCAGGTTATTGGTCACGCAGAATCAATGATGAACATAGACTCGTTTATAAATATCAAGAAGATACAATCCTAATAGCGCAACTTCGCTACCACTATTAAATCTAACGCCCCTATTAAACGGCACAGACTTGCTGGCTAAACCGTGAGCGCAGCGAAACCAGCCAGCGAGTATGGGTCCGGTTGAATG
>NZ_BAABWR010000032.1:0-37352 GCF_040370605.1 Aliiglaciecola sp. NS0011-25
ATGTTAATTTTGTTAACCACATTTAATTTTCTTTTCGCCAATATGATAAACGTTATTAACGAGGACATATGTACCTGAAATAATTGCTGATGTTGGAATAGATAGTATTGCAAATATTTCATCATTCCATTGGTAAAAGCTAGTATCACCATCAGTCAAGTTCACTAATTTTAATATTTTTCTATCTGTTGATAGCGCACATTGATACTTTTCTGAATGGTCTATTTCAGGCAAAACTACACAACTGGTTAGAATAAGAGCAAGAAATAACATGAATATTTTGTTTAGCATCAAATTCTCATTTTTATAAAAATCATTAAGTAACTTCTTGTTTGCTAACGCCAACTTAAGCGCCCGCTAACAGCTCTTGTGGAATATCCGTCCCAAGTTAATCTGAAAGAATCTGCAGCCTGAGTTGTTCCCCTAAACAATCATGGGTGTCTTGATAATTCCAATCATGGGTGTCTTGATAATTCCATGGGTGTCTAAATAATTTCTGGCAGCCTGAGTTGTTCCCCTAAACAATCATGGGTGTCTTGATAATTCCAATCATGGGTGTCTTGATAATTCCATGGGTGTCTAAATAATTTTACGCCAGTCAAATTCCATTTGCCTCGCGGTTTTCTCTGCCAAATCTAAACTAGCAAGTTTTGAAACTAAGTGAAGGGTCATATCAATGCCAGCGGAAATACCACCAGATGTTACCACCTTGCCTTCATCTACCCACCGTTGATTTTCGATAACGGTTAGGTCTGAATATGAGCTCCGAAGATCTTCAATATCTTCCCAGTGAGTGGTTACTTTGAGATTGGATAACAATCCGGCCTCCGCAAGAATAAAGGCTCCGGTACAAACAGACGCTACCGTTTTCGCGCTCTTTGACGTAGTAGAAACCCAATCAATAACCTTCGATTTTAGTAACTCCTGGGTGTGAATGCCGCCAACAACTATCAGTACGTCAATTTCAGGATGATGGCTAAAACAATAATGCGGATTAACCTTAAATCCGCCTCTAGCCTTAACAGTGCGACTTTCCTCGGCTACTAAAAACACGTTAAACAACCCTGCTGGATTAGATAACCTGTTGGCAGTTGAAAACACTTCAAAAGGACCAGAAAAATCTAGCACTTCAGCATCATCGTAAATATAGATTCCAACATTCAATGCATAATCCCCCATGACTCATTCCCGCCGCTTAAATTGTGTAGAAAGCTCGCTCTGGCTTTTGTTCCGCGAAAAACATGACTACTTTAGAATCAAGTTTAAAGCGCTTGTATGGATTTATAGTTTTTTGTAGTAAACGTCAATTTTGTGCTCAATCGCTTTAAAGTCACTGTCTAACTTACGAAAACATACTTCTCTGGTTTCTTTTTCTTCGTAGTCTTTGCCTGAAACTTTTGTTGTTGTGAGCGTACTAGAAGTCGCGCAGAACCCCGTATTATCAATTAGACGAATACTGGTATTCTCAAATGTAGAGCGAGGAGTAGAATTCGGTTTATTCATTTTTTTCATCAACCCAATCATCTGCTTTCCTGTAACTTTACGACTGTCTTTACCCATACCCGGAATATGCATAGTTTGAACAATTTCATATTGCTCAGTTAGCCAATCAGAATATTTCTCAGCATCATTGCTCATAAAATCTGACTCAAACGCAAAATAAATAGATTTGAGTTCATCATTTGCTAGAGCGTTACAACTTACGATAATTAGCAAGGTTATTAAATACTTCAATCTTTACTCCTTTAAAACTAGTGCCTTACACTAACCGTTCATCAAATGTTTGGCGAATTGTTAGTCCGAATACATACAGTTGATAAGTGACATTGTGAAGCGCAATTGCGGTTTGCAATTCAAATATATAATTTATTTCAACTTATTAGCTCAAACACGGCCACCGGTGTCACTAGCGATTCTGCCGTCTTCGAGGGTTATTATGCGGTCGCATTGAGCAGACAATTTCGCATCATGTGTTACCAAAAGCACCGCGCAGCCAAATTTCTGATTGAACATGCGAAATAAGGCGAAGACCTCGTCTGCGCTTTTGCTGTCGAGATTCCCAGTGGGTTCGTCTGCCAGTAACAGGGCAGGTTGGGTCACCAGTGCCCTCGCTACAGCTACGCGCTGTTGCTGACCGCCAGATAGCTGATCAGGTTTGCGTTCGGCGTAAGCGGCTAGGCCCACTTCGTTAAGAAGACTATGACCCAGCTCGCGCTGTTCGGCGTTCGGCTTTCCATGGGTGACCATCAGCGGCATGAGGACGTTCTCGAGCGCCGTGAAAGCCTGAATGAGATGGTGGAACTGAAATACAAATCCGATCCTGCTGCTGCGCAAAGCTGTACGACGACTGTCATCACTGGTGCGGGTGGCTTCGCCCAACACCTCGATCTCGCCAGCGGTTGGGGTATCCAATAGACCAATCAGATTGAGCAAGGTACTTTTACCTGAACCGGAAGTTCCAATCAGCGCGGCGAAGTCGCTGCGCTGAAGACTAAGATCAAGCCCGTGCAACACTTCTACCTCAGTCGGCAAACCTAAGTTGTAACTCTTCCTCAATCCTCTTAACCGCAACACCTCTTGGCGCTGATTAAAGGTGCCGACGTCAGACATGACGAATAGCCTCCACCGGATCGAGGTGCGCGGCACGGTGCGCCGGAATGGAGGCTGAAATGACTCCGGTTAAGGTTGCCAGCATGCTCGCGGCCACCAGCAGGCTGAGATCGAGCGGAATGAAAAACAATCGCGGCCCGAACGTGTTAAAAATCCAGACCAGCAGATAACCGCTAATGCCGCCCAGTAGTGAGCCAAACAGCCCGAACAGTGCGCCCTGAATAAGGAACACAAGCAACATTTGTGTACGTGTGATACCAATGGCGCGCAAGATGCCAATCTCGCGAGTACGCTGAACAACGCTTACCGAGAGCACGCTAGCAATTCCCAGCGCCACGCTCAACGCCACAAACATACTGATCATATTTGTCGACAAGCTTTGACTCTGCAGTGCATTCAGCAACTGCGCATTGGTTTCCATCCAGCTTTCAACTTTCTGACCGGTCAGTCGGCTTATGCGCGTCGCCGTAATGTCTGCACGAAAAATATCGGTGACAGTCATATCGATTACGGTTGCCGCTCCGGGCAGATTTAGCAGCGACTGCGCCTGACTCATATCTAGGTAAACGTAGCGCGCATCGAGCTCACGAACACCCAACTCAAAAATCCCAGCAATACTCAACACGCTGTCGCCGCCTTGCCCAGTCTGCAACCTTAGCTTGTCGCCGGCACTAACGCCAAGTTCGATGGCCAGTTGCTTACCAATCACAGTTTTACCCGCGCCTACTTGGAAAACCCCTTCAATAATGTCTTCGCTAATGGGGAGAATCCGCTGGTAGCGCTCACTGTCTATGCCGACCAGCGCCACCGATTCAAGCGCTTCACCGCGACGAGCAAATGCTGGCCCGGAAATAATCGGAGACACTGCCGTTACCTCTGGCAATGTGTCCAATACATCACGCAACTGCAACCAGTTATTTATTGAGCGCAGTCGTTGCGCTCGCTTGCTTTCCAATACCAATTGCACGCTGTCATCAGATAGTGGCAGAATCTGGTTCACCTCATCGGGAGCCGACAACCTGATATGCGACTGTGTACCCAAGGTGCGATCAATGATGTTGTCTTGCAACCCGGTGATCAGTGCGTTGATAAACACGATAACCGCAACGCCAACCCCAATGCCGATAAGAATTAAAGCACTTTGTGAACGACCTTCTCGCAAAAACCTAATAGCGATTGTCGATTCAGTCCATATGCCTGTCATTCGAACTTAACCGGTGTTTCGCGAGCGGTAGATGCATCGGTTTCCTTGGTAAGCGGCATTACATCATCTTCACGAGCACGCACCCGACTGCCATCCACCAGCGACGGGTCTATGTTTGCAACAATCAGATCGTCGTTTGCCAATCCACTGGTAATCTCGGTTCGCCCCATTCCGCGCAAACCAAGCGTCACTTTTGCGCGTTGCAAGCGACCGTTTGTGACTTTCCAAACGTATGCCGAACTGCCATTAATGTCATCAAGCACATCGTTAGGCACGACGAGGGCGCTCTCGCGACGGCCGGTTTCAATATTGGCTGTGACAGTCATGTCTTGACGCAGAAAGTCAGGAATCGCTGCCAATTGTAAACGGATATCAACACTGCCACGCTGTGGATCCACCGCTGGCGAGATAAAACTCAAGGTAGCCGCAAACGGACTATCCGGATAGGCATCCGTTACACACAGGGCAGGTTGTCCCAGACGCAAAGCCGAGAGATTCCTTTCATCCACCGGCACCAGCAGTTCGGTTTGGCCAGCACGGGCAATCTCAAACAGCACGCGACCCGGCTGCACTACGTCGCCAGGTTCAGCATTACGAGTTAACACAGTACCGCTCACTTGGGCACGCACTATTGTTTTTTCCAGTGCTGCGCGTGCAGCCGCTAGGCGCTCGGCAGCAGCAACATCGCTAGGATAACCAGCAGTCAGCATTTCTGCAGCAAGCTTGGCTTGTTCAAGTTCTGCACGTGCCTCAGTTTCCTGTTCAACCGCCTGTTCAACGGCTTCATGGGCAATTAGCTTACGCTCTAGCAAATCCCTTCGACGCTGCGCTTCGCGCCTGAACTGCTCGTACCGCGCCTCAGCCCGTTTCAAAGTGACATCGGCCTGTGGTTTACTCGATTCACGCAGTTCAGCAAGGGCGGCTTTTGCTTCACCGACGCGAGCAAGTTGTTCATTGTCTTGTAACACCGCCAGTACGTCGCCAGCTAGGACCTCGTCACCTTCACGAACAAAACGCTCAGCGATCACGCCTGAGATTTGTGCCCCCACTTGCGCCCGCGATCCCGACGTAACCCGCCCGGTAGCAACGACAGTCTGCACCAATGGCTGACTTTGGATACGATATACAGCCAACTCAGGCCCCTGTAATTTGTGCACCATCATCCATGCGCCCAACACAACGATGACAACAAGCAAAATGAGGTAAGCAGTTCGCCTGCCTGTAAGCTTCATTGTAATCTCTGAACCAAAAGCACAGAACAACACCCTTTACTGGTAGTCTGCTGAATACGGTACTGAAGGAAGCTAACTAGCCAAGCTGGCTCACCTTGAGCTCGGAGGGCCATAAATCGCCAAGCGTTCCATAAAGACAAAGATGAGAACAGGTCCCTTAGTTGGAGCACACTAGTTGATTGCTGGTGACCTAGCTTTGCTATCTCGGCAATAAACTGTTTTGTTGCGAATTTATCAGTCATTCATATTCCGGTATTGGCGCCTAATCCCTTCTTAAATGGGGTAAAAAAGCTGTTTCTGTTTTTGGTGGCAATTTTAAACCGCTAGCGAGCTTGAAAGTTGCTGGTTTAGCACTTCAACAATTTTATCTATAGACGCATCACCATAACCTATTTCATGAAAAACAAGCTCTCCATTTTTGCCTACGATAAATAAGTTAGGAATTGCTTCAACACCAAATTTCTTACCTATGGCACCTCGTTTATCATGAGTTAACGTTAAGTTTAGTGAAGAAAGTAACTTTTTAACCTTGTTATATTTTTTACGATCTTCCTTAAAATTAACGGCTATCACTTTGACTTTATCTATACCCACTTTATTTTGAATATTTTCTAAGATTGGAAGCTCCTTGATACAAGGTGAACACCAAGATGCCCAAAAAGATATAACCACAATTTTACCTTTATGATCCTTCAAGCTAACAATGTCACCATTGTTATCTTTACCCAAAAAATCTGGTGGGATATCCCCCAACTCTAATACTGTTTTAGCATTAATATTTAGAGAAAAAACAACGATTAATAGTAAGATTATTCGACTGAACATTATTACGACTCCCTTCAAACTAACGTCCGAAATTACTGCATCAACTTGACTATCGAGGCCTTACTGTAACAAGCCATTAGTACTGTATCATTGATTAAAATTATTACCCTAGACTAAACCAAACCGCCAGAAAATAACAATTTTTGATGAAGGCTACACTTAACTGGTTTTGATAGAAAAATTAGATATATAAATATTTGAAATTAATAAAGTCGTTACTCAATTGTGGGAAAAAGCAGTGGTTAAATCGTAGAACTAAGGAAAATTTCTATGTTTACGCTAAACACAGACTTTAAAGGCCTGTGCGCAATAACGCCGCGATAAGTGCACAAATATAGCTGGTTATAATGTTGAACGATGTGAAAACAACCAACTTTATTTCGGTTTGAAGTGCTAGTTAGCCGCGCTTATCAACTCTCCATGGTGGATTGAGTCTATTCTCACCAGCCCAGTATAGTTTGATTTTATTACCTGATGGATCGTGCAGTATTGCTTCACGCCATAAATAACTTTGATCTGTTGGTTGTTGATCAAACTCGATACCAACAGCTTTTAAATCTGATACCCATTGATCTAAATCTTCATGTTCAAAATAAATTATTGCACCATTTAAAAAATCACCTGTTTCTAATGAAAGTGAAAAAGTTGAATTTCCGTCGGTGCATTCGAACCGGGCATAATGGGGAGTATCTACAATTTGAGTAAACCCTAGTTTTAAATAAAACTCGGTGGCTTCATCCATGTGTTTAACTGGCAATGTAACTTGATTAAGATTCACGGGACTTCCTTGTGCAATTAACACTAAGCTAACGGGTAAAAATTCTCTGTTAGAATTTCGACACCCCACAGTATTTTCGGTCCAAGCGGTTCGCGCTGCGAACTACGAGGTCAGCAGTTTGTATCCTCTTCACTAATTCTCAGCATTCACTTTATTCGCGTACTTACCAAAAACTTTACCCGTTGTTGCCCAAACCATTACGCCGCCCCATGCTATGACAGAAAAACCGGCAGGAATACAGGCAAGCAATATGTATTTAAAATGCTTTCGGTTGAAAGCTAGAGCAAGCATTGCAGGAAGAAACCAGAGAATAAAGACTCCAATCAATATTAATCCCATAAATACATAGTTGTCACTTGCCAAAATATTATCAATATATTCCATTCTTACTCTCCCCCTAAAATTACCTTTTCTAGATTTATGAAATTGACATCAATATCTGAAGTTCAAAGTTACTAGTCTTCTTTCTAAGGGATTTATTACAAAATAAACTGAGATATTTTAGACGCTCGGGGAGATTGAGACATAAGGCTCAACATATTCGGATTTAAGAACGCTTTACCATGATGCACTTGAAAGTATTTTTTACTTAGACACCCATAACATGAAAATAGCCAATGCAGCAGAATCAACCCGCACAACCTGAGGCTGGCATTCTCATTATTTGCTTTAAAAGTAGGATATTTGAAATTTCAGGGATAAAAATATTGTTCAAACTCAGAGCAGTAGCTAAGGCTAATCATCGTTCTGGGTTAAAGCAGCTACTTTTTAAACATGGGTGTCTTGTTAAGAACCCTTGTTAAGAACCATGGGTGTCTTGTTAAGAACCCTTGTTCAAAAAATGCTATTTACGCCTGCAAAGCAATATAAAATGCTGGTAGGGAAAGAGCGATAAACAGAATATCTAAACCATATCCGTTCCCCTGAGCTAACCGAGCATTGCTCTCATCTCCTATTTCATACAACACTTTCGTATTTTGTCCTATCGGTATTACCTGAGTGCTAAATGTTGTTTTAGATGTAACTTCATAGGTTTTACCGCTAACTCTATATTCAAAGCAGGGCCTGTACATTGTTCGTTTACGGTTAGCATTTTCTTTGTATTGTAGTTCATCATATCGGAGTATTTTGCCGTAGGTTTTTAGGGCTTTGTTATTAAAGCGGTAATAATCAAACAAAATAAACCCACCTAGTCCTCCAAAAAAAACACCGGCTATCAATGGAACAATAGTCATATGAGCTCCTTTATAAAAAGAACGCCTAAGAAGTTCAGTTTTGAAACGTAACACCCGCTTAACCACAGCATATATAGAGTCACGGCAAGTAATTACAGCTATTTCAGCAACGCATAAAACAACGTCTAGACCAGCTTTAAGCCCATTTTGAGGGCCTGTGAAAACGAAAATTTTCATAATTCGTTCCACTTACACATTATATTGCCCAAATGGAGCACAATTAACAATCATGCACACAATGCTGTGCACAAACGAGCTATGACTGCAAAGCTTCCAAACTACGGAAAAACACCGAACGCTTTGGTGCAGCGCCTGTGAGTGATGTTGATAGTCCCAGGCTAAAGTGGATGATGTGGATTTTTACTGGGGAATATGAAAAACATTTGCACTGAAAAGGCGTACTAATAAACACTAATTTGTTTCAGTTTTCTTGACTTATCCCCTCAGAGTGAACAAGGTAATGCATAACGCGCTTGCATCATTCGATTAATTCAGTACTGGAAGAGAAATTAAGCGCTCTCAACAAATAATATCAAGGATGCTTACATGTTTTTAAAACGTATAAACACTTCTCTAGCTTTGGCCAGTTTAGTATTCGCATTGAGTGCGTGCCAGCAGGCACCAGAAAACTCAGGAATCACGCCAGAAACTGCCACAAATAAAACCGATGATTTTAAAACCTATGACGCAGCTTCATTTTTTGCGACTACGTCAATGTATGGATCGTCTATCAGTCATGATGGAAGCGCAGTATTAGTTAGCAGTGATGAGTCTGGTATTTACAATGCCTATCGAATACCACTAGATGGCTCTGAAAAACAAGCACTGACAAAATCTACAACGGATTCTACCTATGCTGAGAGTTGGTTTCCAAAAGACGACCGCATTATTGTATCCGCAGATTTAGGTGGTAACGAGCTTAATCACGTTTACGTACGTGAGCTTGATGGCAAACTCGTCGACTTAACACCAGGTGAAGCATTACGAGCTGAGTTCTTTGGCTGGCACGAAAACCAAGACCATTTTTATGTGCTAACTACGGAGCGGGACCCGCGTTTCTTTGACCTGTATTTGTACTCAACAAAAGACTATAGCCGTGAAATGATTTTTCAGAATGACGCCGGCTTTGACTTAAAAGATGTGAGTAAAGATGCAAACTGGCTCGCACTAGCCAAAGCTAATTCAAGTGCAGATTCTGATATTTTCCTCGTCGATTTGAGTCAAGAAACTGCAACTCCTAAGCTGATCGCAGGTGATGAAGAAGAGTCAATTGCTTATTCTATTTATACCTTTTCAGCGGACAACGAGCGTTTATTATATGGCTCAAACAAAGGTAGCGAGTTCACCCATGTTATGAATTACAGCCTAACCGATGGTTCGCATAGTGTTGATTTTGAAGCTGATTGGGATGTGATATTTAGCTACTTTTCGAAAAACGGAAAATACCAAGTTAATGGCATCAACCAAGACGCACAAACGGTATTGAGCATCACTGAAGTCGCCACTGGCAAAGAGGTGACTATGCCAACGCTTCCCCCTGGCGATCTCAGAGGTGTTAACTTTACTGCAGATGAAACAGAAATGGTGTTTTACCTAAACTCAGACACGTCGCCATCGAATCTTTATCATCACAAAATTGGTTCAGATAAGGTGGTGCAATTAAGTAATAACGGCAACCCAAAGATTAAACAAGCGCACTTGGTCGCGGGCGAAACCCGGCGTTTCAAAAGCTTTGATGGTTTAGAAATTCCGGGAATTTTATACAAACCCAAACAAGCAGAAACCGAAAAAGTGCCCGCAATTGTGTGGATACACGGTGGCCCAGGCGGACAATCACGATTTGGTTATTCCGCGATGATCCAGCATCTAGTAAATAACGGCTACGCCATTTTTATGATCAATAATCGCGGCTCTAGCGGTTATGGAAAGACATTTTTTCACCTAGATGATAAGCGCCATGGTGAAGATGACTTACAAGATGTCGTTTACAACAAGAAATATTTACAAAGCTTGGATTGGGTAGACGAAAACAAAATAGGGGTTATGGGAGGCTCTTATGGCGGCTTTCTAACAATGGCGGCAATGACCTTTACCCAAGAGTTTGATGTTGGCATAAATATAGTGGGGGTCACTAACTGGGTACGCACACTTGAAAGTATACCGCCGTATTGGGAAGCATTTAAACAAGCTTTGTATGATGAGATGGGTGACCCGGCGACCGATAAAAAACGCTTACATAGTATTTCGCCGGTATTCTTCGGTCACCAAGTGACCAAGCCAGTTTTAGTGGTACAGGGTGCCAACGACCCTCGCGTGTTGCAAGTTGAGAGTGACGATATGGTCGCGGCCATTCGTGAGGCAGGCAATCACGTGGAATACGTTTTGTTTGAAGACGAAGGACATGGTTTTAGTAAGAAAGAAAACCGCATTGTTGCCTCTGAGCGCTACCTTAAGTTCTTAAAAGAATTTTTGAACTAAACTGTCTGTTGAACAGCGTTCCTGCATTTGTGGGAACGCTATACCCATCCTCTGAGCTTCGCTGCGATGTAGGGTGCAGCGGCCGTTACTGTGAGAACAACGGGCCATATATTGCCATCCTTGAATGTATAGGCTGCAAATAAATCGTTTAATGACTTGCCTTGCCAAAGTCCGAATGAAAACTCAAAAGCAAGTGTAAGAAGCAGCCATCCAACACCGATAATACACAGCACCCGAAGGCTACGAGTATTTAGCCATGGAAGGGAAAAATACGCCACGCCGACGATTAGAGCCGAGAGCAGCAAACCGCTAAGCACAAGTGCGGACCAGGAGCCGAAATTCGGCACGAATACCGATTCACGAAGCACCCCATTAGCAACGGCTAGCACCAAGATACCAACCCAAATGACGAAAGCCTTTACAGCAACTGTGAGCAGCATTTCCAACCCTCCTAGCGTCTAACGCTAAGCTCAAGCGCCCCATTAGCGGTCTTCTTGGAGCGCTTTGTTAGACTTATTTAATTGTTTTTCGCAGTAAAACTAAATTATCTAATACCAGATTAGACGACCAAATAAACTCGGCATCTGCACCTTTTGTATCAAATACATCCAAGAAATTCATGAATGATTTTTTGTTTTTTACACCAACGGTATCATTAGTATAAGTTAAAGCTGCAGGCCATGAACTGTCATCAAACTCAGGTTTCATCCAGTTTTTATCAACTGCCCAATGGGCTGCAGACGTTTTATTTGCATCAGTTACTTTTTGCTTGTCACAAGCTGAACTATCTCGCACAGAGTGTTCTATTACCAAGCAATCTCGATTAACGATGGGGGAGGTATAAAAAGTTTGAGCTTTCCAACTATTGTCTGTAATAGCTACAGTCTGGCCTTTTGCGTCTTGAAAATGGGCTACTAAGCCGCCATCGCCAGCATGAAATATAGAGCCACGATTGTCTTCCATTCCTAAGCCAAGTGTTTCTTCCCAGTCCACCATCTTTATAGCGATAGTTAACGGCCGATCCGCTTTAAAACGCACAACACTAGAGTTAAATGGGGTGAAAACAACGGGATCGGCAGCAATTAGAGTTCCGTTTATGTATAGCTCAAAATAATTGTCGGGAAATATATAAGCCATGAATTCCTCTGTACCTCCCGCATCAATAACTGGCACATCGTTTAGCTCTAATTCATCGAGTGATTTTAATTCCTTGCCCCCACATTGGTTAAACAGATCTGCTGCTTTAGGAGCTTTTTCATAGTTATTTTCTGCAGGTACAATCCACACTTTTCCATCTTCTGATTTGATTTCTCCAACAGTGCTAGGACGAGATTTTCCACCACAATCAATCAAGCCCGCATGCGTTTGAGTTGCAGGACCCATGGTAAAAGTTGGTTGTTCTGCCATAACCGTTGCGGTTAAAAATACAGCCCCAAAGATAAGCGAATTTTTTTCATAATTTGTCCTTTAATCAAAAATCAGGCAATATTTTTGCTTGACATAGCTTATGTCAATTTTACGTTTCTAAAGAAACACTATTGGTAGCATTTACTACAATGAATGGCGTACTGACTTGGAATTCTAACACCCGCATAACGAGCAGTAATATGTAGGCTATAATACCAAACGAAGCGCAGGGAACCTAGGTGTTATTGTCCCAGTAACCGAAGGGAGTGAGTTAATGCGTTTGTTGTTCAGCAACTAACTCTGAGTGTTTGCTTTTTGAAAGAAAAACCATCCTGTGACTACAACTGCACCAACGACAACAGAATATATTGGCATTTCAAAAAAAAACATATTCATGGTTCGCTGACCGACATGTTCTGTTTTTGATACCCAAAATAAACCTACAAAGCAAAGAACTAACCAAGGTAAGACAGCGATATTGAGGCGTACTATAAAATTACCGAGGGCATACTTAAACTGAAACCAAATAGCAATTGCTGGAACGACTAAAAGCCCACCAAACCAAAATAGAATACTACCTAGTCCGATGTGATAAGCACATAAAATAGCCGAACTTGAAACGACTAAATTAATACTATTTTGTTTAAATATTTCGCCCATACTTCCTTGCTGTTTAACTTTTAATTAACGGGCGCAGGCTCGTGGGGCATAATGACCAAGCCGCCTGCCTATTTGTGTCCCAACCCGCGCAGCGGCAGACTTATTTTTTAGTGATGCACGCCCAATTCAGAACGACTTTTCAATTTGTTAACGCAGCGTTTAAAAACAGATAAAGATGTAATTCCACCACAAATGATTCCGATTTGGGGAATGGATAGTTCAATTTCCCCCAAAACGAGCATTCTTCCAAGTGTTGAACCGAGCACAAAAACAGCTGCCATAAAAACGACGATAGCAATAACTAACATTGACCACGTCGCAGCTTTTCTCCATTTATACATACTCAGTATTTCCATAGAATCCACTTAAGTACATAACAGTATCTTATATGGCATTATGATTTACCCACCTACTAGATAGTATTGGTATAACAAAACCGCCAAAGAACAATAAGAGCACCGAAAAAAAAGTAGCATTGAACACCAAAGGTACGCTAGCAATTAAAACATAAGCCAAAAGAATCTTTGCCTTCCATTGTTTAGAACCTGCTCCTTTCACAAACCACACGAATAAGATTGTCAAAGACAAAATGGAAACAGGTATAACAAATATCAAACCCTCATTCATATCAATTTACCTTGATTCAACCTTTGCCATATAATGCAAAGGAGGTCCAGTTAGCTTGCTGGCGATTTTTGATGGTCTTATTAAGTAATTTTTCAACTCTAGTCAATTTTGCTAATTTGAAGCTCTTCTTCAACTAAAGTAAGCCGTAACTGAAGAGGAGGCTCCTTGCTGTACTCAAGAATCGACTGGATTAAAAATTCTAAATCTTCACTAGGCACCTCAAAATTTTCTAGGTAGAACAGGTACCCAGCCAGATCTGATTTCGATAACTGACTACTTCCAATTAAGAGAACTTTTTTATTGTTCAGTAGTGATCTACTATCTAATGGAGCGTGACCAATAAATGGTGACAAACCTTCAATTTCTTTGAGCGTCGGGATAGACTGAAACTTCTCCTGATAAATTGCGATATGGTAGTCATCCCTATTGAAATCTAGTAACCGAAACAACGTTATCTCACCATCTTCATCAGAGATACTTGCATAATAACCACCCCAAGAAATTTCTATATCCACAACTATGTACTCTCTTATTTTTTTCCGTATTCATTTTGCGTGCGAGCAAAGTAATGGACATCCATGACTTCTTTAACATGCCAAACGATTTGCATATGGGGTACAGGCTCAATGGCTATACTTACAAAGAATGAGCCTAACTAGCGATTATGCGTCCCAATGAACGCAGCAAATGAACACATTGTGTTTGTTATTTTGCTAAATATCATTTTGGCTACCAGTTGGCACTGTATTTTTTGTTAGCTTCAGAAGCTTCAACTTCTAACGGTGCTTTATCGTATCCGAACTCCGCCATATCAGAAAAATGTTGGGTTACGACTTTATCCAAGCTTGCTCTTTCTATCTGCAACACATGCACCAATTCATGAGCTAATTTGGGTCTATTTAACTCAAAGTCTTTGCGAGTGTAAATTGAATACCCGAAAACTTGTGCATTGTTAATTATTCCATCACCAAAAGTTTACCAAGACACCCATCTTACAAATTAGAAGATATAACTCCGAAAACAACCCAAGTATTTAGTTTGTATTTGAATGTTAATGCTTTGGTTATGAAATACAAAGCTGGTTTTTGTCTATTTGGAAGGGTTAGTCGCATATAAAAGCTTTGCGGGAACAGCTCTTTTTCAATACCGTTGTGTTTATTGGATGACTAAGCTTAAAGACGAAAAAGTTCTGTTTTTGTTATTTTTAAAGATGGGTGTCTAGGTAATAATCATTGCTGAAGTAACTCAGGCAGATTGTGGTGCAGTTCAAAGACGGCTAAATAGCCGTCTTCGCTAACGCTTAGGTTTTCAATCACCGTGTGAGATAAAGAATAAATATCAATGATAAATGTTGCACTTCAAGCTTGATAATAAGTGTTTATGCCCACCCTAGCTGTTGCAGGCTAATTGAATCATTCCATATCTTTGTCACATGACTTATTAACTGATCTTCAAATTGCATTGCATAAACATAGTCAGCTGCAATAACCTTACCAGTTGGCTCACCAGAACCACTGGGTCCTGTTTGAGTACCATGGAATATACCAAAAGCAGTAACACAATTGCGTGTCTCGTCTGTTGAAAAGCTTTTCATTTCATAATGACCATCAGGAATCGCCGTTAAAAGCCCTTTCATCCATTCTGTGTAACTTTCTAGATTACCTATATCGGCCAATACTTCTGCCTGCGCTGAGAATGTAGCATTAGGATGGCAATATTCTTTACATGCATCCCAACCCTTTCCCGTTTCACAAGCATCAAAAAACAAATCGGCTATCTCATTAATATTACTCATTTTGTAAACCCCTTAATTGAATCTAAACTTAACTACTATGATTGACTATATAAAATTAAACACATAACGCTCACATTAAGCGAACTAAAGTAGGTCGGCATTTTTGCTACTTCAAGCACAGCGACTTTACGTCCAGCGACCGAAAAGTGCGACTACAGTACCCTGTTAGCTGTAGTCAGGTTTTCCACCACTTTCTTGATAAAACAATTCTGATTTCATTAAAGAAAACAGGAGTTATCGATACTTATTACGGGTCAACTGCTTTACTCTTGCGAACACATCTACACCTAGTTGGCGGTAAACGTGAAGTAAATCTATCAACACCCAATTCTCACGGATCATGCCGTTCTCGTTTCGCCAAAAGTCTAAGCTGCGCATAGTGATGGATTTGTCGTTAGGTATAATACCAAGCCATCCATCACCAGAAATCGTCATACTCATACCCGGCCAACCAGTGAACCCAACATAGTTGTTTTCACAAAATAAATGGCCATTTGCTGGGTCACCCACGCGATTTGGCATACCATTTAAAAACGCCTCTTGGTGTGTATTGCGAAAGCCCTGAATGCCGCGCCCTGTACCTATCCCTGACGGGCCATACCAATTAGACTTAGCATGCCAGTATTTGCTGAGATTCATTGCCTCAACACCACCTTCGGCAAAATTCCCTAAACTATTTAGCATATCTAGCACTAGCTGATGACTCTGGGCTGTCAGTGCCTTATCTTCTTCTAAAAGGTGAATACCATCTTGGGTAGAAGGGCCAGGCACATGCCATTCAGTGCCTAAGCTTGGGCTAAATGGCCAGCACTTTGCCTGCATCATGACTTCCGGCAGGTCCCAAATAGCTTGTACTTCCACAATTTTCTCGTCTTCGAAACGATAGAATTCGTGAAAACGCATGTGGATTTGATCGCCAGTGGCCGGAATGTCTAACCAAGGTTTTTCCAAACGCCCAGTATAGTAACCACAACACCCCAACCAACGTAACTGCTTGTCGTCTTCGCCAGCCATTACAATGGTGTCTCGGCGTTCAAGGTCTGGCACAGATGCAAGCAGCGGTGCGTATACCTTATCAAGCATTTCTCGATGGCCGACCATATCGTCAAACGGAACGCAAAACTTAATGGTCGCTTCCTTTGAAAAAAGATCATCACCTAGCGCTTTTAACTTTTCTAAATCAAAGTCATATTGGGCTTCTCGAAAAGGTAAAAACTTCTTTTTTAGCTGAACATTTGTAAAAGTAAACATAGCTTTTGCCTTCTAGTCTATAAACACGGGGGCCTTTGCAGTATCGCCCCGACGCGTAACATAAACCAATGCTATATCATCGCCGTGTTGGGCAAAACTGCGAACTGCACCAATGGGCGTAGTGAATGTGTCACCCTTGCCTAAAACAAGTTCTTCGCCATCAATGTGTATTTTGATACTGCCTTCTTGCACAAACACCACTTCCTCTTCGTCACGCTTGTGAGCGGCGATAGATGCGCCTTGGTTGAATTTCAGGGCACGAACACAAAAACCGTGAGACCAGTTTAATTTAGTTTCACCGAGCTTCTCATCAGGGCTTGCTGGGCCAATTAATGGCGCCTCTAATACATCCGTGCCTTTCGTTAATGCAGTGTCACCGCTGAAAGGAAAATCGGCGAATCGCACTACACACTGTTCAAGAGTTTTATCATCGATTACCCTGTGCTGAGCAATCTGTTCTGCTGAAGTCTTCGGCATTGGGGCCACACCGTCAGGAATTTGCTGACCTAACGTTGTGTCAACTAAGCCGCCGTTTTCAAGCAGCACTAAACCGTAATCACTTGCCATGTCGAAGACTTGTGGTGCCCAAAGCACGCGGCCTGGGTCATCCTGTCCCAATACGGCATACAGATACCCTGCCCCTTCCCCCACATTTTCGAAGCCACGAAATAAATCCATGGGGATCGATATGATGTCACCTTCCTCCAAACGCACTACAGCGTCGTTTCCTTCTACCCCTGTCGAAAAGTTCCAGCTTCCTTGCGATACAACAAAAACCTCTTCCGTTAAATGGCTGTGCTGTGAGTTCAAACACCCAGGTGGTTGTCGTGCTCCTCCAATGTTAAAACCGTGAGGAATAGCGATATGAACATGTTGATCTGGGTTTTCGGCTACCCCTGGTCCAATAATCGTAAAGTTTTCTTTTTGATCACTGCCAGGCGAGCGCGTATCAATAAACGCATTGCGGCACGGGATTAATTCTTCATAGCGGACTAAACGTTCGGATAATACTGACACAGTGATACCTCTTATTTATTGGGCGGTCCAACCGCCATCGACTTTAATACAACTACCCGTGGTCGTCATAGACAATTCACTGAGTAGAAATATGCATGCATTCGCTACGTCTTCGACGCTGCCTAAACGCTGTAGGGGAATGTTGTTCATTACCATTTCGGCAAACGCAGGCTCGTTAAGCATGGGTTCGGTCATCGGTGTTTTAATAAATGTGGGGGCAACACTATTAACGCGAATGTTATTGGGTGCCAACTCTACGGCCATCGCCTTTGTCAAACCTTCAATAGCGTGCTTGCTTAAACAATATAGGGTACGCCCAGGAGAACCGACAAATCCCATTTGCGAAGACATGTGCACCAAGGAAGGCGCATCGCTGCTTAGCATGGGTATGATAGCTGCCTGAGCAACCTTGTATGCCGAACGAATGTTTAAATTCAAAATATCGTCAATATTTTCATCACTTTGCTCCTGCATGGGTGCGACACGATTGGTTCCTGCATTGTTAATCAGTCCGTGAAGAGACGGTAATGTGCGGATCTTTTCATAAAGCGATTCGTCTTGAACGTCACCCATCCAATAGCTCAACCGCTCTGAACTCTCATTTTTTAAATCAATAAGATCGGATTCAGTACGCGCCACCGCTATCACAGTTGCACCGCACTTATCAGCTAGCAAAGCACACGCTTTGCCAATGCCTTTGCCCGCACCTGTAATCAAAATGGTCTTGTCTTTTAACAAGTCATTAGAGAAAGCCATTTATCACCTCAAAAATAATAATTGCATTCGAAGTCATTTTTATGTAATTCTCAGTAAAGATCAAGCTAAATATTTGTACGATTAATGTAACACCCCATTCACCAATGTAGAGGAATAAATCATGATCAAACACTTGAAAAAAGGCAAGCAAGAAGACGAAAAAGAGATTGACAATCAAAAAGTTAAAGTAATTGTAGAGAATATAATTAGCGACATTGAGAAGCGCGGAGATGCCGCTGTATCAGAATATTCTGGTCAATTCGACAAATGGACTCCGGAGTCTTTTAGGCTAAGTAAGGAAGAAATTAATGCGTGTTATGAACAACTTAGTGAACAAGAAATAAGCGATATCAAATGGGCACAGAAGCAAGTTCGCAATTTCGCCACCATTCAGCGTGAGTCAATGAAGGACGTAGAAGTTGAAACGCTTCCTGGTGTTGTACTGGGCCATAAGAATATTCCAATAGACAGCGTAGGCTGCTATGTACCTGGCGGAAAATACCCCTTAGTAGCCTCAGCACACATGAGTATTGTGACAGCAAAAGTGGCCGGGGTTAAACGCGTTGTGGCTGCTACCCCTCCATTCCACGGTAAACCTTCCCCCGCAGTAATTGTTGCGATGGATTTAGCCGGCGCTGATGAAATTTATACCTTTGGTGGCGTACAAGCCATTGCTGCTATGGCGGTAGGTACCGATACCATCCAGCCAGTAAGCATGATTGTAGGGCCAGGTAATGCGTTTGTTGCAGAGGCAAAGCGCCAATTGTTCGGGCGCATAGGTATTGACCTATTTGCAGGCCCAACAGAAACGCTAGTAATTGCAGATGACAGTGTAGATGGCGAATTGTGCGCCGCAGACTTACTTGGTCAAGCTGAACATGGCCTCAACTCTCCCGCAATACTGTTGACCAATAGTGAACAACTCGGAAAAGACACTATGGCCGAAGTAGAGCGTCAACTCACTATCTTACCTACTGCCGATGTTGCCTCTGTGGCGTGGCGAGACTATGGCGAAGTTATTGTATGTGATTCGTACGACGAAATGTTACAAGTAGCCAATGATTTAGCATTTGAGCATGTGCAAATAATGACCAAAGACGTCCCCTACTTCCAGAAAAATATGCGCAACTTCGGGGCATTGTTCTTAGGGCCTGAAACTAACGTTTCTTACGGTGATAAATGTATTGGAACTAATCATACTCTACCCACAAAGGGCGCAGGTCGTTATACTGGTGGTCTATGGGTTGGTAAGTTCTTGAAAACCTGCACATATCAGCGTGTTACCGAGGAAGCATCAGTCATGGTTGGCGAATACTGCTCACGCTTATGTGCCATTGAAGGTTTTGCAGGTCATAAAGAACAGGCTGACATTCGGTTACGTCGTTATGGAATGGAAAAAAATAATTGAATAAAAAAAATAGGGTGACGTCTTATGACGTAGCCCATGCAGCAGGAGTTTCACAGTCGGCAGTGTCGCGGGTGTATCGCCCAGGCGTTAGTGTGTCTAAGAAAACCCGTGAAAAGGTACTTAAAGCCGCCGAAGACTTAGGTTATAAACCCAATGCCATCGCGCGCATGCTTATAAACCGAACTTCGGGTATGGTGGCTGTGATCGTTTCATCTCGAGCGAACGTGAACTTTCCCGAAGTATTAGCACAGTTAAACAAGCACATTGCTGACAAAAATAAACGGGTACTTTTATTTACGCTCGATGATGCCGATCAGCTAGAAACGGTTATTGAGCAAATATTCGCGTACCAAGTCGATGGTGTAGTGGCACTGACCGCGCATTTTGAGCCAGACAGTGTGACGCAGTTCGCCAAGCACAATATCCCTGTGGTGTTGTACAACCGCGAACTTCCTGATCACAGCGTAAGCTCAGTATGTTGTAACCACGGCCAAGGACTTCGCATATTAGTTGATATTCTGGTTAACCATCATCACCAACACTTTTTAATCATGGCTGGACCAAAAGATTCTGACGTGGCCCGCGCCAGATTGAGTGGTGCTAGGAATGCGTTACTGGCCCATGGCTTCACTGATACCAATATAATATACGGTGACTACAGCTATGACTCTGCCAGAGAGTGTTTAAGTGCCTACGCCGAAAAGAACCCACTTCCGACTGCAATTATATGTTCCAACGACACAATGGCGATAGGTGCTATTGATGAAATTCGAGAAAATCTAGGCCTGCGGGTGCCAGAAGATATTTCAGTTGTTGGGTTTGATGGTATCAGTGCCGCGTCTTGGCACAGCTACCAACTGACTACCGTAAGTCAGCCAACCTATTTTATGACAAAAGCAGCAGTAGAAACCTTAATTGACCTGATTGAGAACCCCGATATACCGCCAGAAAAACGCTATTGGCCGGGCAAGCTCATAGAAGGTAATTCGGTTGCCGCCGCTTCAAGAGACAATGACTAACTTATTATTTATACCTGGAACCCTTTGTAACAAGGCCGTATTCTCGGACCAAATTACCACTTTAAGCAAAGCTGGTCACCGCTGCATTACCTTGGAGTATGACCAGCACGATAATCTAAGCGATACGGCAGAGTCTGCGCTTAGCCTTTTCAAAGCAGACGAGCGATTTAACATTTGCGCTTTCTCTATGGGAGGGATGGTTGCATTTGAACTTTTAACTTGCTGTCCTGAGCGAATTGACAAAGTGGCGCTGCTAAACAGCAATGCACACGCTGATAAAGCCCAAGGCCGAACATTGAGAAACGAGCACTTAAATTATGCTACTCAGCATGGCTTAGATAAGTTAATTCACGATTATTTCAGCTCGGTTTACTTAAGTTCACCAAATGACGAAATCATGGATATGATAGCTCGAATGGCGAAAGATACAGGGATTGCGCGCTATAAAGCTCAGTTAGAAATACTTGCCACAAGACCGGATGCGAGTGAGCTGTTGGCCAATTGTGATCATCGTATGTTGATTATGGGAGGTTGTGACGACGTGCTTTGTCCGCCATCAGAACAACAAAGAATGCATCAGTTAGCAGCAAATAGCGAGCTAGTGTTAATAGAAAATGCGGGCCATTTTGCCTTGCTCGAACAAAGCGATAAGGTAAACCTACACCTGTATAACTTTTTTGGAGGCGCTGCCCATGCTTAAGCAAGCACTGATACAAAGACAAGGCCTGTTAGGTACCTTCTTAAAAACGCCACACTACACCGTGGTCGAAGTACTTGCGCATTCTGCCATGGACACACTTTGTCTAGATGCAGAACACGCGCCGTTTTCGCGGCATGATCTAGATACCTGCATCCTTGCTGCAAAGGCGGGTAATATGCCAGTTTTAATAAGAACACCAAACGACGCGCCTGAAACACTGTTAAATGTGTTAGACATGGGGGCAGATGGCGTGGTTGTGCCCCATGTTAAAACCGCCGACCAATTAAGCGCGATTGTAAAACACTGTCATTATGGGGCTGGTGGCAGAGGCTATGCTGGTTCAAGTCGGTTTGCCGGGTATACAACCAAATCGTTAAGTCAAAATTTGGAAGCGGGCAAAAACATATCCGTTATTGCGCAGCTTGAAGACTTAGATGCGATTGAAAACATAGAGACTATTGCACAGGTTGACGGTGTTGATTGTTTGTTTATCGGGCGAATGGATTTAACCGTAGCGCTAGGAGAAACCAGCGCAGATGCCCCAGCAGTGAAACAGGCAGTAGAGCATCTCGTTGAAGTAAGTCATAAAGCAGGCAAGGCCACAGGGATGTTTGTGGGTAATTTAAATGAACTAGCCTATTGGAAAGACAAAGGCGTAAGCTTATTTTTGCTAAGCTCAGATCATGGCTTTATGTTAAGTGGCGCAAAGGCTCTGCGAGAGGCGTTTGATAACGCTTAGCTTAACTGCCTAGACCTTTAATTATTCGCCTTTCTTTTTTAAATGACACAAAAAAGCGCCTCTACAAAAATGAGAGGCGCTAAAGGTCAACGTTTACAACGTTAGTGACTGAAACTAGAACGGAAGTGGCGTTGCAAAGCGCTTTTCGAATGCTAACCCATCTATTACCCAATATTCACTTTCAATCTTGTTTTGTGCAAATGTCAACATAGTTACAATGGGCAAACGAACCCGCACAAGCCCGTTAACTGACTTAATATCTGCGTCTATGCGCCATCTCACCAACGCGCTATTATCATCTGCTACCACCAGCTCAAGTTGGCTGTAGCGGCGGTGCAGCTTCCCCTCAAGTCGCGTAAGCCAAGACGCAACAGAAGACGATGTATCACCCTCTTTATATACCACGGTACTATTTACACTTAAGTGGCTAAGCCCAGCGTAGACGCTTGCGACTCCTGCAGTATCAAAGCCTTGCCATATCTGCCACCATTCAGTCAATATGGTTTTGATAGGGTCGCTTACACTGCCATAGAGTACATCGCTAATGCCTGCGTGGGTGGTGTACTGATGAAGTTGCGGGTCAAATTCACTTAGTTGCAGTGGATCAGGCTCGGGCCAAAAATCCATTGATGTTGAATTCATCGAGCCTGCATCAATAGTTTCATCGCCAAAGAGTGTGGCTAGGGATGTGCTATCTACCCATTGAAGAAGCTGCTTTATTGCCCCATCACTGTGTTCAAACATCGCAACAAAGTAAGTTTTGCTCGACGTAGACTTAAGACAAAACACGCCAGCATCAAGATCGCCACACTGTAGGGTTACGCATTGTTCAATACTTTCAAAGTGGCTCATTATGCTTAGCCAATTTGCCATTAAGCCCCGCTGTTGAAGAGGACCATAATGTAGCCGCTCTCCTAATAACCAGCGGCTTGAATGAATGAGAGCATGGGTTAAGGTTTTGGTGTCTTGTTTTTCTAACAATTGTTGAATTGTGCTTAACATGCTCATGCTTCCGCCTCGTGTGGTAGTTTTCGCATAAGGTTTGCCAGTGCAGCAACTTCGTCAAATACGGTCCATTCCCTAGCAATCCGCCCATCTTCGATTTCAAAATGAGAAGCCCCTAAAATGTAATGAGGCTGCTGATTAAACTGTGCGTATTTGGCGTCTGTGGCATTGTAATGACCCGCCAAGCCCCATCGCAGCGCTACATGCACACGGTTTTGGTCGTAATGGGTGACACAAATATGATCGACTACCATGTTGGCATCGGGGCAGCTAGCTAACCACGTTATCAACATTCCGCTGATAGCCGCAACCCCGGTAGCTTGACGTCCTCCAGGCCATTGCACAGCAGCATTGGGTTTATAAAAATCAGAAAGTTGGTTAAACATACGTTTATTAAAAAGATTTTCTGCCCACGAATTGGCGAAATCACCCCAAGGTTTATCTTGGTCAGACAAGTCTTCTCGGAGGGATGCCTCGTCGGTCGCAGTACGGCTATACTCTTCATTTATCCATTGGGTAAATGTATTCGATAGCGGAAAGTTAGCCTGAAAGGCCGCAGCATCATCAAGAGAAATACCTAACTGCGCAATAAGAAAGCTATTGTCTCGCATCAGCCATTCATAAAAAATTTTGTTGTCTTTGCACATACAGTCGGCGATGGTGGTAACGCGGCCCGTTTTACCCGTAGGAGCACCGAATTCAGACGGGCCCTTGTTGGTCATAATGCTGGTGATACGATGAGATGAATAATACACCTCGTTGGTTTCTTCGCGGAAAATCACATCTTCCCCAATAAGTGACCTATCTGGAAACGCAGCAATGGTTTTCAGGGTATTTTGTATTACCACATCCACGCTGTCTGCGTAGCCTCCTAGTGTATGCACAGGGCAGAAGTCAGCGTAATAGTCGTAACAAGCCCCAATGTTTTTTTGTTCCCAAATACGATGGGTGATACGCAATATATAGTCTGCTAAATCGACAAACTCTTCGTCAAAACCCGCCAAGGTTTGTGTTTTGCTTCGTGCAGGGTCCAGCATGTCATGCAGAGGCTGCCAATACACCGTTTTTGCGATGGACGTTTCGCTCATAAAATCTTCCTCAAAAGCGCTGAGTTTGGCTTTTAAAACATAAATTGAAGTGAAAATAAGAACACAATTGTGAGTATGAAGAACCCAAACAATATGTAGTTAATGGGATCGATACGACCCGGCACGCGATACCATCCCTGCTCTTTCTCGTCGAGCCCTTCGCGCGCAAAATACTCTTGCTGCCCTTTAATGGTGTAGGCGTTGTAGTCGCTTTGTACTCCATCAATAAGGCGGCTTGCAATGATAGACACCACAATGTTGGCGCTTGCGCCTATGATGCAGTACCAAGGCCATGCAATATCAGTGTTTAGTGCAACTAATGTCACTACGATAAAACCGCTTATCGTGCCGACAATAAGTCCGTTTTCAGTGGTTTGTTTAGAGAAAAAGCCCAAAAAGAACATCCCCATTTGCGCGCCAACAAAATACGAGCCTACTTTGGAAAGGATTTCTAAAATTGACCCTTCACTGTACAGGTGGTAACCAATGGCCGGAAAGATGATAAGGACTGCAAATAATAAGGTGAAGAAACGTGAAGCTTTAAGGTAATGAGCTTCAGAGGCGTCTTTTTTAAAGTACTTTCTGTAAAAATCGATTGTCGCAACCGTAGACAGGGAATTAAACGACGAATCTAAACTCGACATGGAAGCGGCCATTACCGCGGCGGCGATTATCCCCATTAGCCCGGGTAAACCGTAGTCAGCAGCAAACTCTAAAATAATAGTATTGCTGTTATCAAACTCTTTACCTTGATAAAAGTCATAGAACAAGACACCAAGAACGATAAAAAAGAAGTAGATAAAAAACGCGCAAAAGCCCATTAGCAAGTAAGACTTTTTGGCATCTCCGATGTTCTTCGCTGCCAATGTGCGCTGCACCATCATTTGATTAGTACCGTAAACCGTGATGTGATAGAGCGTCATGGCGATAATACCACTCCAGACCGTGGTCTCTTCGGTAAAATCGAAGTCCCAGTTAAGGGGGTTGAGCTTGCCCTGAGCTTTAAGCTCGGTCATTGATGAAGAAAGCGTAGTGTCACCGCTTTCCAACAGGGCGTACATGATAATACCAGCCCCCACGAATAAAATGATTGACTGAATAACATCAGTCCAAATAACCGCGGTAATCCCCCCCATCATGGTATAGATAAGCGCTATCGCAGTAACAATCACAATAGACCACATAACAGGCACACCGGTTATAAAAGACAACACAAGAGACGTAGCATAGAGAATGGCTGCTGAGCTCATAACTTGGCTTAGTATAAAAATACTCGACACCATGGCTCGGGCGCGTTTCCCGAATCTTCGTTCTTGATAGTCGTAGATTGACGCCACGCCTGCGTTATAAAAGAAAGGAAAGAAAAAGATAATGACGGCCATAATAACCAGCGGATAATTTAGGTGCAGCGCTATCACTGACAAACCTTCTGAATAGGCCCACGCAGGAGCCCCCAGAAAGGTCATGGCACTGACGTATGTGGCAATAACCGAAATACCTATTGCCCACCACGGGGTTTGCTTTTGCCCGAGATAAAAATCGTCGGAATTTTTTATATTTTTACCTATTACTAAACCAAGTAGAAGGTTCGCAATGATGTATCCGCCTAGGATAGACCAGTTTAAAACGCCAAAATTTTCAGTCATATTCTTTACTCTGTCTGCTTGATGAGCGCGCTTTTTATTTACAACAATGCTCAACCTAATACATAATGACTTCGAAGTCATTAATTATTTCAATCGATATTTGACAAATTCTTAAACAAAGAAGGTGCGAGACATGAATTTTAGTAGCGAAAAAGCCATTGTTAGGTCCTACCAAGCAGCCTTTGACGAAAGTCAGGTCAGTGATGTAAAAGAAGTAATTGAATCTTATATCACTGATAATGCTAAAGTTTATGCTTGGTACCCGTTTGATATCTGCACTACGCCAGCGCAATTAGTAGAAAGATTGTGGGTCCCCTTAAAGCAGAGCTTTACACGTATGAAGCGCCGTGAAGATGTATTTATGGCGGGTGACAACTGTGTCGGCGATGGTAAATGGGTAATGTCTATGGGCCACTTTGCTGGACTCTTTGACGCCCCTTTTCTTAATATAAGAAGCACCGGAAAACTGGCTTTTTTACGCTACGCAGAGTTTTTCGAAATATCAGGTAATAAGATAGTAAGTCACGCCATTTTCTTCGATTTAATAGCGTTAATGCAGCAGGTTGGACTTAATCCTTTGCCGGTTGAGACTGGTCATAGTTTTGTTTATCCGGGCCCATGTGACCATAATGGATTGCTATTTGAAGACCAAGATCCTGCTGAGTCTAAAAAGACCTTAGAACTTGTCGAAGAGATGGTGAAAGATCTCGATTCACTGAATAAATCGGGCAACGACAATTGTCCACCAGAGCTTTTAGCCAAGTGCTGGAGCGAAGACATGGTCTGGTATGGTCCAGCGGGGATAGGCGCAACTTACACCATAGAGCGCTACCAACAGCAACACATGTTTCCATTTCGCAAGGGATTGAAAGATAAGGTTTTTAATGGTCATGTGGCGCGTTTTAGTGAAGGCGGTTTTGCGTGTTTCTTTGGATGGCCAAATTTATCTAACACGGCTGGCGGAGGCTTGTTTGGTATGCCAGCTTCGAGTATTCGCGCTGATATGCGGGTGGTTGATGTGTATTACCGCAAAGGCGATAAGCTATTGGAAAATTGGGTGTTAATGGATGTGCCTTACTGGCTAAAACAACAAGGTTTGGATATTTTGGCGCGCACAACTACATACAGCTAGGCGCAAGTTTACACCACGTAAAAATATCAACTAAGAGTACATAAGTTGTCTCATTCATTTTAGTGCCAATCCAGTATAGAAGACTTCTGTGTCGGGTTGGCTTTGAGCAAACTATATTGCCCTTTGTCGGTTTAATAAACTTTCTTCCTACGCCTCATCACAGGGTGTAAATTACTCCAACACCATCTCTGATTAGACCAGTCACAATGACTCGAAGTCAAAAAAATTACTTCGAAATCATAACAGAAACCAAATCACCAACATAATAAAACACTATAAATATCAACAATTTAAAACCCTTATTCAGTTTTTTATGAAAACTAAAGATTCATAATACAACAAGTTATTAAGATTTTTATTGACTTCGAAGTTATTAGAGTTGTATGTTTATTAAGCCAAAAATAAAACAAACTAATATTGCGTGGCGAGAATTGGCGTTATATATGGTTTAAAAAGCGCAGTGCATTAACGGTTACTGCAGATAAGGTTTTAATAATCCGGGAACTATCACGATGAAAAGAGATAAACGAACGAACCATACAACATACCTCTCCCGTGCCATTCAAAGTGCACTTCTAATTGGTGTTAGTTTTTGCACAAACGCCCAGCAAGAAACCTCTGATAGCGAAGTAAATTCAGCGGGTGTTGAGCGCATTCAGGTAACGGCTAACAGGCAGTCTCAGGATTTACAGGAGGTTTCGTCTTCAGTAAGTGCCTTAAGCGCAGACGACATAGTTCGTAATGGCATTGAAGATATAAGTGGCCTTGAAAATGTCGTTCCAGGATTGAGAATAGGTAGTTCCGGTGGTGAAGTTCGCCCCGCTATGCGTGGTGCACGTACCAACGAAGTAGGTGTGGCAGGAACCGGTATTGCAGAACAAGTCGTTGGTATATTTCAAGATGGTATTTACGTGCCAACCACTACGGGTGGATTAGGGGCGTATGTTGATGTTGAGCGTATAGAAGTATTGCGAGGGCCACAAGGGACCTTATACGGAAGAAATACGTTCGCGGGCAGTATTAACGTGATCTCAAAACAGCCTGAACTAGGTTATACAAGTGGCTCAGCTAAACTAACCCATGGTAGCTTTGACCGTTCAGCCTATGAAGCCATATTAAACTTACCACTTAGCGATAAAGCGGCAACGCGGTTTGTAATGAGTCATGACCGACACGACGGCATGATTGAAAATCATTTTCTTCGAGGCTCTTCGGATGATTTACGTGAAAAGAATCAATTCTATTTGCGCAACACCACAAAGTACGAGTTCTCAGATGATTTTACAGCCCTTTTTCGCATTGATTACAGCAAGAAAGATGCTAACTCAGAAGCAATTTGGGGCTACCAACAAACAGCCGGTTACCAAATATCTGAAACCGAGCCAGGCTCTGGTATTTATAACCCGAATGCCATTGTATCATCTGGGCATATTTATCAGCCAGCTGACGCTGAGCGAGATGATGAAGGCCCTTACGATGTTTATAGAAATGCGGTGTCTTTTGATAATCAAGAAACGTGGTCGGCAACCCTTACCCTTGATTGGGCTATGGACTGGGCCAACGCGAAGTGGACCACCAACTATTCAGAGCTATCTGGTGAGCAGTTTTTCGATAACGATTACAGCGACGGAGGGGTAGATTTTGTTGGTGGCTTTGGGCGCCAAGATGACCAAAAAGCGTTTTCTACTGAATTGCAGTTGGCATCAGTGGAAAGTGATAGCCCCTTTTCATGGATAACGGGCGTGTATTTGTTCTCACAAGAAGCTGACTGGGAATGGTTGTGGCCTGAAGATACAACAGGCAATGGTGAACCTGATTCAATCACGGTTCCTTCGTGGGGTAACCCAAACTACGATCCGCACGAGGTAGATTCTATTGCTGTATTTGGTCAAGCGCGTTATCAACTTAACGATAGCAACCGCATGTTAGTAGGGCTTCGCTACAATAAAGACGAGAAAACCTTTACGGGTGATTCAATTCCAGATTGGGATGACTCTGCAGTATTGTGGAAATTAGCTTACGAGTTTGATGTTGCCAAAGACGTAATGGTTTACGCCAGCGCTGCGACTGGTTATCGCACAGGTGGAGCGAACGATGAGCGCGTAGTTGATCGTGGAGCTGACGCCTTGTACGACAACGAAGAAGTTATTTCTTATGAAATCGGTTTAAAGAGTTTTTTGTTGGACAACACACTGCGCTTTAACGTGTCGGCATTTGCTAACCAATACGATGATGTAAAAGCACAGCTTTTTGCTGTTTCATGTAACGACACAACTACGGATCTTACCGTTGCCCAGTGCGTATCTACAGGGGTAAGTACTACCTTTGAATATTATGAAAACGGTGGTCAGGTTGACACCTATGGCCTAGAAGCTGATTTGGAATGGCGTCCACTTAGCGAACTAACCCTGAATGCAACGCTTGCGCTACTTAATGCCGAGTTTGCTGATGATTTTGCGGTAGGAAATTCACAGCTACAACCGCTACTAGGATTAGGAAATATTGATGGTCGTCAAGATATCAATGGCCCTAATAGTCAGTTTAGCTTTGCAGGTTACTCCCCAGCCATGTCGCCAGATTATACTTTGGGGTTGAGTGCACGTTATGAATATGCTCTGCAAAATGGTGGCTATCTAACGCCTTACCTACATGTGAACTTTGTTGATGAACATTACGCGTTCGACATTAACATTCCAGAGACAAAAGTTGATGCTCACGCCATGGTGACAGCTCGCATCTCGTGGGAATTAAACGAAAACTTGAACATCGACTTTTTTGCGAACAATTTAACTGACGAACAAGTGTTAACTCGTGCGGTAGTTCAGTCGCAAGTTCTGAATGGTCTACCAATCAACTCAGTTCAAGCAAACTGGAATAATCCACGTACATACGGTGTCAGCTTACAATACAAGTTTGACTAATATTAGGCGCGCTGCGCTTATTTAAATAACTATTGAAGCTGGGTAATCGCATGAGTGATTTACCCAGCTTTCGTTCTTGTACTTATACATTTAAAACGACCTAACAGTATTCTTGCTTGGCGGTCATTAAACGAAATTTTTACTTTTCAGGAGATGTTAGATGAAAGGTTCTCGTCCAGAACAAGGTATCCTTACAAAAGACAACGATTTATCTAAAACACAAGACACCATAGATACTATAGATGCCATGGTAGAAGGGTTGAATGATCATGATATTGACAATATGGGTCGTTTTTTCAGTGAGAGTTTTCGCTGGATGGGAAACGCGGGATGTGGATTTAAGCAAGGGTTGAAAGAGTTTCAAGACAATTGGCAGCGCCCCTTTCAAGCCGCTTTTTCTGACAAAGTATGCATTGACGAAGCCCGTGTTACCCAAGGAGAGTGGTGTGCTGCTTTTGGCCGTCAAGAAGCCGTACATACTGGAACATTCATGGGAATTGAGCCTACAGGAAAGCGGGTGGAGATTCGCTATATGGATTTTTGGAAAGTGGTTGACGGCAAAATTGTAGATAACTGGGTGAATGTTGATTTTCCGTATATTATGCAGCAATTAGGTGTTGACCCTTTCAATGGTCACGGTTGGGAAAACCGTGATGCGGCGAAAATGCCTGTGCAAAACGGCGAATAAAACCTATCTGTAGCAATGCCCGCTAAAGTGCAATACTTGTAGCGGGTGAACTTTTATCATCTTCGTGTATAGGCACACTTTGCTCAATCATATTCAATCCCATCCCCTAAATTTCAGCTGCCCAATAACGACTATTTAAACCCTGCAATTGTCACAGCGAACGCATTCGGCACATGCCGCGGAATGTGGCATAACCTACGAATACCAGCATGACAACCGATGACATTACTGCCTCATCCAATACGTTAGCTCATTTATTCTAAGTGAGAAATAAAGCTAATTATGGACCGAAAAAATGTCAGAAAGACACTCGGTTGTAATTGACAAAGGGAGCCATACCGCCCAGATAATGGGCAAAAAATTGTTGACTAAAATGTTGAGGAACGAAAACAGCCAACTGTTTTTGTCTTTATTAATTAGTTTATTAGAGAGCAACTAACCGACAATGCTAACTTTTCAATACCATGAGTTGGTGTCCACCTTTTAAATTCAACAAAACCATGCTTCTTGTATAAGTTAATTGCAGGTAAGTTAACAACAGCTGTTTCTACTTTTGCTATAGAAAAATTAAAAGTGTCAAAAACATGGTTTATTAATTTGCTTGCGATACCTTTTCTAAAATAATTTGGGTCGACAGTTAAACTATTAATTTCTAAGTGTTCACCTTTTAGATCAATTTCTATAACTCCAGCAAGACACTTATTTTCAATAAAGCCATAAAATTGTGTTTTTGAGTTCTCTATATCTTTAGACCTCCGTAATAGAGGAGGAAAATTGATAGTCCCAATAAGTTGAGCCTCAATTTTATAAGAATTTTGAAAAACTGTAAAAATCTGAGCTGCAACTTCTTTAGTCGTATTATTAAGCTTTTTTATCATACTACGCCTAGACTCAAAATTTACTTTACTCCTGGTGTTACCCACTAAAATTGGACATCCTAATTATGCGTGTCCGTTTTTAAACCCTTTGTTATACGAAATAATTTTCGCAGGCTTGAAGTAATTTGAGCTTTAAATCAATATTTTCGCCAAATGTTGTAACAGGTATTAAATATTCAGAATTTCCAATAATCACGTAAGCAGAAATCTTTTTTCTATCTACCAGCTTCTGTAATATTCGTTTGGCGTTTTCACCACGCATATAGTATGTGGTGTTATATTCATTTTCATTAGCTTCAAGCAATGAGCCATCCACTTTTAATTCGACGGGGATATCAATTTTTTCACCTAAAAAACCTACTACATCTGCTGGTCGGTAAATTGACAAATTAAATTGTAAAACGTATTCGCTGGTTTTTAAATTTATAGACCTTAGATGTTCATTTAACTCGTGCTCTTTACTCGAATAGATAAACGCTATCGAATATCCAACTGTTTCGTGTTCAGTGATATCTAGACTATCTGTCGAGAGAATGCTGCACATTGTCCCTGCCTCAATGAACGTCCAGGTTTTATTCTGAGCATTAACATGGACACAAAGTAACAATCCCAAAATTAGTGTTAATAGTTTCATCGATAGCCTTAATACTTCGTATAACGATTTGCATATGGGGCAAAGGCTTGCTGGCTATACTTACAAAGAATGAGCCTAACTAACGAGTATGCGTCCCAATGAGCGCAGCGAATGAACACATTGTGTTTGTTATGTTTTTATTTTGCCAAATATCATTTTGGCTACCAGTTGCCACTGTATTTTTTGTTAGCTTCAGAAGCTTCAACTTCTAACGGTGCTTTATCGTATCCGAACTCCGCCATATCAGAAAAATGTTGGGTTACGACTTTATCCAAGCTTGCTCTTTCTATCTGCAACACATGCACCAATTCATGGGCTAATTTGGGTCTATTTAACTCAAAGTCTTTGCGAGTGTATATTGAATACCCGAAAACTTGTGCATTGTTAATTATTCCATCACCAATAAGCCCAACAGCTTCTCCAAAAAGCTTTAATGCGAAGTTTTCATAAGGGTAAGGAACTTCGTCAACATAAACAATCCTTACTTTTTCTGGGTGCACAATCCCTATTTCAGATGCCAGTAGTAACTCTTTTTTATCTAGGGGGACGCCTATATCCAGTCCTTTTCGATCTATTTCATATGCCCAGTCAATGTACTGAGGCAACAGGACACCTGTGATAATTTTTTCATAAGAAAGTGCTAATGCAATAATTACGGCTATCAAAGTTAATGATGTAAATTTAACTACTTTCATTTTATTAAAAATTTCCTTTTTAAAGTTGTAATTTGTAGAAGCTATCAAAAACTTAACGCCGCGTTCACCGACTAGTGCAGTGCAAGGCTTTGATACTCATTGTGCCTCCTCAATCAGCGTAACTTTTCAACTACTCTGATAGATTACAAAACCAAACGGAGAAGCTCAATGAACTTTTATACTAATACACATCCTTACTATTGCGGAATAGATTTACACGCACGCTTACTTTACGTTTGCGTTATTGATAATAAAAGTGAGGTGCTTGTACATAAAAAAGTAAAGGACTCACCCAAACAATTGCTGGCTTTACTAAGCCTTATTTAGGCAATATCGTCGTGGGGGTTGATGTATGCACTGTTGGTATTGGGTAACTGACTTCTGTCGACAACATAATATAGATTTCGTATTAGGTCATGCCTTGTATATGAAAGCCATTCATGATCTAGCTATACTCTTGAATAGTGCCTGTGCTGGGTAACCGATGAATGTCTCGGCTCTGGCATCCTGCTTCGCTCTACCTCCTAAATCCGGTTAGTCGTAGTGCCCCTGCTATCAATACGTTTATTGAAAAAGCAGGCTGAGATGAGATCGCATAAGAGAGCCGGAGACTGGTACAACTCTATATGTGTTTGCCGTAAGCGATATCCTAACAGTCACAATAACAGATGAAATAAACGGCTTAGCCCAAAGATTTAGATTGAACTAGAAAATAGATCAAAAGCACACTAGTACCTATTGACTAACTTTAGGCTCATATGTGTTAGCTGTGTATACGCCATAATTTTGATTTATATTTTTCGGGTATTTCTTGCTGCCATGGATTGTCATATCCAATTGACTCAAGGATATCAAACCATAAATCTCTCTTGCTTTCTGAAAGTTTCGATGCACACCATGGACAATTATTTATTGTTAATTGACTGTTGCCGTCTCCGTGAGGAATTGAGTACTCATCAAATATTTCGTTGTACTTTATAGTGGCGTCATGACAGTCTTTTGAATCTGGGTGTTGAACACAATGAAACTCAGCATACTGAGCCATATGCACACAAGGATAATGGTCTACATCGATTCCCCGCGATTTCAATGTCGCAGTTAATGCTGCATCACTACATGCATTGCATGAATAAAAGTGATCTAGAGCCTTCTCTCTGATCACAATCTAGACCCTTGATATCACCCTCGATCCAACATTTTTTAAATTCACTACAATTCATGACTACCTTGTACACCTAACTTCCCACTAAGGGGCAATAATACATGGGCGAAAATTAGGAACTAAGTGACGCACCCCATGTGATAGATGTGATAGCCTCCCAGCGAGAGCCTTGAATGGTTTGTTATTCACGATTTAACTAACCTAGTGACTTTAGCTAAACCATAACCTAATGCGCCAGCAACGGCACTAAGCCAAATGGCATGAATAGGAATAAAGATAATAGCTAATGCCGAAGTAGATGAGGTGTGTTCAGACGTAAAATGCGAATGTTGCATATCCCAGTAACCCCAAAAGTGGAAAAGGGAAATAGTGGCAAGTGAGCAGTAAAGCGCGATTTTTCCGATTGTAGAACTTCTAAGGCTAGTTAAAAGAGCAACCAAAGAAAGCACTATATAGGGAACAATTCTAAAGACAGTTGAAAACAAAAAACTATCTAAAGTGAAATATTGGGTGGCACGTTCAAAGCCTAGTTGAAGATCGTACCCGCCGACAATAACAGCTAATAGCCATTCAACTGTTGTCTCATTTATCAAGAGAAAAGACAGAAACAATAAAGTCCAAAATAACCATTTCATACCGAATTCCTTTTCGTGCTTACCGTTTCAGATAAGCGGCGCAAGCTTGCTGGCTATACTTGGCGAAGCATGAGCCTCAGCCAGCGAATTTGTGTCCGCAACATACGTTTGCTATTGCGATTCAATATCACGGATTTGCCGCCACAAGCAATTAGCACAACAACGTTGGTAAAAATAACCACCCTAGACTAAACCAAATTGCCAGAATATTACAACTATTGATGAAGGTATATTGAACCGGTTTGGAGACAACCATTTTAGATGTAAGTATTTGAAGTTGATAAAACGGTTGTTGACTCGCAGAATTACGGAAAGGCCCAGCCTTTGTGCTAAACAATATAATTAAAGGCTTGCGCGCTATAACTTTAAGCTAAGCAGCACAGTTGCCTGAGGCATAATGGCGAAGCCGCCCTGTGTGTTTACGTCACAGCGAACGCAGTGAATGCGTTAATTAGCTTGTGATATATTTGCACCCTTTATATCAATAAGTTGTTGGATTACATCAGGTAATTTTTGGAATGCATTATTAGCATACGCAATCACGAAATATTCACCTCTCATTTGATTAAAGCCTAATATTTTATTTGAGTTGGCTACATTACGAAAATGAGTCTCAACGTCTAATTGAGAAATCTTTAATTCAATTGAAATACCATAAACACCACCGTAAAGCTTCTCTCGTTTGATATTGCCGACATTTTCCCAACTTACATCAAGGGATGCAGATTCTTCACTTGAAGGGGATGAAGGGAAATGTATTCCGTTATCATCAGCTGTGAAATATACCCAGCCTTTCCAATTTGATGGCTTGAGCGATACAAATAAAAAAGCCAAGCCTAAAAACACGAAAGTATACTTTAATACCCATAGGGAATTATCCGACCAGCCTTCATAAGTAACATAAGCTATTAAAAGTGCTCCGGATATTAGAGCGTAAACTGAGCATATTAACTTAGCGCCCCATGATGGTGTTTCGTATTTAAAGGTTCGATTCATTTATAGGTCACACCAATGCAAGATAGGCATATCGCCGCCATAATTTGCCGATTGAAGCCCAGCGTAAAGCGGTCATATTGATGGCTTTATTATGACTTTTTACCCGCATTTGGCTCACTGATATTCCCAATGTCTACAAGGTTCCATGGCATATTCTTTTGACGATAAATCCGTTTATTCAGCTTTGGATAGTCACCAACATCATGCTCCAAACGCTGACCAATTACGATACATTTTAAAAGACAATTGCCGTTATTGCGCAGAGCGTGAGCCTCACCACCCGCACGATAACCGATAAAATCACCGGGTTTTACTGTATATTTTTCATGGCCTATTTGCGCTTCGGCTGTACCTTCGAGTACATAAACGCATTCATCTTCATGGTAGTGTTTATGAAACTCTGTAGATTCGTGGCCGGGTTGAATTTCGATAATGTGAAAGCCGAATCCAGTTAGGCCTGTAAGATCGCCCAGTGACTTATTAATTCTTTTGGCGTTATCATTAAGGAAATGGGTTTTCGAAATACCTTCAAGCTCTTCTATTTCTTCCTTAGTAACTAGATATTTATCCATTACTCTCTCCAGAGTCATACCAACTTTTCAATAACGGGCGCAGGCACGTGGGATATAATGGCGAAACCGCCCCGCGTGTATGCGTCCCAATGAGCGCAGTGAGTACATTTATTGAGTTGTTAAACGTTTACTCGAAAATAGGACGAAAGAAGCTTCTATCGTAACTTAAAATACACCTGGTATCTTCTGCATATTTAAATGCACTGATACATTCTTCATCCGCAAGTGATTTAACTCGGTATTCTTCGTACTCAGCCAAGCTAGGAAAAGAAAATAAGGCTAAGGCTTTGTTGTTAGCCCCCTCTGAAGGAAGAAAATATCCGTGATGAGTTCCACCAAATTTATTTACTAACGGTATCCAAAGTTTAGCGTAATGCTCAAATTCTTTAGCTTTATAGGGGTCAATTACGTAATTGAGATAACAAGTGACCAAGTGAATTACTCCATGTATTTGTGATTAACGAATAACTTTACATTGTCCCTCTGGCTGGCTTTGTTAGGTGATTTTAAATTTACGTAGCTCTTCATAGCTATTTAGAACTTTGTCGATTGCTCTCTTTACATCGTAGTTTTCATCAAAGACTTCATCATGGTAAATGCGGTAAAATGTTCCGCCGTCACCTTCATTGATGTTGATGAAATACGGATCGCCAGTGCCTGACTGGCACCCCGCAACGGGAATATAACCTGAAGATTTGACGCCGATGCCGGGATAACAGTTATTTGCTTCATCTTCTGACATCGCATCATTAAAAATGTAGATATCAACACCCTCATCGTCTATTTCAGATAGATCCGCGCTAGCAGGAATATGTATTTCTTTTTTCTCAATTTCCGCTGAATCTATGAAGTCCTTCCAATACTTCGGGAGCATCTATTCACCTACTAGTAATGGTAACGACACGAGATAACCGTAATTGCGGTATCGTCCACGGCATATACCAAACGGTTGGTGTCATCTATTCTGCGGGACCAGAAACCTGAAAGATTTTCTTTAAGAGGTTCCGGTTTTCCAATTCCATCAAATGGAGAACGCATAACATCCGAAATTAACTTATTGATACGTTTCAAGGTTTTCTTGTCTTGAGTCTGCCAATAAACGTAACTATTCCAAGCTTCATCAGTCCATGATAACAACCTGTTACTCATCAATAAGTTCTCGCTGGATCGTTTTTGCCGCTTTAAACTGTGCTATTGAACGATTTAAGTGTTCAGCGTTCACTGGAGAACGAAGTAGATGAACGGTTTCCATAAGGCTGTTGTAGTAATCTAATGACATTACAACAGCATCCTCAGAGTCACGACGAGTGATTACTGTTGTATCTGCATCGTTGATTACATTGTCCAAAACGGCTTTTAGACCATTTCGTGCTTCGGTAAAAGAGACAATTCTCATTTTGCACCCCTCTTGTACATTATATGGGACAAGTTTAGATCGGAAATGAGCACATGTACAGGATGTTGTGCATTACTGCGCCGTGGCAGCTAACGCCTACTTAAGTGGAAAAATATAGTTGGCTAAAATGTTGAACGGAGTGAAAACAGCCAACTGTATTTTT
>NZ_BAABWR010000033.1:0-37293 GCF_040370605.1 Aliiglaciecola sp. NS0011-25
ATGTGAAGTTGAGATTGTGATACCACGCTCACGCTCTTCTGGAGCGTTATCGATTTGATCAAATGCTGATGCTGCACCACCGTAGGTCTTTGCAAGAACTGTAGTGATTGCCGCTGTAAGCGTAGTTTTACCATGGTCAACGTGGCCAATTGTACCGACGTTTACATGGGGTTTCGTGCGTTCAAACTTTTCTTTAGCCATTTTTCTCGTTTCCTAATTTAAAAGTCCGACCCTGTAACAGACCGGACCGAACCTTCATTTAGATTAATTTCTTGCTTCAACTATCGCTTTAGTCACATTATTTGGTGCTTCAGCATAGTTAAAGAATTCCATAGAGTATGAAGCTCGCCCCTGCGTTGCGCTTCGCAATGCAGTAGCATAGCCAAACATTTCCGAAAGAGGAACCTTAGCACGTACAATTTTTATACCTGCCACCCCTTCATCCATGCCATCAATTACGCCGCGACGACGATTTAAGTCACCCACGACATCACCCATCCAGTCTTCTGGAGTGGTGACTTCAACTTTCATAGTCGGCTCAAGCAGTACAGGATTGGCAATCTCTACACCTTTCCTAAAGCCCATTGAACCGGCTATCTTAAACGCCATTTCAGAAGAGTCAACATCATGGAATGAACCATCAAACAAAGTGACTTTGACATCCAACACTGGGTAACCAGCTAGGACACCATTTTGCATCTGTTCTTGGATACCTTTATCTACTGAAGGAATGTATTCTTTGGGAACGATTCCGCCCACAATTTCATTCACAAATTCGTAGCCTGCACCTTCTTCGTTTGGTTCAATTTTCAGCCAAACATGTCCATATTGACCACGTCCACCTGATTGACGAACAAACTTTCCTTCCACTTCGACACTTTTACGAATCGTCTCTCGATATGCAACTTGGGGTTTACCCACATTACATTCGACATTAAATTCACGCTTCATGCGGTCAACAATGATATCCAAATGCAACTCACCCATTCCTGAGATAATTGTTTGTCCGGACTCTTCGTCGGTTTTTACGCGGAAAGAAGGATCTTCTGCAGCAAGTTTACCCAAAGCAACGCCCATTTTATCTTGGTCAGCTTGAGAACGAGGCTCTACCGCAATAGAAATAACCGGTTCAGGGAATTCCATACGTTCGAGGGTAATGATGTGGTTTGGATCACACAAGGTGTCTCCAGTTGTCACATCTTTCATTCCAATTGCTGCCGCGATATCACCAGCGCGCACTTCTTTTAACTCTTCACGGTCTTTAGCATGCATTTGCACGATTCGACCAAAGCGTTCACGTTTACCTTTTACAGCGTTATAAACAGCATCACCTGTATTTACCACGCCGGAATAACAACGGAAGAAGGTTAAAGTCCCTACAAATGGGTCAGTGGCAATTTTAAACGCTAAGGCAGCAAACGGTTCGCTATCGTCAGCATGACGTTCAGCTTCTGTTTCATTCTTATCACTTAGTACGCCAGTGATTGCAGGTACATCAACCGGTGCTGGCAAGAACTCGATAACGGAATCAAGAACAGCCTGTACACCTTTATTTTTAAATGCTGAACCGCATGTCGCCACTACAATTTCATTTTTGAGTGTACGTATACGTAGTCCAGTTTTAATTTCTTCCTCGGAAAGCTCTTCACCTTCCAAATATTTATTCATCAATTCATCAGAGGCTTCCGCGGCAGCTTCAACCATCTCGGTGCGAAGTTCATTCGCCCTGTCCAGTAAATCTGCAGGTACATCTTCATATAAAAAGGTCATACCTTGATCAGCTTCATTCCAATTAATGGCTTTCATCTTGATCAAGTCAATGACGCCTTTGAAGTTCTCTTCAGCACCAATGTTCAATTGAATAGGTACACAAGTAGCACCTAAACGATTGTGAATTTGCTTAACTACACGATCGAAGTCAGCACCCGTACGGTCCATTTTATTGACAAATACCATGCGCGGAACACGGTATTTATCAGCTTGGCGCCATACAGTCTCAGATTGGGGTTCAACGCCCGATGAGCCACAGAACACAACTACCGCACCATCTAACACTCGTAAAGAACGTTCAACTTCAATAGTGAAGTCAACGTGCCCTGGGGTGTCAATGATGTTGATTCTGTGCTGGTCATATTGTTGTTGCATGCCAGACCAGAAACAAGTAGTGGCTGCAGAGGTAATAGTAATCCCCCGCTCCTGCTCTTGCTCCATCCAATCCATGGTAGCAGCGCCATCATGGACTTCACCAATCTTGTGAGACAAGCCGGTATAAAATAAAACGCGCTCAGTCGTGGTCGTTTTACCCGCGTCAACGTGGGCAACGATTCCGATATTGCGATAGCGTTCAATTGGATGTTTACGAGCCATTTAATCCTCTCTAAGAAACTTTGACTACCAACGGTAGTGTGCGAACGCCTTGTTCGCTTCAGCCATACGGTGAACGTCTTCACGTTTCTTAACCGCAGAGCCTCTGTTCTCAGACGCATCTAACATTTCAGCTGCTAGGCGCTGAGCCATAGATTTTTCACCACGCTTACGTGCGGCATCAACCATCCAACGCATACCTAATGCATTACGACGAACAGGACGAACTTCTACAGGTACTTGGTACGTAGAACCACCAACACGACGAGACTTAACCTCGACTGTAGGGCGGATGTTATCCAATGCTTCTTCGAATACATCTAGGTGAGCTTTACTGGTTTTTTCAGCAACGATGTCTAATGCACCGTAAACAATTTTTTCAGCAGTAGATTTTTTACCGTCCAACATGACAACGTTCATGAATTTGGCAAGTAATTGTGATCCGAACTTAGGATCTGGTAGGATTTTTCGTTGACCTACGACTCGTCTTCTTGGCATCTTAATATTCTCCGTGGGAATTCAGGTATAACCCAAAACTCTAAATTTAATAGTTTGGCCTTACTAACGGAGAACCGTTAAGACTTAGGCCTTTTTGCGCCGTATTTAGAACGGGCTTGTTTACGGTCGTTAACGCCTGCGCAGTCTAAAGTACCGCGAACAGTGTGGTAACGAACACCTGGTAAATCTTTAACACGACCACCACGAATAAGAACAACACTATGCTCTTGTAGGTTGTGACCTTCACCACCGATATATGAAGAAACTTCAAAACCGTTGGTTAAACGAACACGGCATACTTTACGTAAAGCTGAGTTCGGCTTCTTTGGCGTGGTGGTATATACGCGTGTACATACTCCACGTTTTTGTGGGCAAGCCTGTAAGGCAGCGACGTTGCTTTTTTCAACGGGCTTCTTACGAGGAGAGCGCACTAACTGGTTAACTGTTGCCATTAACTAGGGCTCCTGGTTAATAAAAAACTACTGTTTGCCCGTTTTACCGGGCGCTGAAAGCGAAAAATCCGCGACCAAAAACTTGCATTAGCAAATTTCGGGTCGCGGAATTCTATAGATCATAAAACAAACTGTCAAGAAAAGTCTTTGACTAACTAGGGTCAGCCAAAGATATTTCTAAATTTTCTTACTCGTTGTTAGAACTGTCACCAGCTTCAGCGTTTAACGCTTCAGTTAGGGCAAGTTCAGCTTCAGAGGCAGATACTGATGTTTCTTCAACCATCTTAGCAGCTTGTTTCATTTTCGCTCGGTTTTGGTGGTAAGAGAAACCGGTTCCTGCTGGAATCAAACGACCAACAATAACGTTTTCTTTCAAACCACGTAACTCATCTTCTTTACCTTGCACTGCTGCTTCGGTAAGAACACGGGTTGTTTCTTGGAACGAGGCCGCTGAAATGAATGATTCAGTAGACAGTGACGCTTTGGTAATACCAAGCAACTGTGTTTCATACTGAGCAGGAATTTTACCCTGCTTTTCAATTTCACGGTTAGCAACTCTAACGTTCGCAACTTCAACTTGCTCGCCTTCAAGGAATTGAGTATCACCTGGGTGAGTAATCAAACACTTACGCAACATCTGGCGGATGACCACTTCGATGTGCTTATCGTTAATTTTAACCCCTTGTAAGCGGTAAACTTCTTGTACTTCGTTAACAATGTAGTTAGCAACTGCACTGATACCACGAAGGCGCAAGATGTCATGAGGTGACTCTGGACCATCGGCGATTACTTCACCTTTTTCTACAGATTCACCTTCAAACACGTTAAGTTGACGCCATTTAGGAATCATCTCTTCGTAATGATCACCTTCTTTAGGCGTAATAACTAAGCGCTTTTTACCTTTTGTTTCTTTACCAAAGCCGATAGTACCGGAAACTTCAGCAAGAATTGCAGGCTCTTTAGGCTTACGTGCTTCGAACAAGTCAGCAACACGCGGTAGACCACCGGTGATGTCACGAGTTTTCGAACTTTCTTGAGGTATACGTGCTAGCACGTCACCTTCACGAGCCATCATACCGTCAGAGGCTTCGATTGTAGTAAAGCTAGGCAGACGAATTTCCTGCAATCCAACTTCATCACTTTCTAGAATAAGTTTAGGTTCTTTAGCGTTCGCTTTAGTTAAATCTTTAACTACGATACGGGTTAGACCGGTTAACTCATCTTGCTGCATTTCGGTATTCGAATCATCAACATCAGCAAAGCTAATTTTAGCCTTACGTTCTGTAATAATTGGATGCGAATGCGGATCCCAGTTCGCGATAACATCGCCAGCACTAATAGCTGCGTTATCATCAACAGAAAGGATTGCACCGTAAGGCACTTTATAACGTTCTTTTTCACGACCTTGGTCGTCGATAACGGTCAATTCAGTAGAACGTGAAACTATAACGACTTTGTCGTCAGCATTACGCACATACTTAGCATTGTGTAATTTCAATGTACCAGTTGTTTTAACTTGTACACTGTTCTCAGCAGATGCTCTTGATGCCGCACCACCGATGTGGAACGTACGCATGGTTAACTGTGTACCAGGTTCACCGATTGACTGTGCGGCGATAACACCAACAGATTCACCGAATCCAACCATGTGTCCACGAGCCAAGTCACGTCCGTAACATCTTGCACAAACACCGAAGTCGTTGTCACAAGTGATAACCGAGCGAACCAAGATTTGGTCTACTGAGTTAACTTCTAACATGTCAACCAAACCTTCATCTAGTAGCGTATTACGTTCTACTAAGATTTCGTTAGTACCTGGCTTAATTACGTCTTCAGCTACGACACGACCCAATACGCGTTCACGCAATGGTTCTACAACGTCACCACCTTCGATAAGAGGAGTCATTTTAACCCCTTCGAAAGTGCCACAGTCTTCAGTGTTAATGACCAAATCTTGTGCAACGTCAACCAAACGACGAGTTAGGTAACCCGAGTTAGCTGTCTTCAATGCTGTATCGGCCAAACCTTTACGAGCACCGTGAGTAGAGATAAAGTACTGAAGTACATTTAGACCTTCACGGAAGTTCGCTGTGATAGGCGTTTCAATGATTGAACCATCTGGTTTCGCCATCAGACCACGCATACCCGCCAACTGACGAATCTGAGCAGCACTACCACGAGCACCAGAGTCAGCCATCATGAACACTGAGTTGAAAGAGTCTTGCTCTTCCATTTCACCGTCACGGTTTTTAACTGATTCTTTAGACAAGTTTGACATCATTGCTTTAGCAACGTCTTCGTTTGCACGAGACCAAATATCAATAACTTTGTTATAACGTTCACCAGCGGTAACAAGACCTGATTGGAACTGTTCCTGAATTTCGAATACTTCTTCTTCAGCAGCTTCAATGATGTCTTTCTTCGCATCTGGAATAACCATGTCATCAATACCAACTGACGCACCAGCGATCATCGCATAGTGGAAACCGGTATACATGATTTGGTCAGCTGCGATAACCGTATCTTTCAAACCTAGTACACGGTAACAAGCGTTCAACAAACGTGAAATCTGCTTTTTACCCATAGCTTGGTTGATAATTTCAAACGGCAAACCTTTAGGCAAAATCAAAGAGAAAATAGCACGACCAACTGTAGTATCAGTTAATGTTACTTTTTCCTGTTTGTTACCATCAGCATCTACGTCATATTCAGTGATACGAACTTTAACGCGAGCATGAAGTTCAGCATTACCTGTACGGTAAGCTTTTTCAGCTTCATGTGGGCTGGTAAATACCATGCCTTCACCCAAACCGTTTACACGGTCACGAGTAAGGTAGTACAAACCTAATACAACGTCCTGTGAAGGTACGATGATTGGCTCACCGTTAGCAGGTGACAAAATGTTGTTAGTAGACATCATCAATGCACGAGCTTCTAGCTGCGCTTCGATTGTCAACGGTACGTGTACCGCCATTTGGTCACCATCGAAGTCAGCGTTATACGCCGCACACACTAGTGGGTGCAATTGTATCGCTTTACCTTCGATCAAAATTGGTTCAAACGCTTGTATACCCAAACGGTGAAGAGTAGGTGCACGGTTAAGCAGAACTGGATGTTCGCGGATAACGTCATCTAGTACGTCCCAAACTTCCGGTGCTTCGCGCTCTACTAATTTCTTAGCCGCTTTGATAGTAGTCGCTAGACCACGTCCTTCTAATTTTCCGTAGATGAACGGCTTGAACAATTCCAATGCCATTTTCTTTGGAAGTCCACACTGATGTAGACGAAGAGTAGGACCAACAGTAATAACTGAACGACCAGAGTAATCAACACGCTTACCTAGCAAGTTCTGACGGAAACGACCTTGTTTACCTTTGATCATATCAGCCAAAGATTTAAGAGGACGTTTGTTAGAACCAGTAATAGCACGACCACGACGACCGTTATCAAGAAGTGCATCAACAGCTTCTTGCAACATACGTTTTTCGTTGCGCACGATGATATCAGGTGCAGCAAGGTCAAGAAGACGTTTCAAACGGTTGTTACGGTTGATTACACGACGATATAAATCGTTCAAATCTGAAGTTGCAAAACGACCGCCATCTAGTGGTACCAATGGACGTAAATCCGGTGGTAAAACGGGTAATACAGTCATGATCATCCACTCAGGCTTGTTACCTGATTGTTGGAATGATTCAAGCAATTTCAAACGTTTAGTAATTTTCTTACGCTTAGTTTCAGAATTGATGCTAGGCAATTCTTCACGCATTGCGACTACATCAGCATCAACATCTAATACTTTAAGTAATTCGAATACTGCCTCAGCACCCATTTTAGCGTCGAATTCATCACCATGTTCTTCCAAAGAATCTAAGTATTCTTCTTCAGTTAAAAGTTGAGAACGCTCTAGGGTTGTCATACCGGGTTCGGTTACAACATAAGATTCGAAATAAAGTACACGTTCGATATCACGCAATGTCATATCTAACATCAAACCAATCCGAGACGGCAATGATTTCAAAAACCAAATATGCGCGACCGGGCTAGCCAATTCGATATGACCCATACGCTCACGACGTACTTTAGTTAATGTAACTTCAACGCCACATTTTTCACAAATCACACCACGGTGTTTAAGGCGTTTGTATTTACCACACAAACACTCATAGTCTTTTACCGGACCAAAAATACGGGCACAGAAAAGGCCATCGCGCTCTGGTTTGAACGTACGGTAGTTAATGGTTTCAGGTTTCTTAACCTCACCAAAAGACCACGAACGGACCATGTCCGGAGAAGCAAGACCGATTCGAATATTATCGAACTCTTCGGTTTTGTTCTGTTGCTTAAGAAACTTTAATAAGTCTTTCACTTTTTTCTCCCAGCGGAGTGGTGTTACAAAACCCGACTAACCTATTTGGCTAGTCAGGCTCTCCTTTCTTTCGCTCAATCAGAGCAAACTAGTCGTTCTGCTCTTCTAACTCGATATTGATACCCAATGAGCGGATTTCTTTCAACAATACGTTGAAGGATTCCGGCATACCAGGTTCCATACGATGATCGCCATCCACAATGTTTTTATACATTTTGGTACGGCCATTAACGTCATCGGATTTCACAGTTAGCATTTCTTGCAAGGTATAAGCGGCACCGTATGCTTCTAGTGCCCACACTTCCATCTCTCCGAAACGCTGTCCACCAAATTGAGCTTTACCACCCAATGGTTGCTGTGTAACCAAGCTGTAAGAACCAGTTGAACGTGCATGCATTTTGTCATCAACCAAGTGGTTAAGTTTCAGCATATACATGTAACCTACGGTTACAGGACGTTCAAATGCGCGGCCAGTACGACCGTCAAACAACGTGATTTGTCCGCTTTCTGGAATATCAGCCAACAGTAACAAGTCTTTAATTTCTCGTTCCGTTGCACCATCAAATACAGGCGTTGCGATAGGTACACCTTTACGCAAGTTTTCAGCAAGACGTCTAACTTCATCATCTGTAAAGCTTTCAATGTCTACAACTTGATGGGATTTACCTGAGTTATACACTTCTGTTAAGAAGCTTCTTAACTTAGTTAATTCTTCTTGCTCTTTGATCATGCGATCAATCTTCACACCCAAACCGTGAGCAGCCATGCCCAGGTGAGTTTCAAGAATCTGACCGATGTTCATCCGCGAAGGTACACCAAGTGGGTTAAGTACGATGTCTACAGGAGTTCCGTTTGCATCGTAAGGCATATCTTCCACTGGTTGGATAGTCGAGATAACACCTTTGTTACCGTGACGACCGGCCATTTTATCACCAGGCTGGATATGACGTTTAACCGCCAAGTAAACTTTAACAATCTTCAACACACCCGGCGCTAAGTCATCACCTTGAGTGATTTTGCGACGTTTGATTTCAAACTTGTTATCGAAATCAAGTTTGATTTCACTGTGTTGTTCAGCGATTTGATCAAGTTCTAACTGTGCATCTTCATCTTGTAGCGTAAGGTCGAACCATTTTTCACGAGGCATACTGTCAAGCTTAGCTTGATCAATACCATTGCGAAGCAATAGGTTAGTCGCTCGCGCAAAGATACCGTCGGCTAAAATACCGAACTCATCACCCAAGTCTTTTTTGACTTGACGTAATTGCATATCTTCAATCTCAAGAGCACGTTTATCTTTTTCAACACCATCACGGGTGAAAACTTGAACGTCAATAACTGTACCGTGAACAGAGTTAGGTACACGCAAAGAAGTATCTTTAACGTCTGACGCTTTTTCACCGAAGATGGCTCTTAAAAGTTTTTCTTCTGGCGTAAGCTGGGTTTCACCTTTAGGGGTAACTTTACCAACTAAGATATCGCCACCTTTTACTTCGGCGCCGATATAGACCACACCTGACTCATCCAGTTTTCCAAGAGCAGATTCACCAACGTTTGGTATATCAGCACTTATCTCTTCAGGACCAAGCTTAGTATCACGAGCAATACAGCTTAGTTCTTGAATATGGATAGTTGTGAAGCGATCTTCTTGGGCTACACGCTCAGAAATAAGGATTGAATCCTCAAAGTTATAACCATTCCAAGGCATAAATGCGATACGCATATTTTGACCCAATGCCAACTCACCTAAATCAGTGGAAGGACCATCGGCCAATACGTCACCAGTAACAATAGGGTCACCTACATTACAAGTTGGTTTTTGGTTAATACATGTATTCTGGTTTGAACGGGTGTATTTAGTAAGGTTGTAGATATCAATACCTGCTTCGCCAGCAGCCATTTCTTCTTCATTAACCTTAATAACTATGCGACTCGCATCAACATAATCAACAGTACCACCGCGTTTAGCGATAATAGTTACACCTGAATCTACAGCAACCGTTTTTTCCATACCTGTTCCAACTAAAGGCTTATCAGCTTTTAGAGTTGGTACAGCTTGACGTTGCATGTTTGCACCCATCAATGCGCGGTTAGCATCATCGTGTTCCAAGAACGGGATGATTGATGCCGCAACAGATACGATTTGCTGTGGAGAAACATCCATATACTTGATGTCTTCAATTTGCATCAAAGTAGTCTCACCACGGTAGCGGCAAGGGATAAGTTCTTCAGTCAGTTTACCATCATCGTCTAAAACAACGTTTGCCTGTGCGATTGCGAATTGACCTTCTTCGATAGCAGAAAGGTAATCGATATCGTCAGTAACAACGCCGTCAACAATTTTACGATAAGGAGTTTCAAGGAAACCAAAGTCATTGGTACGAGCAAAACTCGAAAGCGAGTTAATCAAACCGATGTTTGGACCTTCAGGAGTTTCAATTGGACAAACACGACCATAGTGAGTCGGATGTACGTCTCGTACTTCAAAACCTGCGCGTTCACGAGTCAAACCACCTGGGCCTAATGCAGAAATACGACGTTTGTGCGTCACTTCTGAAAGCGGGTTGTTTTGGTCCATGAACTGAGATAATTGGCTAGAGCCAAAGAACTCTTTAACTGCCGCTGAGATTGGCTTAGCGTTAATCAAATCCTGTGGCATTATCGCGTCAAGGTCGCCTAAACTTAGGCGCTCTTTAACTGCACGTTCAACACGTACTAAGCCAACACGGAATTGATTTTCTGCCATTTCACCAACAGAACGGATACGACGGTTACCTAAGTGATCGATATCATCCACTTCATCTTTACCATCACGGATGGTAATCAATTGCTTCATTACCGCAATGATATCTTTTTTATCTAGCGTACCTTCGCCAATCAGTTCTTCACGACCTAGACGACGGTTAAACTTCATTCTACCTACAGCTGACAAATCATAACGATCATCAGAGAAGAATAAGTTACCAAATAAGGTTTCAGCAGCGTCTTTAGTTGGAGGCTCACCAGGACGCATCATACGATAAATCTCAACCAAAGCCTCTAAGCGATTGGAAGAACTATCAATACGTAGCGTGTCTGAAATGTATGCACCGTGATCCAATTCATTAATATAAAGAGTATCAAATGAGTCAATTTTTGATTCTAGTAACGCTTCAAGTGTTTCCACTGTCAATTCGTCATTAGCATTAACAATTACTTCACCCGTTTCTTCATTAATGTGATCTTTAGCGATAACACGACCAACTAGGAACTCAGCAGGAACTTCAAGCTCTGTCACTTTTGCTTTTTCAAGAGCACGAGTATGACGAGCAGAAATACGACGACCGGTTTCTACTAGAACATTTCCTTCGCCATCTAGGATGTCAAACTGTGCAGTTTCACCACGTAGACGCTCAGGAACGATGTCCATCATGAATTTTTCATCCACTATTTTGATAAGATCTTTATCAAAGAACTCATCAAGAATTTCTTCAGTGGGCATTTCCAATGCACGTAACATGATAGTCGCAGGTAATTTACGGCGACGATCGATACGAACATATAAATTATCTTTCGGGTCAAATTCGAAGTCTAACCAAGAACCACGGTAAGGAATAACACGTGCGTTATAAAGCACTTTACCTGATGAGTGTGTTTTTCCTTTATCATGATCGAAGAAAACACCAGGTGAACGGTGAAGTTGAGACACGATAACGCGCTCAGTTCCATTGATCACAAAAGTACCGTTTTCGGTCATGAGTGGTATTTCACCCATGTAAACTTCTTGCTCTTTGATATCCTTAACCGTTCCAGGAGCGGCTTCTTTATCGAACAACACAAGACGAAGCTTAACCCTAAGTGGCGCAGAATAAGTTACACCACGGATTTGACATTCTTTAACGTCAAAAACAGGCTCACCTAAACGGTAGCTCACATATTGTAATTCAGAATTACCTGAATAACTTTTTATGGGAAAAACTGATCTAAATGCAGCTTCTAGTCCATAATGGCCGTCAACATCGATGTCGATAAACTTCTTAAAAGAATCGAGCTGGATTGAAAGAAGGTAAGGTATCTCTAATACCTGCGGGCGTTTGCCAAAATCCTTACGGATACGTTTCTTTTCGCTATTGGAGTAAACCATGGGTTCCTCAGCATTCTGATTTTTGACCCAACTTGCCTAGTAAAGCGCTTTTACTAAACAAACTTCAAGCACCCTTTGGGCGCGATCTTCAAGCATACACCAATTTTTCTAAAGTTTTAACACTTAACTTATTGGTTTTATGTCACTTTTAATCACGGTTGCGCATCAATTCGAAGGATAGTTCTAAAGGGTATAAATGCCCTATCCTACAGCGCAAAAAGGCTGGTGATTAAATAATCACCAGCCCGAGCCTTTTCAGGCAAGCAATCTGCCAACAGACAAATTACTTAAGTTCCACTTCTGCGCCAGCTGCTTCAAGTTCAGCTTTAAGTGCTTCAGCTTCTTCTTTAGCCAAACCTTCTTTGATAGCTTTAGGTGCTGATTCAACAACATCTTTAGCTTCTTTAAGACCTAGGCCAGTTGCGCCACGTACTGCTTTGATAACAGCAACTTTGTTAGCGCCAAATGAAGTCATTACAACGTCAAATTCTGTTTGCTCTGCAGCAGCTTCAGCAGCTACAGCAGGACCAGCAACAGCAACAGCCGCTGCAGCAGAAACGTTGAATTTTTCTTCAGCTGCTTCGATTAACTCTACCAATTCCATAACTGGCATTTCAGCAATCGCGTTTAATATATCATCTTTAGTTAGAGCCATTTTCTCTAAACTCCTGGGGTTATTAGTTGTTAAAAAATTTAATGCCAAACACGAAAATTATTTTTCGTCTTTGATCGCCGCCAATACACGCACAAACTTGCCTGGAACTTCGTTGATTGTACGAACGAATTTCTCGGCTGGTGCTTTGAAGGTAGCAAGTAATTTTGCTAGAGCTTCGTCGCGAGTCGGAAGTGAAGCAACTGCGTCCAATTTTTCAGGACCCAATAAACCACTGCCGATTGAAAGTGCAGTTACTTTAAGCTTGTCATTTCCTTTACTAAAATCTTTGAATAGACGTGCTGCACCGCCAGGTGCGTCTATTGAAAATCCGTAAATTAGAGGACCAGTTAAAGCTTCTTCAATATCAGAAAACTTACTGTCTGCTAAACCACGTTTTGCAAGTGTATTACGTACTACTTTAACGTATACGCCTTGCTCACGAGCTTTAACACGCAGGTCAGTCAGTTCTGAAACTTCCATCCCACGGTATTCAGCGACGGCAACGGATAGAGCTCGAGATGCAACTTCACTTACTTCTGCTACGATCTCTTTTTTTGCTGCTAAACCTAGTGCCACTGAGTTCACCTCTTGTTAACTGAATGCAATTTCATAATGATTTCACATTCAGAGTTCCAGATTGATAAACCGTTGAATACTGCCAAACAATATTCGCTGATTTACCGCTCTACGGTGTTCGTTTCCCCAGAGAGTCTGAGTCGAAACCACCGTCTGCGCAGGCATTTTACGTATTAAGCGAAATATTTAATGTAGGTGCTCTCTTACTTCACCTACTATTTCGCACCTGCGGTCTTGGACGGGAGCATGATTTTTAACTTAGTTAAAAACAGCTCCAACCCATAACCTTTAGAGAGATGAGCAATTGCTCATAAGCCAATTAAGATAACTGAGTTATCTAATTGGTAATTTATTTCAAGCCTAGGCTTACTGGATCAAGTGTTACGCCAGCACCCATTGTGGTACTAAGGCTAACTTTCTTGAAGTAAGCACCTTTAGCAGAAGAAGGTTTAGCTTTCTTCAATGCTTCTAGCAAGGCATCAAGGTTTTCTTGAATCTGGTTTGCTTCAAAAGCGATTTTACCAATGCTTGCATGGATAATTCCGTTTTTGTCGTTTCTGTAACGAACTTGACCAGCTTTTGCATTTTTAACAGCAGTTGCTACGTCTGGAGTCACAGTGCCAGTTTTAGGGTTAGGCATAAGTCCACGAGGACCTAAGATTTGACCCAACTGACCTACAACGCGCATTGCATCTGGAGAAGCAACTACTACGTCAAAGTTCATTTCGCCTTTCTTGACTAGCTCAGCAAGATCTTCCATACCAACGATGTCAGCACCAGCTTCTTTAGCTGCTTCTGCGTTAGCGCCTTGAGTAAATACTGCTACGCGAACGTCTTTACCAGTTCCGTTTGGAAGCACAGTTGCTCCACGTACGTTTTGGTCAGATTTACGAGCATCAATACCAAGGTTAACTGAAACATCTACACTTTCAGCAAACTTTGCAGTAGCTAATTCTTTCAACAAAGCAACAGCTTCATTAATTTCGTATTCTTTAGTTGCGTCAACTTTCTCGCGAATAGTGCGCATACGTTTAGTTAATTTAGCCATGTCTTATCCCTCTACTACCAAGCCCATGCTGCGAGCAGAGCCAGCGATGGTACGAACAGCTGCATCAAGATCGGCTGCAGTCAGGTCAGGTTCTTTAGTTTTTGCAATTTCTTCCAATTGCGCGCGCGTCACCTTACCCACTTTTTCAGTGTTAGGACGGCCAGAACCACTCTTAATACCAGCTGCTTTCTTCAATAAGAAAGACGCAGGTGGAGTTTTGGTTTCAAAGGTAAATGAACGGTCTTCATATACAGTGATAACTACTGGAACTGGAGCACCTTTTTCAAGGCTGTCTGTAGCTGCGTTAAACGCTTTACAGAATTCCATGATGTTAACACCTTTAGCACCTAGTGCAGGACCAACAGGTGGACTTGGGTTAGCAGAACCAGCTGCAACCTGAAGCTTAATTAAGCCTGTGATTTTTTTAGCCATTATCTCTCTCTCAAATTTGGGTCTATCGCCTCGCAAAACATAGAGATTGTTTGCTCAATCGGCTTCCCATAAAAATTAACGGTCGCGAATTATAGATTACATATTCGGGCTACGCAACACTTATATACGGATATTTAATTATTTAAGTCATTCTGACAGAATTATTTTTAGCAGATGGGCGCTACTAACAATTTATGAATCGAGAATTTACTGTTTATCTTTCACGCTTTGCTGTTTGGAAAAAAATACCTTTTTGGCTTGATACATCTCGATCAACCGCTTTTTTAGTGCTGGTTCCCGTTCAATCAATTTTTCAGCATAGGCTAGTGACGCTTGTTTCTCTTGTTGAACCTGCATTGCAACATCATCATCAGAAGGTAAAGCCGCCGATGCGCGCATCGCGATTTCAGTTAACTGTGTTTTCTTGGCTAAAAAATATTGGGGGTAACAAGCTCTTTGAGTAATCCGGCCCGCACCTTGTTTTCGCTCTCGTTTACATTTCACTTTAAATTTAGGGTTATCGACTAGATCATTGTAGTAATCGTAAAATTCAAGTTCTGTTTTAACCATTTGTTGGCGATAGAAATATAATGGTTTAGTGCCAACAACTTCGATCTGCTCAACTCTTCGTTGTGGCTCTGGCTGGCTGCTTACTTGAGCAAATAAGGTGGCGCTTTGTACGAAGCTAACACAGAGTATGATGCATATGTTTACAATGCACTTTTTTAGCTGCATAAAAATAATTCCCTTTATTAAGAATGCTCATGAAATGAAATAATATATTGAATGCCAAACTTAACGTTTTAAGTAAAACAAAACAAGCCTACACCGCTTAATTGGTTGGCTATGGAAATGATAATGTAAGAGCTTAAATGGCTAACTTACAGCGTGAAAAATTTACATAGACAAATATCATTTTTACTAAACATACGCAGCCTGCTGTTAAACCTAAATTATTTAAGTAGAACAAAAATCATCGCTGAATTGCTCTGGAAGCCCTAGAAATTCTCACCTTAACGAAAAAAAACAGCACAGTGTTTCCGATTTGATACAGTGGCTACACATCGCTGCTTACCGACCTTTTCAATTATTACCAGAGCTCTTTGCACAAGGTGTCTGTTTTAACAGACATTAAACCAAGGTATAGAATACATTCTTTACCAAAACTTCCTTTTTAACGCCTCTTTAAACTCTCTTTGGAATCAGCAAGAAATAAAAACACCATTAAAAACAATAATATAAAATAATCAAAAGCAGAATCCGACTTTAAAAATGGGTATCACCATTTTTCTGGCCTACTTTCTGCTTGTTACTTAATTATTGAGTATCAAGTTTCATTATTCCCCGGGCCGTTTGTGCAAATTAGTTAAAGACACTTAACAGTGTACAGCTTGATTCTAAACGGCGAAAAAAATAATCATAGGAAGGATAAAAATGTTAAAGCTGGTTGCGAATAAGACCAAAAGAAGAAGTAATAAGCATACATCCACAAAGGTATCTTTGTGGTTTTGCGTTGGTTTAATGCTCCCTAGTAGTTTACTCCTCCCCTCCCAACTAGCGACAGCTCAACAGCCGGTGAGCGCAGAAAAACCTGAAGGTGTTATCACTAAGCCTGATGTAGACAAAATTACATTTGAAATGGTTAAAGGTCAGGCTAAAAAACTATCCGCAGAAGAATATCAAAAACGCTCTACTGAACTGCCTAAAGAATTGGCAAATATGACTTATAGTGAGTATCGAAATATACGCTTCAACCCTCAAAAGGCAATCTGGAAAGACAAGTCAAATTTCGAATTGCAACTATTCCACCCAGGTTTCCTTTACAAAAGTCCAGTGATGCTGCGCTTAGTAGATAGTAATGCTGGAAGCAACACTGTTACCTTTAAGGGAGATAAGTTCATTTATGAAAATGAAGCTTTGCCACTGCAAGGTATCGCGCCTCCTGATGCTGGTTTTGCTGGGTTTCGGGTTCATTACCCCTTAAACACTCCACAATATAAAGATGAATTAGCGGTTTTCTTAGGGGCATCGTACTTTAGGATTGTCGGTCCAGGGCAGGTATATGGAATATCAGCACGAGGATTAGCTATCAATACAGCTCATTCCTCTGGTGAAGAATTTCCTGAATTTACTCGTTTTTGGGTAATTGAGCCTAAAGAAGAAGCCGAAAATTTAATTATTTATGCTTTATTAGAGAGTAAATCGGTAACAGGCGCTTATCGTTTCGAACTTACCGCAGGACTTAACACTGAAGTAAAAGTTAACAGCCAAATATATGCTCGTACTGACGTTGAAAAGCTTGGTGTTGCTCCGTTAACAAGCATGTTGTTGTCTAGTGAAACGACCACTAGGTATTTTGACGATTTCAGACCAGAAGTTCACGACTCCGACGGTTTGTTAATGATCAACTCTCAAGGCGAACAAATATGGCGCCAGCTTAACAACCCAAAAACCTTACAAGTAACCTCAATGCAAGACACCCAACCTAAAGGCTTTGGTTTATTACAACGGGATATTGATTTTGCACATTATTCAGATATCGAAGCGAACTATCACAATCGTCCAGGCATCTGGGTAAAACCAGACAATAATTGGGGAGCAGGTCGCTTAGAGCTTGTGGAAATACCAACGAATTCAGAAACCAATGACAACATCGTAAGTTACTGGGTACCAGATGAGCCTTTTAAGAAAGGCCAAACACGAGAATTTAATTACACCTTGAGCACGGTTTCTGGAGATTTGAAACAAAGTAACCTTGCCACCGTTGTTCGCGCAATGAATAGCTGGGCAGCTTTGCCAGGTGAGAACAATCCTGCGGATAAAAGTGTACGTAAAATTATCGTCGACTTTTCTGCGAATCAATTAACAAATTTAACTCAAAACGTTCCTATCCAAGCTGATTTACAAGTAAGTGGCGGCAAATATGACGAATTGATTGTCAGTCAACTACCTGACAAAAAAAGCTGGAGAGTGTCGTTTACACTGACTGCTGACCAAGATAGAGCCGTGGACATGAGATTATCACTGTCTCTGAGAGGCAAGCCTATTAGTGAAGTGTGGAACTATGTTTGGAGTCGAAATGAAATCGAATAATCATCAAGAGGGAGTTCACATGTCTACTTCTACGAATGAACACTTTATTAAAGCATCCGCAAAAACAGCACGTAAATATAGCTATGCGTTTTTGGTACTTGCCACCGCCATCGTAGGCGGATGGGCGATGACTGATATATTTTCAGTAGATGGATTTACGGCTATAGAAATAGTTTTGCTGTTCCTATTTACCCTAACCTTTGTTTGGATTTCAGCGGCATTTTGGAGCGCGATTATAGGTTTTACCCTGCTTATGTTGCGAAGAGATCCTGTAACCCTCAAACAAGCGCTGCGCAAAAATCAGGCAGGCAGTCTGGACCCAAACCAGCGTCAGGCGATTATAATGCCGGTCTATAATGAAGATACCAACCGCATAATGTCTGGCTTTGAAGCATGTATTAAGGAAATCGAAAAATCGGGAAGTTTACAATATTTTGATTTTTACATGTTAAGTGACACCCAACAGAAACCGCTGATTGAAGCCGAACTAGTGGCATGGAATAAATTGACCGCAAGAATGGGTAATGAGGTTGCCTCACACATGTTCTATCGCCGTCGGGAAAAGAATGTAAATCGTAAAGTAGGGAATGTTGCAGATTTTTGCGAACGTTGGGGAGCCAACTATCAATCCATGATTGTGTTAGATGCAGACAGCCTAATGACTGCTGAGAGCATGCTTACGTTGGTGAAAACCCTGCAGAGCAATCCTAAAGCAGGGCTTATTCAAACGGTTCCAATTCCGATTAGACAAAACACACTTTTCGGACGTTTTTTACAATTCGCTTCTAGTTTGTATTGCCCTACTTTAGCTGCAGGCCAGGCATTTTGGCAAACAGACACTGCCAATTATTGGGGACACAATGCAATTATTCGGATTGATGCTTTTATGGCGTCCTGTGGTTTACCGCATCTTCCGGGTGACGTCCCCTTTGGTGGGGAAATCTTAAGCCATGATTTTGTTGAAGCTGCGCTACTAAGGCGAGCTGGTTGGCATGTCTATCTATTAGCTGACCTAGAAGGTAGTTATGAAGAGGTACCGAGTAATATCATTGACTATGCAACCCGCGATCGACGTTGGGTTCAAGGCAACCTACAACATTTGGGATTACTCCGAACGGAAGGCTTGCAAAATATCAGTAAATTACATTTTGTATTAGGTGCATTCGCTTACGTTTCTTCATTAGTATGGTTTGTTTTGCTGTTGCTCAGCACCATAGACGCCACCGTTAGGGCTGCTTCTGATGATGTGTTTTTCACCGCACCTCATCAATTATTTCCAGCGTGGCCAGTAGATAAATCAGATTCCATATTTGCATTACTTTTCGCAACCGCATTACTACTTATAGGACCTAAATTCTTGAGCCTAATCCATGCTCTTGTATACCGTCGGTACGAGTTTGGTGGTGCACTAACGTTAGTGATTAGTACATTGATAGAGATAGTAGTCGCAATTGTAATCGCGCCTTTGATGATGGCATATCACGCCTACTTTGTGTTGAATGCGCTGGCAGGGAAAAACGTAAGTTGGAATGCGCAAAGTCGAGAAGGCAGAACTGTACCTTGGTCCGAAGCAATAAAACGTACCTGGGCTGCTACAACGCTAGCAATTCTTTGGGGTGCATTGACTTGGTATCTGACCCCACTATTGTTTTGGTGGTTAGCGCCAGTGTTACTTGGATTGATTCTGGGTGCGCCAATCATTCATTACTCGAGTAGTTTAAAGCTCGGGATTATGTCACGTAAATACGGCGTCTTCATTTGTCCTTGTGAGGTGATTGAACAGCCTGTAACCAAAAGCTTGAGGTTGAGTCTAAGCAATTTGGATAAACAGAGTCGATATAACAAAACGGTACCTGAACTACCGCCAGAAAGATGGACCAGTATGCCGATTCAAGAACTCAGACCGACTAAAAAAGCGGGTCTTAAACACGGGCAATCAATTACAAACGAATAACCTCTTTGAAACTCAATTAAAGTTTCACCCCACAAACTTAATTTTGTGGGGTTTTTTTTACCTATTAATAATCAATTCCTGTCGATAAGATCTGTTGGCCAGACTTTAGCCGCGCCCAAGAACACAATAGCTCCACGGGCTGAAGCCCGTGCTACAAGGCATTTAGGCGTATTCCTTAAGCCACAAAACCATACCATCCCTGTAGGCGGGTGCTTTAGCCCCGCAGAGCCACAAAACCATACCATCCCTGTAGGCGGGTGCTTTAGCCCCGCAGAGCCACAAAACCATACCATCCCTGTAGGCGGGTGCTTTAGCCCCGCAGAGCCACAAAACCCCCCCATCCCTGTAGGCGGGTGCTTTAGCCCCGCGAATAGCACACATTAAATACCATGGCCTAAAGACCATGCTACATAGGCTTTTGTGCTTTTCTCGAGGCAAAAAAAAGATGCCTATTTAGACATCTTTGTTTTAATTTCTTCGGCGCCATCCTTGGCGCTGGATTCCAGCCTGGTATCTTGAGTGCAGAATTCTGGGGCTAATATACTAAAACCATACTGACCCGTCCTTGGTATTACGTCCAGCCCGCACTTCCTTGAGCGGTCGTGCAGCTGGACGGAGCTTCGCTCCTAATAAAACCAGCTTTACCCATGTCGGTCGTTCAGTCGGCCAAAGCTTCTTCGAAGCTAAAAATTCTGGGAATATTAAACTAAAAAAGACGACCTATAGTCGTCTCTTCGTGCACATCCTGTGGCTGGGTTCCAGCCCGACATCCATGTCGGTCGTTCAGCAAACTGCGAAACTTCGTTTCGGTCTTGCTTCACCCTTTTTCGACTTGGCCGAACTCTAGTTCTACCGGAGTTGAACGACCGAAAATAAGTACTGATACTTTCAAGCGGCTCTTTTCGTAATCGACTTCTTCGACAACGCCGTTGAAATCTGCGAAAGGACCATCGGTAACACGAACCACTTCGCCTGGTTCGAATAATGTTTTTGGTTTTGGCTTGTCTACTGATTCTTCCAAACGATTAAGAATAGCATCTGCTTCTTTCTTAGAAATAGGCATTGGACGATCTGAAGTACCACCAATGAAACCTAACACTCTTGGAACACTTTTAACCAAGTGCCATGAGTCTTCGTTCATTTCCATTTCTACCAGTACATAGCCTGGGAAAAATTTGCGTTCACTTTTGCGTTTTTGGCCAGCTCGCATTTCAACAACTTCTTCGGTAGGTACTAATATTTCACCGAAATAATCTTCCATACCGTTCATTTTGATATGTTCAACTAACGTCTTTTGAACACGTCCTTCATAACCAGAAAATGCTTGTACTACATACCATTTTTTATCAGACATGACTTACACTCCTAAACCGGTAACAAAAGACACGACTTCCACAATACCCATGTCTAAAAGATAAAGAACGATAGACATAAAAGCGGTAGCAGCCAAAACTATCAAAGTAGTGGTAGTTGCTTCTTGTCTTGTGGGCCAAACAACTTTACGCACTTCGACTCGAGATTCTTTTGCAAAAGTTAAGAATGAACTTCCTTTAACCGTGCTGCTGGCAATAAAGCCGGCAATCACCACCAATGCCACAGCACCAAGTGCACGATAAAGCACAGAAATTTCCTGATAATAGGTATTTGCGGCTATCACTCCGCCCAAAATCAAGACGACTACCAACCATTTGAGCATATCCAATGAATTGGATGGTGATTCTGCTTTTTCGCTCATATTCTTACTTCCGTAATAAATACTGGTCAATTATGTTTCAAGTAAACCAGTATGTTTAAATTCAAATTTATGTGATTTGACAAAATTGGCAGGGGTGGAGGGATTCGAACCCCCAACCATCGGTTTTGGAGACCGCTGTTCTACCAATTGGAACTACACCCCTAACAAATTTCAGTTACACCATCTTTGTGATTTGAACCAATTTTTTTATTGGAAAATTTGGAGTCACACAAGGAGGGACGCGTATTATACTCATTGAGCCGCGCTATTCAAGTAAAAATGAATTCCGACAAGCGGAAAATAGCAGTGGAGCTAGCAACTATTAATCGTCGCTATTCTTTGGCTTCACTTAATCCATACCCAAGGGCTACTAAAAGTTATTTTAGTTTGAGGTTAAATAAGCCGCCTTGCTAGACGGCCTATTTGAATTTTAATGGATATTTAAGGTTGAACTTCCATCGTCAATGTTAAATTCGAAAATGTGCTGTAAGCGCGAATACCCACATACCAAGTACCTGTTTGCGGTGAATTAAACGAACAGCTTTCAGTATTGCCATTTTGGTATGGTCGACAATCATAACTACCGGTAGTTGGGTTACTACCATATCGAACATAGAGATCGGCATCACCGCTGCCGCCATTGGTACTCACATCCAACACTGATGAACCCGCTGGAACTTCTACTGTGTAATACACCCAATTACGACGTGATGCGGAAATATCTTCAATTACAGTTAACGAGCCATCATTTCCTCCACCACCTGCTGATTCAGTATAATCAGCTTGTATGGACACACCAGAATAGGCACTGTAACCAATTATTTTAACGTAATAGGTACCAGCTTGAACCGGATCTACACTGCAAGATTCATTATTACCACCTAGGTAGGGTCTGCAATCATAACTATTTGTGGATGGTTCAGTTGCATATTTAACATACAAATCAGCATCTCCAGAGCCACCACTCATAGAGAAAACCAAATCGCTTGCTCCTTCAGGAATATCTATGCTGTAAAGTAGTTCAGAATTAGACGCGCCAGATAACCCGGTCACTGCAGTTCCGTTAATTAGTACATTCCCTCCTGGATCTCCACCACCATTGCCACTGCAATTTGCAGCTAAATAGTCTGACGCTGCTTTCGCTTGCACTAAACCATAGCCCGTTTGGTTATCCCGTCCGGTCGACTCCAAATCAAAAGCCGTCGCGCCTAACGCGCTGCGTACTTGGGAAGCACTACAACTGGGGTTATTAGCCCAGACCAAAGCTGCTACCCCAGCAACATGTGGACTCGCCATAGAAGTTCCGTTGTAGTAGGCGTAATCCGTATTACCTAACACCTGTAACGTAGCCGATGTGCCTGCCGCTGCAATTAATTGCTGACCAAGAGTTCGATTGACCGACACTGTTGGCACTGTAATTTGACTACTGTCATCTACCAAAAATGGATTTTGCAATCCAGGACGCTCGGCATTGCTATAAATCACAATCCCCGCCGCTCCCGCATTATCGCAAGCTAATGCCGCGTTAATTTCAGGATAAGTACTGCCCGCTTGATTGTCTGCACGCTCTACAACACAAATTTTGTTGCTCATATTTGAGCAACTGAAACTACCGCTACTGCTGGTACTACAGGCTCCTATCACTCCAGAAACTGAACCGTTAATATTATTGATTGCGTAACTTCCGCCACTAACAATATAGCGTGACGGCGGTAAAACTCGGTCATCTCCTAGTGTCGTTCCATTGAACGTTAAATAACCCTGCCGCCCATCATTAATACCCACAGTAGAAAGAATCGCTTCCCCTGGTGCAGATAGTTCAACTTGGTTGGTATATTGAGAAAATTCAGCTCTTAAACCTGTTTCATCCACTGCGGCAACAGAGATAACCGAACTATAAGACGCCGGATAAGAGTGACTTGAGTCCCCAGCATTTCCTGCTGCGGCGACTAACAAAACACCATTATTGGCGACGGCGGTAAGACGATTGCTTTCGCTTGTAGAAGAACCGGCACCACCCAATGACATATTGACTACATCCGCACCATTTGCCTCACAGGTTTCAACCGCATCGGCTAAATCACTAGAGTAACCCCAGCCTGATTCATTAAATACTTTGATGATATGCAGATTAATGTTTTGGTTAGGAAGCACGCCGACAATCCCTTCAGCATTATTAATTCCAGCTATGGTGCCTGCTACATGAGTACCATGAGATCCTCCCGGCACGTACCAATTTCCGGTACCTGAATTATTACTCCCAGAAACCGAATTAGCACTAAGATCAGGGTTGTTAATGTCATAGCCAGAGTCAATTATACATACCGTTTTGCCACCAGCACTGACATCAGACAACTGATCAGCTTGAACATTAGCAATTCCCCAAGGCTGTGATTGCGCCATTAAATAGCGAATTGGATCAGCTTCAACAGATTCAACTAAAGGGTCTTGCTGCATTTGCAAAATAATGGATTGCATGGCTGCTTTCGACATTCGCTTGTCTAACTTTAAGATTGCCCTTCCCTGTTTATTGGTTTTTACGAAACGCATTTGCTGACCAGTTTTAGTGGCTAGCTTAGTTAATAGATTGCTACCCGCAGAGATTTGACCAGGAGCAATTGACAATCCATTATTTATCTCCGACTCTGAACTTAAATCAGTACTGGCCGTTTCTATTTCATGCAAAGTAGTCTGATTTTTAAATTTTACAATTAATCGATCCGTTAGCTGATTATTCAGTTCTGGGTTTTGTGACGCCAACCATTCAGCAAACTGCAAATTTGGAGATGGCTGTGCAGCCATTGTTTGGGTAATACTCATCACAGCTACGCCTAAGGCGCTGATGAGAAAATTTTTATTATTCATTCCCGATTTTCCTATTCCTGTCGTTATTTTAATTTTTATTATTTTTAAATTTGTTTAAATATTTGCTTCAATTTTAATTGGTTACATAGACCTTCCTCCTTTTTAAAGACATAAGAATTCCGCCCAAGTCTGCTCAGACTGGGTTTAGGACTATATTCAGAAGTTAAATTAGATAAGAGTCGCTAAGTCTTGAATGCCGAAAAGTTCAAAATTCGCTTGTAGATTGCTTTGAGTCGTAGGTTTTTCATGGGCTCGAAATCCTATATTTCTTATTAAAGTGAGACGCTATAAAGTGACTTGAAAAGGCAGATTTAGCTGCTCACTTAATAATCTCAGGTTAAAAACTAACCATACGGTCAACTAAATGCAACCTTTTTTTACCCTTTTTAGGTGGTTTTTTTACCCGTTAAATTAAAAGGTAAAGAAAACAATAAGCTAGGAAAATACAGATTTTGCGCTTTGCTTTTGAGTGAAGGATTGTTTGAAAAAACCGAAATGAAATATAAAAACTCCCAATGCAAAACATCAGGAGTCTTTGATGTAGCTCATCAGGGAGTGCGAATTAATCAACCCCAATAAATCCTCCCGTTTGATGAGACCATAGTTTTGCGTAAATACCATTTTTTGCCAACAGTTCACTGTGGCTACCTGATTCCACGATTTTTCCTTGCTCTAAAACTAACAAACGGTCCATTTGGGCGATGGTGGATAATCTATGGGCAATGGCTAGTACAGTCTTATTCACCATTACTTTGTTTAAGCATTGTTGAATAGCCGCTTCAACTTCTGAATCCAATGCAGAAGTCGCTTCATCTAAAATTAAAATCGGAGCGTCTTTTAACATCACTCTAGCAATTGCAATTCTTTGTCGTTGACCACCAGATAATTTAACGCCTCGCTCACCTACCTGTGCGTCGTACCCGATATTGCCATTCAAGTCAGAAAGCTGCTGAATAAACTCGTCCGCTTCAGCTTGTTTTGCGGCAGTTATCATTTGCTCTTCTGTGGCAGAGGCGCGACCATAAATAATGTTTTCGCGCACAGATCGGTGCAATAAAGACGTATCTTGCGTCACCATACTAATATTGGCTCGCAGGCTTTCCTGCTTAACGTGTTTTATCTCTTGCCCGTCAATGAGAATATTGCCACTTTGCACATCATAAAATCTCAGCAATAAATTGACTAAAGTAGACTTACCCGCCCCAGAGCGTCCCACTAATCCAACTTTTTCACCTGGTTTGATTGAAAGATTCAATTGTTTGAATACATCTATGGGCTTTCCTTCAGGACCTGCATAACCGAAATCAACATTGTTAAACTCAATCGCTCCGCCGCGGACCTGTAAATCAGGGGCATCAGGTACGTCTTGCACAACAACATCATTGGCAAGGGTATTGATCCCATCTTGTACAGTACCAATATTTTCAAATAGTGAAGATACTTCCCACATAATCCATTGCGCCATGCCGTTGAGGCGTAAACACAAGCTAATTGCGACCGCTAAGTCACCTGGGGTTACTAGATGATTCAACCACAAGTAGATAGATAGTGCGCTGACACTAAAAACCAATAGAGCATTAGAAAACCAAACAAACCCATAAAGTGTTGTGACTAAACGCATTTGCGGATAAACCGTATGCAAAAATCCACTCATACCTTCTTTTGCATAGTCTGATTCACGTTGACTGTGGGAAAACAGCTTAACCGTCATAATATTAGTATAACTATCAACGATTCGGCCGGTCATGATTGAGCGCGCATCAGCTTGTTTTTGCGAGACTTTTTTAAGCCGCGGAATAAACGTGCGCAGAATAATAAAATAAGTCAGTAACCAAATTAACAATGGCACACTCAAACGCCAATCAATCGAAAAAACCAGTACTAAAATACTGATAAAGTAAACACTCACATACACGAAAATATCGAGTGATTTCATCACTGCTTCACGCACAGCCAGTGCGGTTTGCATCACTTTAGTAGCGACACGTCCAGCAAATTCATTTTGGAAAAAACCGATACTTTGACCAAGTAAATATCGATGTGCTTGCCAACGTATCTTCATCGGGTAATTACCCAATAACGTTTGATGGGTCAACAAAGACTGTAATATCACTAAACAAGGTAATATCACTAGAATGACTGTGCCCATCCAGATTAGGCTGCCACTCTCCTGCTGTATAAAGGTTTCCGGATCACGCTCAGACAGCCAATCAACAAGTTGACCGACATAACTAAACAAGGAAACCTCTAAAGCCGCAACAGACGCAGCTAAAATCGATACTGTAAAGATTACAGGCCACATACCTTTAGTGTAATGACGACAAAAAGCAACTAGGGTCTGAGGAGGTTTTGTTGGGTGCTCAACAGGGAACGGTTTTGTCAACCGTTCAAAAAATGAAAACATGCACTATCCAATTAAAGTTTATTTGAGCTTCGAAATAATATTATCAATATTACGTTTATGGTTATCTTGCCATTGCTGCAATGACGTTTGCGCATCTTTGTCGGTGCGAGCTTTGGCAATTTCATATGCTGACTGAGCTTGGTCTTTAGGTACAACAGCTATCCCTTCTTCATCAGCAATAACGATATCCCCTGGATTGACCGTAACACCACCACATTTGATAGTTTGATTTAGGGGTGAGTAGGCTTTTTTGGCGGCAGGAAAAGGAATCACACCACGGGCAAAAACAGGGAATTGAATGTCACGGGTTTCTGCCAAATCACGAATGACGCCATCAATAACAAACCCAGCAATTCCTCGCTGTTTAGCGATTGCACAAACGTTTCCACCCGCTGCAGCAAACTGCGGATCAGACTTTACAACAATGATATCCCCTGGTGAAGCTTCATAGATAGCCGCATGTAACATTAAATGATCACCATCTTCGCAAAACACTGTAAAAGCAGGTCCGGCAATACGTGGGGGCTGTGGCCATAAACTTGATATTTTATAATCAATAAATTGCTCACGAGGTAATGCGTCAGCATATTCACATGGGGAGATTTGTTTGAATAAATTCATATCTAGCATAAATAATCACCTTATCTTTAAAATCTTAAAATGCAAAATTTGTTATTAACTTGAATAACCAATAACCGCAAATTCCAACCTGAATTAGAAAAAACACAAATCGAATCTGAACGGCAAGTACTGAGGTCGAAACAAGATGAACAATAGATTGTCCTAATCTTGCTGCCAGCAAGTAATACGCCAACGTATCAGTAATCGCTGAGGCGTTTGTTGCCAGAGCTGTCAGCATAGTGCCACCAATAAACACAAAACTTTCTGCACAATTAAGGTGAGCCCGAGTAAGTCGTTGCCCAAAATCAGGGGAATCTGAACCGTCGGCCTTGAACTGATTGGGTAATCGCTGTTTCTGACTCACCAAAAAGGTTCGATAGCTGGCTAATAAAATCAGTAAAAACACCGTCCAACTGATGTATCCGAGCAGAGCAATAATAGTAGCATTCATAGGTATTCCTTTATACGCAGACATGTACGAAGACGTAAGTTACCCGAAATATCAACGAATTAGAAATTTGAATTGTTCTGTTACAGTTTTTAGTGATTTTTGTTGGTGGTTGGCGTTATTCTTTACCCCATTGATCATTAAGAAATATTCAGTTGGGACATTTAAGCATGAAACCTGTATTACCCCGTTGTTCAAATAGCATCAAATTAATATCCGCTATCTTCTTTATTATATTCTCGGTGAATGCAACCGCGGTTCAGTTAACTAAACAGCAAATCAACGATATCCTTTCATCTGTGGAAAGACCAGTAGAAGACGCTAAACGAGATAAAGCTAGACTTCCCCAACAAGTATTATCTTTCACAGGCATATCTGCTGGAGATACGGTGTTAGATTTGCTGGCCGGTGGAGGTTGGTATTCTGAACTCCTTTCCAGAGCTGTAGGTGAAGATGGCCTAGTTTATTTGCAAAACGACAGTGTTTATTGGAATTTTGGTGAAAAAGATATCATTCAAAGAACGAAAGACAATCGTCTTAGCAATGTGGTTAGACTCGACAATGTTGCCATTGCTGACATAGAGGTTGCTGATAAGTCGGTAGACATAGTGTTTACTGCCTTGGGATATCATGATTTATTTTTTACTAATACCGTGCGAGGGGGTAAATTAATTGAATTGCGCGAAGGTGTCGTTGATCATGTCAAAGTGCTAGAAAAACTGCATCGCGTGCTCAAAGATGATGGCATTATCGTGGTAATAGACCACATCGCTCAGGCTGGTTCAGGTTATGATGCAGCAAATACCCTTCATCGTATTGACCCGAACATTGTTAAACATCAATTTGCGCAAGCCGGTTTTACACTTGTCGAAGAGGCGTTTTATCTGAGAAATCCAGAAGATAATCACCAAAGCTCGGTTTTTTCCCCGTTGATTCGAGGAAAAACAGATCGATTCATTTATAAATTTAGTAAATAAGTCATTGATTGGAAGCTAAGAACTTAGTCTTAAGCAATTTAGTTAAATGTAAGGGAATTTAATGAAAATTTATATTTTAATGCTCGTAGTTATTGTTTTTGTATGGGGATGCTCTGATCCAGCGCCTGTTGAAGAAGAAAAGCAAGAAGCCCCGAAAACAGAAGACACCACCATTGAGCAGCCAGAAACTGAATCTCCTGAACTGGTGATTCCTCAAATTGAATCTCCTAAAGTGGAAGTTCCCAACGTAGAATCACCTACTACCAATCCTAAAACTGAATCGCCCGTTACTGAAACTCCGGCAACAGCATTACCGGATGTCACAACCGTGACTCGCCACTCAGGGCTTAAATTGGATAATATTAATACGGACATTAAACCGGGCGACGATTTTTTCAGATTTGCTAACGGTAAATGGTTAGACAAGGTTGAAATTCCATCAGATAAAGCCGGTTTAAATTCATTTCAGTTACTCGCTGATGAAGCTCAAGAAAAAGTTATGGCTATCATTAAAAAATCCTCAGAAGGCGATTTTGAAAAAGGTAGCAATGAGCAACAAGTGGGTGACTTGTACACATCTTACACCGACATGGAAAACCGCGACAAATTAGGCTTGACACCACTATTAACTGAATTAGCGGTAATTGATGAAATTCAGGATCAACAACAATTAGCGCGCTATTTTGCTTATGCCAACAAACACAGTTTTGGTACACCTTTCGCTATTGGCCAATATATTGATCTAAAAAACCCTAAAACTTACATGATTTACTCATGGCAGGCAGGTTTAGGATTACCAGATAGAGAATATTATACGAGTGATAAAGGTTCCTATCAGGAAATAAAAGGGAAATATCAGAAACACATTGCCAAAATGCTCGGATTAGTAGGATTGGAGAATCCCGAAAAAAACGCAAAAATTATTTTGGACTTAGAAACTAAACTAGCTTCTAAGCATATGAAAAAAGAAAAAACCCGAGATATGGTTGCACTATACAACAAAATTCCAGTAACCAAGTTATCTGAATTAATGCCTCAATTCGATTGGGCAGCAATGTTGCAAGAACTAGAATTAACTGACTTGGATGGCTTAGTAGTCACGCAACCCGATTACATGCGTGAGTTAGACAACATCATTGCTAAAACGCCAATCACAACTTGGAAAATTTATCTGAAATGGATGGTTATCAATCAGCAATCAAGCTATTTAACCACTGAATTAGATAAAGCAAATTTTGAGTTTTTCAGCAAAGTCTTATATGGGGTGACAGAGCAACGACCAAGATGGCGCAGAGGCGTTGATTTCGTAAATACTCACTTAGGTGAAGTGATAGGCGAGGTATATGTCAAAGAACACTTCCCACCGGCCGCCAAAGAACGCATGTTAGACTTAGTCAATAATCTATTAACAGCCTACGAAGTCAGTATCAAACAACTGGACTGGATGTCGGATGCCACCAAAGCGGAAGCGCTCGACAAACTATCCAAATTCACTGCAAAAATTGGCTATCCTGATGAATGGAAAGACTATTCAAAACTGTCTATTTCGAAATCTGACTTAGTTGGCAATATCAAACGCTCAGATGATCTGCAATGGCAGCAGATACTCGATAAACAGCCAGGTCCGGTACAGAAACACGAATGGGACATGACCCCACAAACCGTGAATGCCTATTACAACCCTCCGGCTAATGAAATTGTATTTCCAGCTGGAATTTTGCAGCCACCATTTTTTAATATGGAGGCTGACGATGCAGTTAATTACGGCGGTATTGGCGCGGTTATTGGGCATGAAATAGGCCATGGCTTTGACGATGCTGGCAGTACCTTTGATGGCGACGGTGTACTGCGTAATTGGTGGTCAGATGCAGATAAACAAGAGTTTAAAAAACGTACCAAACAACTTGTCCAACAGTATAATAAATTTACCCCATTAAAAAACCTACATGTTAATGGTGAATTTACCCTTGGCGAGAATATCGGTGATTTAGGTGGACTCAGTATTGCCCTCAAAGCCTATGAATTATCTCTAGCCGACAAAGAAGCACCATTTCTCGATGGTTATACTGGACAACAACGTGTTTTCTTAGGTTATGCTCAGGTGTGGGCAGCGGTGCAACGGGATGAAACATTACGTAACCAGGTCAATACTGACCCACATTCACCCTCAGAATATAGAGTGAATGGTGTAGTACCGAACGTGCCAGAATTTTATTCCGCATTTAATGTCAAAAAAGGTGACGCATTATTTCTAGCACCGAAAGATCGAGTGAAGATTTGGTAAAAGGATATTGCAGAACTAACTAAAAAGAGTGCTTTCGCACTCTTTTTTTGGAAAAAATTAAAGCAACTTTCTGGCCTTAAATTTACGACCTTTCATTTTACCTTCGTTAAATTGCTTCAAACTGCGTTTAACACTGCGAATTTTAACTGCGACATAGCTGTGGGTAGCTGTCACTTTTATTTTACCAATATCTTCGCCAGGAACATCCGCGTCTTTGGTTAATGCGCCTAATATATCTCCAGGACGTAATTTAGCTTTTTTACCGCCATCAATACATATTGTTTGGTACTCAGGCTGAATAATTCGATTCGCATGAAAACGAATAGCTTGAATCCCTTTCCATTCGACTTTTCTTTGCTGATAATCTTCGATGGCATTTGCCCGCGCCATTTCTTTAGGGGCACAAAGAGTTAATGCTAAACCTTCGGCGTCAGCTCGTCCCGTGCGACCGATTCGGTGAATGTGGACTTCTGGATCAGGTGTGATTTGATAGTTAATAACCGCGCCCACACCTTTCACGTCAAGACCTCTTGATGCAACGTCTGTGGCAATAAGCACCGATACGCTTTTATTGGCAAACCGGATTAGAACTTGATTGCGATCTTTTTGTTCTAAATCACCGTGTAACGCATCGACAGAAAAACCCATTTCAGTCAGAGCTTCTAATAGTTCGTTACAGGCAATTTTAGTATTACAAAATATTATCGCTGACTCGGGTTGAAACTCACTTAACAGTGACGCAGTAGCCTTGATTCTATGAGATTCTTCAACTTCGAAAAACAATTGTTTTATTTTGCTTGTGTCATGGGTTGATTCCACCGTAATCTCAATTGGATTGCGCTGTATCTTAAGACTAATTTGTTTAATTTGGTCAGGATAAGTAGCCGAAAACAATAAGGTTTGTCGGTCTGTGGGCACAGCTCGAATGACGGTTTCCATTTCCTCCTCGAAGCCCATATCCAACATACGATCGGCTTCGTCTAACACTAGCGTATTGACTTCTTTGAGACTGAGTCGGCGTTTAGATAAGTGATCCATAATACGGCCAGGAGTACCGACAATAATATGAGCACCATGTGAAAGTGATCCAATCTGTGGGCCCATGGGCGTACCGCCACAAAGGGTAAGCACTTTCATGTTATCAATCATCCGTCCTACACGACGAATTTCTTCGGCAACTTGCTCAGCCAATTCACGAGTTGGACACATGACCAAAGCTTGAATTCTAAATCGATCCACATCTAGTCTATTTAACAAACCCAGAGCAAAAGCAACGGTCTTACCACTGCCGGTTTTTGCTTTCGCTACGACATCCTTGCCTGCCAGAATTTTCGGTAGACTTTGTTGTTGAATTTCGGTCATCCCCTCAAATCCGAGGGTTTCCAAATTACTAACAAGTTCAGGTTTTAATGGCAAAGAAGAAAATTGGGTCACTAAAGTGCTCTCTTTAAAATAAGTTTAATTAATAATTACAGCGAGCTTGTGCGATCTAATTCAATCGCTTTTTCTAAGTTTGCTATATGTTCAGCCCTAGCTTTTAGTTTAGTCGCTCGGTGAGATTTTATATCTAAAGAAGCCATTGCGTAGGCTACTTTATTCACGGTTTTTTCGAATTTTTTGGGTTTTACAACTAAATCGAGGAACCCGGCTTCTAGTGCTTGTCCTGGGCTAAATATTTCTGCATTGATAACCGAACGATTAAAATAGCGAGGAGTTAACCTATTGCGGGCGAGTTCAATTCCAACTTGGTGCATCGTCATTCCGATAGCTACTTCATTTAGACCTATTTTGAATTCCCCATCTAACCCAATTCGGTAATCAGCTGATAATAAAAGGAACGCCCCTTTAGCCACAGCATGACCTGAGCAGGCTGCAATCACAGGCGTAGGAAAAGTTAATAAACGTTTTGATAACGTTGATCCTTTTTCCACAAGTTCTAAGGCTGACTCGTTACTGTGTTTCATCACACTTAAATCGTAACCCGCGCTGAACATGCCTGCTTTACCAGCTAAAACTACAACTTTCTGGTTTTTTTCTGCTTTGTCTAAACACAAATTAATTTGGTCTATCACTTCATGAGAAAGCGCATTGGCTTTTCCATTATCAATAGTGATAAGGGCATAGGCTTCTTGATTTTGATAACTTACAAGTTTGCTCATAATATGGTCCGATTATTTATTCCACAAATTAAGTACACCATCTTCCATATGCATAGGAATAGGCAACGTTTCGTATTGCTTTAGCCAATCTTTTGAAATTGTTTTAAATGCGTCAGAATCTTTATATTGTTCTGCCGCACTTTTTAATCTATTTACCAACTCCGGATTTGACCCTACTTTTGACAAAGTAAGATAGGTTATTGTTTTTTCGTACAAAAACACGCGTTCGAACTGATTACAATCTTTTCCTTGAACACGACAAAAATACTGAACTCCTGAATCCGAGAAAAATATTGCACTGGACTCTCCGCTTACGACACTATCGATTGCATCAGACCAACTTGAATAGACCTGAATATTCTTAGCATTTTGCGCTTGCAGCAATTTGTGGCGAACATCATTCTCCAATACCGCAATAGAGTCAAATGTAGATAACTGCTCGATGTTATTTAACGGTCTGACTATTTTTTGAGGGCTAAAAACAGAGTATACGTTCGCTGTTAATGGCGTAATCCAATGATAATTCTGTTCTCTCTCGGGAGTCCGAGTCAATGCGAAGGCAAGCACATTGGGCTTCGCCTTTGCTTCGAGTTCAAGACGTTTCCATGGGGCAAGTAATATTTGCTGCCGAATCCCCGCTGTAGCCAAAATGCCATTGACCTCATCGACCAAGAAGCCCTTTAGCTTTCCTTTTTCTGTCTGTTCAATAAAAGGCGCTTCAGGATATGCTAAGACCCAAAAATCTTTAGAATCTTGAGCAATCAACACGCCATTGTATAGCCCGATAGAGAGTATCAACAAATGACACTTTGTTACTGAACGTAAATTTACTGCGAGCAAAAGAAAATCAGCTGCTCGCGGGAGTTTGTTTAGCAAAGTGAATAACGGCTTAATTATCATTACTAAACGCTTTCTATTTTCCAATCAACCGTTTGTCCTGCAAAAAAGGGCACTATTGGATTCCCATTAGGAAGGATGATTTGTTCCGGTATTTGCCACTTATCTTTGACTAACGTAATAGATTGAGTGTTACGGGGCAGACCATAAAAATCAGCCCCATAGTGGCTACTGAAACCTTCAAGCTTGTCGATGGCGCCTAACTCATCAAATATTTGCGCATACAATTCAAGGGCACTCCAAGCACTATAACAACCTGCACATCCACATGCAGATTCTTTTCTGTGTTTTTCATGGGGAGCAGAATCTGTGCCTAGAAAGAATTTTTTAGAACCGCTGGCAACCACTTTTCTTAGTGCTTGTTGGTGGGTATTACGCTTAAGTACAGGCAAACAAAAGTTATGTGGCCGCACGCCACCAACCAACAAATCATTACGATTCAACAGTAAGTGTTGGGGAGTAATCGTTGCCGCAACATTGTCTGAGCTTTGTAACACAAAATCGGCAGCTTCAGAGGTAGTGATATGTTCGAATACAATTTTGAGGTGGGGAAAACTCTCTACAATTTTAGCGAGGTGCTGATCAATGAATTCTTTTTCACGGTCGAAAATATCCACATGGGCTTGAGTTACTTCTCCGTGAATTAACAATAGCATCTGCTGCTGTGCCATTTCTTCGAAGATTGGATACAGGGCTTCTATTCCAGCAACCGCCGCATCAGAATTAGTCGTCGCGCCTGCTGGATACAATTTAGCTGCCACAACGCCGGCTTTTTTTGCATCAATGATGTCTTGTTTTGTGGTTTCATTGGTTAGAAACAAAACCATTAAAGGTTGAAAGTTGCTATTCGCTGGTCGAGCGGCCAAAATCCGTGATTTATAATCCATTGCCATTTTAGCAGTGGTAATGGGGGGTACTAAATTCGGCATTGCGATTGCTCTTTGAAAGCACCTAGCGGTCGCTGGAACCGTCTCTCCCAACATATCATGATCACGGAAATGTAAATGCCAATCGTCTGGGGCGGTTATCGTAATTTTATTCATCATTGGCCTATAGTATAAGTGTAAGCTAAATCTCTCCCCCTATTATGCCCGAAAAAATGCAAAAATAATCTTTTGCATTGCATAAATAGCATCTGTTATAAGGTAAAGATTAATTGTCGTTGTTGAGAATAACTGAAAATATGCAGCATCAGGTGTCGACATCTATCAGTCTTATTAATCTTGTGGGGCCAAAAAGCGCTCCAGTTACCCTTGCACTTAAAATGTTAGATCGCTTAGTCGGCGTCAAGAAAATGGACGCCCTTTATAAGCAACATCAAATGCAAGGGCTAAAAAAAGAACAATTTGCCGAGAAATTGTTACAGGTACTTAATATTGAAGTACTTGGCGGCGATTCTGTACAAAAAAACATTCCAAAGACTGGTCCCTTAGTTATTGCTAGTAATCATCCTTTTGGGGGCATAGAAGGGGTGATATTGTGTTTACTCATTGGCCAAATACGCCCAGATCTGCAAGTTTTGGCCAACCAAGGTTTAAAGCTTTTCCCTGAGCTCAAAGACTATTTTATCTTTACTAATCCGTTATCTGAGCGTGATCCTAAAAATACGCCCTCTATCCGCGCCAGCTTGAAACATGTTAAACAAGGCGGTGCCTTGTTAGTTTTCCCCGCGGGTCGAGTCGCATACTATCAGGGAGATAAAAAACGCATTAGTGAACATCATTGGAACCGCATAGTTGGGAAACTTATCGACTCTTCCCAAGCGCACTTTTTGCCAATCTTTGTAAGCGGTCAAAATAGTCCGTTATTTTATCGACTAGGGCGAGTTTATTTTCGTTTTAGGCTGCTCATGTTGGCAAGAGAGTTACTCAACAAAAATAACAGTCAAATTAAGATTACTTGCGGTTCATTGGTCAAACCCAACACTTATAAAGTGAAAGATAGTAAGCAACACGCTGCATTATGTAGAATTCAGAGTTATTCTCAGGATCCCCTTTGGAGAATGGATTGGCCCGATAATCAATCTGTTCAACAAGCACCTATAGCAGACCAAACCCCTTGGCAAGAAATTGCAAATGAATTGGCTTTGCTTCCTCAAGAGCAATGTTTATTGGTGCATAAACAGTTTTCAGTTTATTACGGCTTCCAGCATCAACTCCCCAAAACTGTGTTCGAAATTGCGCGTTTACGGGAATTAGTATTTCGCCAACATAATGAAGGCAGCGGTGAGCCAATAGATACCGACGCCTTTGATGCCACTTACACTCAACTATTTGTGGTCAACAACGAAAAGCAAAATATTATTGGCGCTTATAGAATGGGGCAAACCGACAAGTTGCTGGAACAAGGTGATATAACGCAACTGTATTTGGCACGTATGTTTAATTTTTCCCCAGGATTTGTGAACCAACAGCAGCCCTGCCTTGAGCTAGGTCGGTCGTTTTTAGTACCCGAATATCAAAAAAGCTTCCAAGGATTATTTTTATTATGGCGAGGGATTGGCGCATTCGTCTGTAAATTCCCCCACTATCGCACTTTATACGGCACGGTTTCGTTAAGTAAACTATATAACCCACGCTCAGTTGCATTAATACAGCAAGCCCTTGTGTCGCCAACTGAATCAGTAACCCCTCATAAAGAATTCGACTTTGCGCTGCATCCGGAAATCTCAGATTTTGCAAAAGAATATGATTTATCGACACATTTAACTACCTTATTGGCAGCAATAGAAAGTGACGGCAAAGATATCCCTGTTTTGGCTAAACATTATCTGAAACTCGGTGCTAAATTTCACTGTCTGGGAATTGACGGAAACTTCAATGACACGCCAGGATTGCTGCTAAGTGTTGAACTTCCTAAAGCCCCTGAAAAATTATTGAAGCTGTATTTAGGAGACGCTTGGAAACAATATGCGTCCTTTGAAGGTTAGTTAATCGACTTATTCGGGCTGAAGCCCAAACTACAATACACCCGTAGCATAGGCTTTAGCCCATGGATATTTACCAATCGCTGCAGCTAACGAGTGAAATGCTAGCGCCTATTCGGGCTGAAGCCCAAACTACAATACACCCGTAGCATGAGGCTTTAGCCATGGATATTTAGCAATCGCTGCTGCTAACGAGCGAACGGCTATTCGGGCTGAAGCCCAAACTACAATACACCCGTAGCATGAGGCTTTAGCCATGGATATTTAGCAATCGCTGCTGCTAACGAGCGAACGGCTAGCGCCTATTCGGGCTGAAGTCCAAACTACAATACACCCGTAGCATGGGCTTTAGCCATGGATATTTAGCAATCGCTGCAGCTAACGAGTGAAATGCTAGCGCCTATTCGGGCTGA
>NZ_BAABWR010000034.1:0-36918 GCF_040370605.1 Aliiglaciecola sp. NS0011-25
GGTTTATTTCAAATTAATGACAAATTCTCGAAAAAACACGACTAAAGCCCAATAAACGGACAATGTTTGAGCGGGTCGAGCAATCTATAAGCAAACAAATTTGGTTATCTGTTTATTTATGCGTAACATGGCAGTGCTTTCTTTTCCTTTTTAAAAGAAATCCTATAACAATAATCATATTAGGTAATTACTACATGAAATCTTTCTCTTTATTAAACACACTATTCGCTATAGCATTTTCAATCATTGCTTACTTCGCACTCCCAGACGATTTTACTTCCGTTCAATTGGCCTTCATTTTCGGCTTACTTTTCGGAGCAATCGCCATTCCTCAATTTTCTAAACTTATTTCTGAATCCAAATCAGTTAAAAGTTCAGCAGAAGACATATCATCAACCACCACTCTTTATGTTGGTAACCTTCCATATAAAGTAGACGAAAATGCAGTATCTGAACATTTTTCAGAATTTGGCACTGTAGCCTCAGTTCGATTAATGAAAGACCGCCGCACTGGAAAACGCAAAGGATACGGTTTTGTTGAAGTTGCCAGTAGCAGTGCAGACAAAATGATTAAGAAGTTAAACGATACTGATTTTCAGGAACGTACATTGAAAGTACGGTTAGCCAAAGATAAAACTGAAGGTTAAATCGCAGATACAATTAAGATAAATGCAAATGGCGCTTAAAAAGCGCCATTTTTTTTAATCCGCTTTCATTTTTTTGATATAAGCTTTGGGAGACAGCCCAAATTCCTTTTTGAACTTGTTGCTAAAATAAGCCGACGATGAAAAACCAACATTAAAGGCAGTTTCAGTTATCTGCTTGCCATTGAGTAAATCGTCTTTAGCTTTAATAAGGCGGTATTTTCTCAGTAGTTCAGTAAAACTAGAATTAGTAAATGCGGTGAGTTTACGATTTAATTGCCTTTCACTTATGGCGAGTTCAATAACTGCTCGACTTCTACTACAACGATTATCTTTATAGTTATCTTCTAACCAGTCAATAAATTTGTCATAAAAGCGCGTATCCCGCTCAGAAGACATGCAATCGCTATTTAATTCGAAAATATTCTTATTTTCAACACCATTGAAATTATATTTTTGTGAGATCTTTCGTCTTATTTCTAGTAAATTTTTCGCCCTAGCCAACAATTCTAAGTTATTAAAAGGTTTCTTGATATAGTGATCAATATGGTGTCCCCAGCTCGCCATTCGAGTTTTATCATCGCCTTTGGCAGTCAACATGATGATGGGAATATGGGACGTCAGTTCGTTTTCCCTTATCTTGCCGGCTAGCTCAAAACCATCTGACACTGGCATCATCAGGTCAGTAACAATAATATCCGGTATTATTTCCAATGACTTTTCGAACCCTTCTTGTCCATTTTTAGCAGAATAACAATCGTATTCCTTGCTAAAAATTAAACTTAAATAATTACGCATATCGACTTGGTCTTCCACTATCAGGATTGAAGGCTTCTTAGTAGCTTCATTATTTACACTTGATATAGTGCTATCGATATCGACAACTTCCAATTCAGTTTTGTTATTATCGATTGAAGTAGATACAAACAATTCAGATTCTGTAATAGAAGTAACATTACTTTTAGGAAGGCTAATTATAAATTTTGTACCCTCGCCAATTTGACTTTCGACTTCTATATTGCCCCCATTAGCGTTAACCAGCTCCTTGACCACTGCTAAGCCTAAACCGGATCCATTGGCTTCGGAAGCGTTTTCCAATCGAGTAAATCGGTCAAAAATCAAATCCATGTTTTCAGCTTCTATTCCTAAACCATGATCAGCTATTTCTATTGTGAGAGTACTATCTACGCTTGAAACACAAACAACGACATCACCACCTTCATTGTTATATTTAAAAGCATTCATTAGTAAATTCGAAAGTATTTTTTCCAAAGAGTCAGCAATGTAAGTACCAGTTCCCTCACACGTATTTTTAAAAATTAATTGCTGTCCTTTACTTAACGAAATTGGTCTAAATGATTCAACGATTATTTGAATAGAGTTATAAAGATCATAGTGAACCTTATCATCCAACCTACTCGAATCTATTTTCGATAATTCAAGTACTTGGTCGACTAGATTAGTTAGTCGAAATGCATTAAGCCTCAATATATCTAAAAACCTTTTTGATTTTTCGTCTGTAATAGACTTCGCAAGTTGTTCAATAGGGCCAGAAATTAAAGCAAGTGGTGTCCTAAACTCATGAGATGCATTTGCATACAATAATTCTTTATGGTGCAACGCATCACCTAACCTCCGTTTACTTGTAGCCAATTCCTTTGTTTGTATTAGAACAGAGGACTCTAACCTTTCATTGAGGGACTTAAGCTGAAAAGTTCGATATTTAGAAAAACCAATTAAAGCAAGAATACACGCAATAATATAGACAGTGTAAGCCTGCCAGGTCTGCCAATAAGGAGGTCGAACCTTAATCTTTAATGAATTTACGGGTTGTATACTTGCACTTTTGGGATCCACGACACGGACTTCAAATAAATAGTCTCCGCTTGGCAATGTTGAGTAAGTGGCTGATGCATTTTTCGTAGAAGCGTCAACCCAACTATTATTCAAACCAACTAACCTATATTGAAATTTCAATACATCACGATCTACAAAGTTATTCGCGGCGAAGCTTAATTCGAATAAAAATTCATCATAAGAAATCACCATTGGTGTATTATTCTCAACAGATTTAATCAAATCTAGCTTTTTTGAGACCATGCCTTGTTCGTCCCTAAGCAACACCATGAGATCAACAAATACTGTTTGGTTAACTTTTTTGAGGCGCTTATCGAGAAATCGATTGGCCAAACGAGTATTTACTATATAATTTTCTCTATCTCCGGCAATCAGTATTTGATCATCTGTCAGATTTATTGAAGCAGTTATTTCAAAGTCGACATCTTTAATACCGTCTTCTTTACCGAGTTTAATTGAGGTCTTATTAACGTGGTCATATCTAACCAATCCCTGATTGGTCATTACCCAGAAATACCCCTCCGAATCCTGCACAAGCTCTCTTATATGTCTAGAATTCGCAGTATAAACAGTATCAATATATTTTAAATCTCCGGAATTTTCATCTAAATAAGCTAGCCCAGCCCCATCGGTACAAAGCCAAATGACCCCTTGATTGTCTTCCAATAAACAATTGTTAATATATGCTAATTTTTTATCAACAATAAGATTTTCTACATCTATTTGTTCAAGTTCGCTAAGGCTCTTAACTCCATAAAACCTTAGCGCTACAATTATTTGACCATCAGTTTTTTTTAGCAAAATATCAGGATTAACACTTTTAACTAATTGCTTATAGTTTCCATACTTATCAATTCTATAAATACCCGGGGATTTTCCACCTATCACGCCAAATAGAGAGTAACTTTCTGAGTAAGACAAAATAGAAGTGATTTCCCCCCCTTTTAAATCTATATTGAAGTACTTAATTTCATAATCTCCGCCTTGCTTAAAACCAACCTCCGCTAACCCTAATTTATCTGAGAATATTAAATATGCATTTCCAGACAGCTTTCTAATTGAGCTTACAAAGCCAATATCTTCTGTAAGCTCTTTTATTACGAAAGTATCCAAATCGAATTCTTGCAGACGATTATTAAAAGATAGCATTAGCTTTTCGCCATCGAAGAAACTCTCTTCAATCGAGCCTGAACTACTTTTAGATAAATTCAAATATGCAATCGAATTATTTATTGAATTGAATGTGGTGATACCAAAAAGAGGACTAGAAAAAACAAAAGTGTCATCATCAAAAACACTAACATCATAAACGTCACCAAAATCGACCCCTCCCATTTCATCAAAAATTTTAACTGTTTCTGGCTGTTTATTATTCATAAACTCTATTCTTTTAAATCCATTTTGATAAATCCAAAGATCTTGATTTCCAAACTTAAAAATTTGAGTGACGTCCTCATCAATACTGTCAGTTAGTAAAAAGCCAACTTGATTATTTTTTCTATCAATTGAAAGTAGTCCTTTGTTTGTCCCAACAAGCAAGGTATTTGAATCTAAAACAAAAACAGTGTGAAACTCTAAAATATTCTCAAATTTATCGGGGGAAATAAGCTCCAAGATCTCCCCGTTATTTGAACTGATTAACTTATTGTATTCATCAATCGCATAAATAGTATTTTCAGCAATCTCGAAAAACGTAATATCTCTCGTATCAGCAATAGATGAATCTAATTCTAATTTATACTTTCCTGTTGCAATTGAATAACTATATATTTCTCCGCCACAACTGAAATAAATAACTTCATCGATACCTTTGATATCGCGGCAAAATAGGGACACTTTTTCTTTAATATTGAAATCGACTTTATAAAACTCATCGGCTTCTAAAAAATAAATACCTTTCCCAAAGGTTGCAATCCAAATTCCCCCTTGAATATCTTCGTATATGGATTCAACATCATATTCAAACAGAGAATGATCTTTTTCCCCATAACGTAAAACATAAGAGCCAGTAATTGCAAAGATTCCATTTTCTCCCCCTAACCATAAAGAAGACTTCCCTTTAAAGAGCGAGTGAGTAGCACCTAAAGGACTATCTTCAAGTGTCTTTTTCGACTCAAAAGAATATGAGTTAACACAATAAATAAAAGCTAAAATTGACAGTACATTTCTAAGTTTTTGTCCCAAAAACACAACTATTTGTCCCACATTTAAATGTTAATATTTATGAATCTTTACATAATTAATATGGTACAAAAAATGTACTCTAACAAGTGAGAATATAATGAACTGCAAATTAAACTTAAAAACAATGCAAGAAATTGCCGATGACTACCTCACAGAAATTCAAGGTGGAAGCGACTTGCAATATGCCAATTTTGAATTTAGAAATGTATCAGGAAGAGAATTACACCCTATGGATCCTGCCAAAAAAGGGAAAAAACTTAACCCGCCATCAGATATAGGCAACCCATAATGTTGTATATTTCAAAAAAACATATAATTACTCAAATCAAGTAAATACTTAATAAACCGGCAGCAACTTATTAAAATGAGTTGCTACCGGTTTACTATATTGACACTCGGTATAAGTCACATCCCAACTATCCAATAACGTCCAGTTCTTTTACAAAACCCCTCTCCCACCACCTGTACAAAAAACAAACACATTGAAAACATTGGTAATTTTCACATTGGTTTAATTATTGCTCTTGTAAATTATTGCATTTGTTAGTTATTACATTTGCGATGCAGGGCTTAGCAGTTAATACAAAACAAATCATTAAAGGAAGAAGACGGTGATAGATAAAATAAAAATAAAGGTAATACAATTGATGTTAGTAATGCTGGCATGTTGCTCAGCGCCGGCTTTTTCGACGTTAGTTTATTCAGATACTAATGGGACTGGGGATTTTTGGGCTCGTCCAATTTATCAAGGACCGGCAATTTCGTCATCAGGGCCGGTTCAATATCATGTACAAAGTTTTTATACTGCTGGTTCGGGAGAATTCAATTTTAGCAGTATCCAGGATTATGATGGTTATTTGCATCTATACGAATTTGATTTCTCGCCAAGCGATCAATTAGTCAATTTGTTAGCCGGTGATGATGATGGTTCAGGCGGTATAGGCACCTCAGAATTTAGTTTCAATTTAGTGGGTTTTCAGCAGTATTATTTGGTGACAAGCGCGTTCGCAGCCGGAGATATTGGCAGCTTTACCAATACCGTAAGCGCAGATGATAATGATATTGCGGTATTCGCTGGGATGGTTTCTGTGCCCGAGCCATCTACATTCGCTATTTTTTCCCTAGGTTTGGTGGGGTTAGCATCACGTCGTTTTAAGAAATAAACAAACGATAACGTCCAGCGAGTTTTGAATCAGCACCTTTGATTTCATCGGTGCTTTTTTTGTGTCTATTTTTTGTGTTTGTTTTTGGGATGAGTCTTACTTGGAAGTGATATCTACACGCCATTTTTCGATTGCTGTCTAAATAAGCCAACGTCTGGACTACAGAACGTCTGGGAATTTAGCAGATAGATAAAAAGGCATAAAGAGAAAATGGTGCCGACTGCCGGAGTCGAACTGGCGACCTACTGATTACAAGTCAGTTGCTCTACCAACTGAGCTAAGTCGGCACACTAAGGTGACGGCTTTTGATTTACTGATGTAAGTCGTTCTACAGCAGTGACAAGGTTGGTAAATCTTGTCTCAAAAGCGAGGCGCTATTTTAATCGCAGATTGAATCTTGTCAACAGTTGTTTCTCTACTTATTGGGTTTTATTGCAAGTTTTCATCTAAGCGCCTGATTTTTCATCGCAGTGGTTAAGTTATCAGCACCCCATTAATCTATTTTTGCTAGTTTATCTGCTTCATCTAACAATTTAGGGAAATGTTCGACTGGAACGTATTTGGCCAACGTAGTCATCAGTTCAGCCAAGTCGGCATAACTGTCACCGGTTAAATTAATATGTCCCATCTTACGTTTTGCTCTGACGCTTTTACCATACAGATGCAAGTGGCAGTGATCGAGACTGAGTAAATCAATAGAATAGTCATCGCAACCAATAATATTGATCATCGCACTTTTGCCGTGAGCTTGGGTATTACCTAATGGCAATCCCGAAATGGCGCGCATGTGATTTTCAAATTGGCTGCAATCAGTGCCTTGCATACTCCAATGACCAGAGTTATGCACCCGAGGCGCTATTTCATTAACCAATAATTGATTGCCTACTTGGAAAAACTCTACGGCTAACACACCAACGTAATCAAATTCATCAACTAATTTTGTAAACGCGGTTTGCGCCTGCGCAGTTAGTTGACTATCAATATCTGGCGCGGGGGCAACCGATACATGGAGCTGACCTTGATGGTGCAGATTTTCAGCCAGGGGGTAGAACTTAATGTCACCGTGTAATCCGCGAACACCAACTAACGACAACTCGCGGTCAAATGGCACCATTTGCTCGGCAATTAAAGGCACCTGCTCTAAATCTAAATCGGCTAATTGTTGCTTCAATGCAGGTAAATCTTGGTTACTAGATAAACGCCATTGACCGTAGCCGTCGTAGCCATCACGACTGGCTTTGATAATCAGTTTTTCGCCTAATTGGGCTACCGCATCATCGAGTTGTTCGATGTCAGTAATAATGAGGTGTTTACTGTTGTTGATCTGTAATTTCTCGAGTACGTTTTTTTCACGCACGCGATCCGCACCGGTCAAAATAGCTTGCATGCTTGGGTACAGTTTTCCGCTGCTTTGCGCCTGTTCCAGCAAATCTTCCGGTACATGTTCAAACTCAACCGACAATGCATCGGCCATATCGATAGCTTGTTCAATACTGATATCGAGTTTTATTTTACTAATGGGATCAACCACAGTGTGATTGGCAACATCCACCGCGTAGACTTTGAATCCCAGAGGCACGGAAGATAGGTACATCATTTGTGCTAGTTGCCCTGATCCATAGATCAGTACGTTCATTCAGGTAACTCCAGTTCATCTAAAGCAAGTACAGTATCGGTTTGCTGTTTTCGAAACGCAATAACGGCTTCAGCCACTTTCTTATCGTGTAGCGCAATAACTTGCGCGGCTAGCAAACCTGCATTAGCTGCACCCGCTTCGCCAATCGCTAAAGTACCAACAGCCACACCTTTAGGCATTTGCACTATTGAATATAGTGAATCAACACCACTTAACTGACTGGAGCGAACAGGTACACCAAAAACTGGAATATGTGTATGCGCAGCAATCATGCCCGGCAGGTGAGCCGCGCCACCCGCTCCGCCAATAATGACATGGTAATCGTTATCAGCAGCAGTTTTAGCAAATTCAGTTAGTAAGTCTGGCGTTCTGTGTGCGGAAACCACTTTTGCATCAAAGTCCACACCAAGGTTTTTCAACATAATTGCAGCTTGCTGCATGGTTGGCCAATCTGATTTTGAACCCATTACTATTGCCACTTTAGGCATATCTGCTCCTAAATTTTTAGGTCTGAGAACCAACTGAATGTCGGTAATAAGTTTAGAGGATAAATATTTTAGTCAAATAGTAAAAATGATAGTTAAAAAGCAAACTCTCGTTAGCCCCTACTCCACCTTCGCTTAAATAAAATATACGTAAACCTAGAACAGGAATACTACCCTCAATAATTGAGGCGGCAGATTGTAGCCTAATTTTCGCCCAAGCCCAAATCTTGCTAATACGAAATTAAACATTAAATGCCCAAAGGGAGGATTTTATGTAGGTTATTCAAAAATAACTGGGCTTTTTTATGCATTATCTACGTAATAAACAGGGGATTAGCTATTATATGTAGTGATTAACGTTAACATGGCATGGATTTGATAAAAGTAGCAATTAACTACGCATTCTATGCATCCACAAGCTAACCTTAAGGTTGTAATGTAGTTTAAAAGGAGTGATTAATGTTAGACAGGTTTTTAAAGAAAGAATCCGCCGGCGGTATCCTATTAATGTGCTCAGCTGTGCTTGCATTGCTTGTAGCCAACTCTCCTTTTTCAATCATTTACGATTTACTCATCGAAATGCCAGTAGTTATTCAAATTGGCGCGCTGGAAATTAATAAACCATTACTTTTATGGATTAATGATGGGTTGATGGCCGTATTCTTTTTTATGGTGGGCTTGGAACTCAAACGGGAAATACTAGAGGGTGGTTTATCCAATCCTGCGAATATAGTGTTACCGGCCAGTGGCGCAATTGGCGGCATGCTTGTACCTGCAGGCATTTATGCATTTTTCACTTGGGGAAACCCGGTGGCGCTAGCAGGTTGGGCGATACCTGCGGCTACCGATATTGCGTTTGCGATGGGTATTTTAGCGCTGCTTGGAAGTCGCGTCCCCACCAGCTTAAAAATATTTTTAGTGACCTTAGCAATCATCGACGACATTGGTGCCATCTTAATCATTGCCGTGTTTTACAGTGACAATATTTCTACTTGGCCATTAATTGTAGCGGCTTTGTGTTTAGTCATTTTGACCAGCATGAACCGTAAAAATGTCCAACAGATCCCCTCCTACATTTTAATTGGCGTGGTATTGTGGGTTGCCATGCTCAAATCCGGTGTTCATGCTACCTTAGCGGGTGTGTTATTAGCGTTCTTTATTCCTATGCGGGACAACAATAATCCCAACCTATCACCTGTAAAAACCTTAGAGCACAGTCTGCTTCCGGCGGTCAATTTTGTCATACTGCCAGTTTTTGCCTTTGCTAACTCGGGGATCAATATTGCCAGTATCAGCGTGGACTCAGTATTACACCCCGTCACCTTTGGCATATTCTTAGGGCTGTTTGTAGGCAAACAGGTGGGGGTATTTGGATTTAGTTGGTTGGTGATAAAATTAGGCTTGGCTAAACTGCCTGCGGATCAAAACTTTACGCAATTGTATGGCTGCGCGATTTTATGTGGTGTAGGTTTTACCATGAGTTTATTTATCGGCTCGTTAGCCTTCGAACAAACCGGCAACAATGCATTTTTTGATGAGCGACTCGGCATATTATTAGGCTCAATAGTGTCAGCGGTGACTGGTTATCTGGTGCTGAAAAAAGCAATTAAATAGTTTTAGAAACCGGTAATAAGATTAAAGCAAAACGGCATCTAAATAGATGCCGTTTTTTTAGTTAACTATCTGTGGTATCGAGACTAATTTTGTTTCATGTAGTCGATTGTCATATTAGTTAATAGACGAACGCCTAATTTCATTCCCTCGTCATCCACATAAAAATCAGGAGTGTGGTGAGCAGGCGCATCTTTAGGGTCAACGTCTAAAGGTTTTCCACCAACCCATAAGTACAACCCTGGGATCTGTTCTTGGAAGAACGAGAAATCTTCTGCGCCTGTTACCGGTTTACTGTAAATCACTTTATCTTCGCCAGCGGTCTTAATAAGAGTTGGCAGCATAGTCGATGTCAAGTCATGATCATTAAAGGTAATTGGATAAGAATAGTCTAATGGAAGCGTTAGCTCAGCTTCAGCACGCATACTATCGGCGATGCCTTTAACCTTTCTTGGCATGGCTTCATACATGAGGTCACGGGCTTTTTTGTTTAAGGTGCGAATAGTGCCCACCAGCTCAACTTCGTTAGGAATGATATTAGAGCGCACTCCACCATTAATTGCGCCAAAAGTTACCACGGCAGCATCGTCTAAAAGTTGAACTTCACGACTGACGATGGTTTGAATACTCATAATCATTTGTGCAGCCGTGACAATAGGATCAACACTCATCCATGGGTAAGCGCCATGTGCTTGCTTGCCTTTTATAACAATTTTGAAAGGGTCTACCGCCGCCATTACACCACCTTCGCGATACAAAACAGTATTAACATCGGCAAGTGAGCTAATGTGTAGTCCAAATATAGCGTCCACATCTGGGTTTTTAAGAACGCCCTCTTTCACCATTAATTCAGCGCCACCTTCTTCTCCGCTAGGTGCTCCCTCTTCAGCTGGTTGAAAAATAAATTTCACTTTTCCACGCAGCTCGTCTTTCATTCCCACTAGAATTTCAGCCGCTCCCATCAGCATTGCAATGTGCGTATCATGTCCACAGGCATGCATCACAGGTACATCTTTACCATTGTATTCGCCCCTGGCTTTAGATTTCCAAGGTAAATCATTATTTTCTGGAACCGGTAAACCATCAATATCAGCTCGTAAGCCAACGACAGGTCCGGGCTTGCCACTATCTAAAATTGCCACCACGCCGGTCACTGCCACACCAGTTTGAACTTCCAGCCCTAGTGACTTTAAGTGTTTAGCAATGTATTCAGCAGTTTTAACTTCACGATTTGATAGCTCAGGATTTTCATGTAAATGATGACGCCATTGAATAACTTTGGCTTCAATTTTATCCGCCATTAGATCGACAGTGTCAGCAAAACATAAGGTAGGTAAAAGTGACAATGTGAGGAGTAGCTTCTTCATAATTCCCTTCTTTTTAGTTATTTTTATTAGCGTACGAGACTTTTTATATCACAATTTGCAGTACAAATAAAAAATCCACTGGAGCACAAACTACAGTGGATTTTTAGATCTTAAAAAATTAGGTATTGTTAGCTTTTTTGACGTTTCATCGCATCAAAAAATTCTTCATTGGTTTTAGTCATGGCTAATCTACCAATTAAGAATTCGATAGCGTCAATCTCAGACATTTCGTGGACTATCTTACGTAAGATCCACATTTTCTGTAATTCTTCTTGAGTGGTAAGCAATTCTTCACGACGAGTACCAGAACGATTGAAATCGATAGCTGGGAACACACGTTTTTCAGCAATTTTACGGTTAAGGTGCAGTTCCATATTACCTGTACCTTTAAATTCTTCGTAAATGACTTCGTCCATCTTCGAACCAGTGTCGATCAATGCTGTTGCAATAATGGTCAAGCTACCGCCTTCTTCCACATTACGTGCAGCACCAAAGAAACGCTTTGGTTTGTGCAAGGCGTTAGCATCAACACCACCGGTTAGTACTTTACCTGATGAAGGTATAACGGTGTTGTAAGCACGCGCTAAACGAGTAATAGAGTCGAGTAGTATTACCACGTCTTTTTTATGTTCAACTAAACGCTTGGCTTTCTCAATGACCATCTCGGCAACCTGAACGTGGCGACTCGCTGGCTCGTCAAACGTAGAGGCAACAACCTCACCTTGCACCAAACGTTGCATTTCAGTTACTTCTTCTGGACGCTCATCGATCAACAATACCATTAATTCGCATTCTGGATGATTAGCTGCAATTGATTGCGCAATATTCTGCAGCAATAATGTTTTACCGGCTTTAGGCGGAGCAACAATCAAACCACGTTGACCAGCACCAATGGGTGAAGCCAAATCTAAAATTCTTGCAGTCAAATCCTCTGTACTACCATTCCCACGTTGCAACGTAAAACGTCGATTAGCGTGTAACGGTGTTAAGTTTTCAAAAAGGATTTTGTTGCGGGAGTTTTCTGGTTTGTCGAAATTAACTTGATTGATTTTCAGTAGTGCAAAATATCTTTCGCTGTCTTTAGGTGGACGTATTTTTCCAGCGATGGTGTCTCCGGTTCGCAAGTTAAACCGGCGAATTTGGCTGGGAGATACATAAATATCATCCGGACCGGCCAAATATGAAGAATCTGATGACCGTAAAAATCCAAAACCATCTTGGAGTATTTCGAGTACGCCATCTCCGAAAATATCTTCGCCGCTTTTTGCGTGCGCTTTCAGTATGGCAAATATAATGTCTTGTTTGCGAGCCCGAGCCATATTATCTAGGCCCATCTTTTCGGCTAATGCTACAAGTTCGCTGATCGGTTTATTCTTTAATTCTGTTAAATTCATATTGGTGGGTCTTTGTGATTTGAAATGTGCTAAAAGGCACCCTGTTTTATTAGTTTCAGGTTTTTTGGCTAATTAAATTCGTTTTACTCTATGGATTGAGCGCGAAATTTGGTGAGTTCAAGATATGAACAATCGAAAGTTAGCACCAATTAGTTGTTCCGTCCAGCGAAAAACGATGATTAATGCAAAGAATGTTTATTTTTCGTTAAAAATACAAAAAATACGCAGAAAAACCAAATTTAAGTGAGTCGTTCTGCGCATTAATTGAGTTTAGATATTGTCGTTCAAAAACTCAGCTAACTGGGTTTTTGACAATGCACCTACTTTGGTAGCAGCGACATTTCCGTCCTTAAACAATAGCAAAGTGGGTATACCACGGATGCCATACTTTGGCGGAGTTTCATTATTTTCATCGACATTCAACTTGCCAACTGTTAACTTGCCGTCGAACTCGCCAGCAACTTCTTCTAGAATTGGCGCAATCATTTTACATGGGCCGCACCATTCCGCCCAGAAATCAACTAGGACAGGACCAGCAGCATTGATAACATCGGCCTCGAAACTATCGTCAGATAACTGGATAATTTTGTCGCTCATACTTTTCTCCGTAATTGGTCTCTCGCTGAGATAGTTCAGCGCATAATGAGAGTTTTATAGAAACTGGTTTTTAATGCAAGCACTGATAAGCTATAAGCTATGCAAACTACACATTTAACTGAAACACATTTTTCTGATCTGCCCATCCATGAGGATGTTTTAAAGGCATTAACAGAAGCAAACTTTATCCACTGCACGCCAATACAAGCGTTAAGTCTGCCGCACCTTTTGGAAGGGCAAGACATTGCAGGTCAAGCTCAAACAGGAACAGGAAAAACTATTGCTTTTCTTGTTGCCACATTTCATCGATTACTGACTCATCCAAATGAATCAGGTAAGCAACCTAAAGCTATTATAATGGCACCTACTCGAGAATTGGCAGTACAAATTTACAATGACGCCGAATTATTGAGTAAACACACCGGATTATCGCTTGGTTTGATATATGGGGGTGAAGGTTACCAAAGTCAACGGGAATCTTTGCAATCAGGTGTAGATATTATTATTGGCACCACTGGCCGTATAATCGATTATTACAAACAAAATGTTTTTTCCTTGGAAAATATTCAAGTTGCTGTGCTCGACGAAGCAGATCGCATGTTCGATTTAGGCTTCATTAAAGACATTCGATATATGTTCAGACGCATGCCCGATGCAACCAAACGTTTAAGCATGTTATTTTCTGCCACTTTGTCTTATCGAGTTCAAGAACTTGCTTACGAGCATATGAACAACCCCACACATGTGAAGGTTGAACACGACAAACAAACAGCCAGCCGTATCCAAGAAGAGTTATTTTATCCTTCTGATGAAGATAAAATGCTGCTACTTCTGACCTTGCTAGAAGACGAATGGCCTGAAAAAGCGATTGTTTTTGCTAACACCAAACATACCTGTGAGAAACTCAGTGATTGGTTGGAAGCTGATGGTCATCGTGTAGGCTTGTTAAGTGGTGATGTTCCACAACGTAAACGTTTAAAAATACTAGAAGATTTTAGTAAAGATAAACTGGATATTCTGGTTGCCACCGATGTAGCTGCTCGTGGTTTACATATCGAAAAAGTGACCCACGTTTTCAACTATGACCTACCCGATGATGCGGAAGATTACGTTCACCGCATTGGACGAACTGGTCGCGCTGGCAAAAGTGGACATGCAATTAGCTTCGCTTGTGAAAAATATGCGTTGAATTTACCTGCAATTGAAAGCTATATTAGCCGTCCTATTCCAGTAAGTAATTATGACCAAGAATCGCTACTTGAAGATATAACACCACCTAAACCGCAGTACAAAAAGCGACAACAAAGTGGTAAAACGTATCAGAAGCGACCGAATAACCGCAATCAGAAAAGGCGTTAATGGAAAATCAGCCAATTACATCGGTAACCAATGAAGACCAACTGTATGCCGCAGTTGATCTCGGTTCCAACAGTTTTCATTTAGTTATCGTTAGGGTCGTTTCTGGCTCGGTTCAAATTATTGGCAAAGTAAAACAAAAAGTAAGATTAGCCGCTGGCTTAAATGACGGCATGATGCTTGACCAAGTCAGCATGGAGCGAGGCTGGCGTTGCTTGGAAACCTTTGCCGAACGCCTGCAAGACATCCCCTTATCGAACATCAAAGTAGTTGGCACCGCCACCTTACGTTTAGCCAAAAATGCCAATGTATTCATCGAAAAAGCGCAACAAATTCTAAATCAAAAACTCGAAGTTATCAGTGGCGAAGAAGAAGCGCGCCAAATCTATTTGGGCGTAGCCTATACATCCGCGAACCAAGGAAATACCTTAGTCATTGATATTGGTGGAGCCAGCACTGAAGTGATTATTGGCAATGACATGCAGCCCATCAACCTGGTTAGCTTAAACATGGGTTGCGTGACATTTAAAGAACGATATTTTATCGATGGGGTTATATCTGAACAGAACATGCACAACGCCATTGAAGAAGCCAAACAAAAATTATTGCCTGTTATAGATGATTTTATTTGTTTCGATTGGCAGCAATGCCTTGGCGCTTCAGGAACCCCCCAAGCCGTTGTTGAGATCCTCGTCGAACAAGGTATTAGTGATGCCATCCGCTTAGATTATTTGCATAACTTGGTACAGCAATGCATTGATTGTGGCAATTTAGATAATTTAGATATTGAAGGCCTTACAGAGGCAAGACGAGCCATATTCCCGAGTGGTTTGTGTATTTTAGTCGCATTATTTGAACAACTTAAAATCCAAGAAATGCAAATCTCAGGTGGCGCTCTCAGGGAAGGTTTGATTTATGGGATGCTTGAGAATTGCGAAAAAAATGACCGCCGCAGTCATTCAATTAACGATGCCATTAAAACCTATCATATCGATGAACAACAAGCACAAAGAGTGTGTAATGTTGCGGTCAACTTTTATAAACAATTGTGTTCACAATCTAATATTTGTAATTTTGATGCATTAGCCGTTATTGAAGCTGCATCGTTATTGCACGAAATTGGTTTGCATATTGAATATAAACAATACCATATCCATGGTGCTTATATTCTTAGCCATATTAACCTTAACGGCTACTCACAAATGCAACGTAAGAGTATTCGAGATTTAGTATTGAGTCATCGAGCAGAACTAGATTTGAATAAGTTCTCCCAATATCACCCTGATATGCAACCTTTGTTATACGGATTGGTTCGCATCTTAAGGTTGTCGTGTTTACTTTCGATTCGCAGAAAAGATGACTTGTTGCCGGAAATTAAGTTACAAATTGATGAGCAACATTGGCACTTAACTTTTCCAGAGGGTTGGCTCAGAGCTCACCCTCTGATAGATGTAGAACTGGCGAATGAAAAGTGGTTACAGCACAAAGCCGGATTACCACTTTCCTTCCGTTAGTTGGATTGAATCGACTCTAATACAATAAACTGTACATTGTGCGACGAGACTTAGACTTCAATGGATCGCCATCAGGCATCGCATTAATCATATCCAAAGTATATTTGCGTGCATCCCCAAAACTTAAGTCCTTTTTAAGCACTGCGAAAAGTAATTCTAATGCTTCTTCAGGTTTATTGGCTTGATGCAATTGCACAGCTAATTCAACTTTCAGTTCTAAATTATCTGGCTGTTGTTCCAACTGAGCTTGCAGTTGTTTTATTTCCGGCGACTCGGATGCTTTTTCAACTAACTCTACTTTGCCAACAATACTGTGGTAATAACCATTTTGATCGACTAAAAGAATGTTATCTAACAACAGTTGAGCCTGTTTGGTGTTGCCTAACTCCACATAACAATCGGCTAACACTAGGGCTATATCGGCCCTTTCAGACGCCAAATCATGGGCTTGCTTCGCGATAGTAAAAGCTTGTTGATAATCGCCTTGGTTAACTAAAGCGACGGCTTTTTCATACAAACCATCTTCAGCATTAGGCAAATGTTTTTCTAACAATTCCTGAATTTGCTCTTCCATCATAGGGCCCGCAAATCCGTCAACCGGTTGACCGTCTTTAACTAGAATAACAGTGGGTAAACTTTGAATCCCAAACTGTTGTGCAATTTGCTGCTCTTGTTCGCAATTTACATTGGCATAAATCAAATGCTCGGCATGCTGACTAGCAAGCTTTTCCAAAATGGGTGTGAGTTGTTCACACATTTCCAAATTCGGTGCCCAGAAATTCACCAGCACATGCTTTTCTTTAGACTCTTCGATTATGACTTGTTGAAAATTTTCTATATTCAGGTTTACAAAATTCTGCATTTTTAGCTCTTTCTATTTTTTAGTTTCATAAACTGAAACGCACTGATTGAATACTATCGGTTTAAAGTGGGGGCATTGATTTTAAAAAGCAACCTAGCGATATAAATAGTGCCCAAAAATAGTGCGTTGTTGCTAATCACCTTGCACGACAATGTCAATTAAGCGACATTATATTAAATTTGTATGTGCTAGTGTTCTGAGCATCAACAACGTGATAGCGAAAGGTAAAGATAATGGCAGATAAAGAATACAAAAGTTTTTCTCAATTTTATCCGTTTTACTTGCGAGAACATCAGAACCCAGTCTGTCGCAGACTGCACTTTGTAGGATCCTTTTTAATCTTGCTTACGCTGGCCTTTATATTTACCACTGGGCAATGGCGTTATCTTCTAGTATTGCCGGTTTTAGGCTATGGATTTGCATGGGTTGGACACTTTTTCTTTGAACATAATCGGCCAGCGACATTTACTTACCCCCTTTATAGTTTTTTAGGCGATTGGGTAATGTTTAAAGACATGCTAGTTGGCAAAATAAAATTTTAAAGTGTAAACGCTAACAATCAACAACCGCAAAAACCCACGCATTTGTATAATTGGTGCACGCAAACTTAGCCGCAATCGCCAAGCCGTAACTAAAACTATACCTCAATTTAATTAAAATCTTAGTGGCTGACACAGCGCTATGATTTTTATGTCCCAAATTTACTAGTTTTTGTCCCATTACTGCAAGACCTATCATTTTTCCTATTGAAATATAAGACATTCTTATTTTTTGTCCCATTTGTGTATTTTTTCGTCCCAAAATTCCAACGCATTTATTTCATTCTTTTTTATTCTTAAATCGTCATTACGGAAAATGACATTGACACAAACGGAATGAGTCAAAAACGGACTAACGAAGGATCGTTAAAGCAAGGAACGCCAAGCGCGAAATCCGATTGAAGCTAGGAAGGCTTGCAGTCAGATCAGCAAGGAGGCATCAAGGAAGAAGGTTGTAAAACCAAAGATGGTAAGGAAACCAAGGCAAGAAAGCACTATGTAGACATTTAAACAGAGAAGTTAATTCTGTGTTGTCCGAGATGATAACTATCACGCTTCAGGCATCGTCAGCATGTATTTTTTGCAACAAGGAGCGGTAAATCCAAGGATGGATATTTCCTACGCAAGTGGTAATGAGCAACAAATAGAGTGAAACGGCAATAGACATAAAACAGTCACAAAACTGAAAAGGAAAGAGCATGCAAGAATCTCTGTTTAGGCAAAGCGCTATCGATCACCAAAAAAATCGGCTTCACGGTGAGATATTGCTTATCCCTACCTCTTCTCATGTATTAGTGACGCTTTTTGTGAGTGCCTGGATTATTGCAGCTTTAGCTTGGTTAGTAACAAGTCAGTACGCGCGCAAAGAGAGCGTTGCTGGATGGTTAGAGCCGCCAAATGGCGTTGTCAAAGTGTTTCCTGAAACGACATCAGGTCGAATAGAGCGGGTGTTAGTTAAAGAGGGACAATTCGTATCAGAAGGCCAAGCACTGCTTGTAATAGACGGAGACCGCACACTTAGCAGCGGCTCAAGTTTGCAAACAACCTTGCTTGATGAATATAAAAATCAGCAACGTATATTATTGGCACAAATAGAACGAGTCGAAATAATCGACACCATAACGATTCAAAATGCCCAGTCAAAACTATTGGCAATGGGTCAAGACATCATTAGGCTCGATACTCAGATTGAGACACTTCAAAAACGTCATTCTCTGGTTTCTTCACGCTACCAGAACTATCAATCGATGCGCAAATCTGGACATATTTCCAAAGCTGATTTAGAGCAGGTTTTAGAACAAAAACTGGGGTTACAAAATCAAGAACAGGCATTGCAGAGAGAAAAAATAAACTTAAACAATGATATCAATGCAACCAAGAATCAATTATTAACGCTACCACAAAATCAGTTAAACCAAGCCAATCAGATAAAATCTAAACTCAGCGACCTAGCACTAAAAATAGCCCAGTTAAGCAGTCAAAGTCGACATGTATTAAAGGCTTCGCGAGATGGTTTAATATCGAATCTCCAAGCCCAAGTGGGTCAACAAACGAATCTAAACACCCCCTTGCTTTCAGTCGTGCCGCAAGAAAGTCAGATTCAGGCGAAACTTTTAGTGCCAGTAAAAGCGATTGGATTTGTTGAACAGGGCCAACCTATACAAATTCGTTATGACGCTTTCCCATATCAAAAGTTTGGATTGTATCAAGGCACTATTACGAGTGTTTCCGATGCAGTGATTTTACCTAATGAGGTGCACTATGCTCCCCTGAATATTCAAGAACCTGTCTATTTAGTGCATGCCACCCTCGAATCCCAGTCAGTATCAGCGTATGGCAAAAAGCTAAGTTTAAAATCAGGAATGACGTTATCAGCAGATGTGCAATTGGGCGAACGCAGTTTACTTGAGTGGATATTTGAGCCGTTGTTGAGTTTGCGGGGTAGAATCTAATGAATAGTACTACTTTTCCTCGCCCCGAAAGTTTGCTTAACTTTAGCTCTCGCCACTCACTGCCCTGCGTATTGCAAACGGAAGCGTCTGAGTGTGGCCTAGCGTGTTTAGCGATGATCAGCGGATTTTATGGATATGAAATAGATTTAACCAGTATTCGAAACCGCTTTTCCATTTCTGCCCATGGGGCTACATTAAAACAAATTATGCAAATAGCAGGTCAGATGGAGTTGTCTTCAAGGGCATTACGCCTTGAGATGGAACAACTAACTGAATTGCAAACACCCTGTATTTTACATTGGGAACTGAAGCACTTTGTAGTATTAAAAAAAGTCACTAGACATAAAGTGTATATTCATGACCCTGCGATTGGAGAGCGGGTATTAGAGCTTGCCGAAGTTGACAAACTATTCACCGGAATAGCACTAGAGCTAACCCCGACCCCAGCGTTTGAGAAAGGCAAACAAAAACGAAAGTTATCCTTGAGTCATTTTTGGAATCGAATTAATGGATTGAAGCGCAGTTTAGCCATTATTTTATTGCTTTCAATCTTCATCCAAGTTTTTGCATTGATCCAACCTTATTACATGCAAACCGTCATCGATGATGTGATTTTGCGTTCCGACCTCAATTTACTCACGGTTTTGGCATTTGGATTCGGCTTGCTCTTACTGATAGATACGGGCACCTCATACATTCGCCAAACGGTCATTTTAAATCTATCAAGCCGCCTAAACATTCAAATGGCAGCAAATGTATTTACGCACCTTATAAGGTTACCTCTAGATTATTTTAGTAAACGCCACATGGGTGATGTTGTTTCACGGTTTGGCTCGCTACAAAGCATACGAGAACTGCTAACAACCGGGTTAGTGACGGTATTTGTTGATGGCTTAATGGCGACTCTCACTGTCTGGGTAATGTTTTTATATGACCGCAAATTAACTTTCATCGTTTTAGCAATCGTCTTTCTGTATGCACTACTGCGCTATCTTTTTTACAAACCATTAAAACGCTTAACCGAAGAAAGCATTGTTTCTTCGGCTAAAGAAAACAGCCATTTTATGGAATCGGTAAGAGCAATTCAGACCATCAAGCTATTTGAAAAGGAAACGGACAGACAAAGTCAGTGGCAAAACAAACTTGCGGAAGCCATGAATAAAGAAATACGTTTACAGCGCTGGAATATCGGCTTTGATACAGCGAATAAAATTCTGTTTGGGCTGGAAAACATAATTGTTATTTATTTTGCAGCACTGGCAGTCACTAACAATACGCTGAGTGTGGGGATGCTTTTTGCATTTGTCAGTTATAAATCCCGCTTTATCAATTCTATGAATAACCTAATTGAAAAATTGATAGAATTTAGGATGCTAGAGCTACATTGTGAACGACTTGCTGATGTAGTTTACACCTCGAAAGATCCCATGGTTAAGGAATTCAAAAACCCGCGACTAACCAGCTCAACATCCGAGCACGATAAAATACACGGCGAAATTAGCTTAGTTAATTTAGGGTTTTCATATAGCCAACTTGATGCACCTGTATTCCAAAATATAAACCACACATTCGAGTCAGGCTCTACCATCGCTATCGTTGGTCCTAGTGGCTGCGGCAAGAGTACGTTAATGAAGTGCATGATGGGATTACTGCAACCCACAAATGGACAAGTTTTGGTCGATGGCATTGCTCTTTCAAACATAGATAGCTATCGACAAAGCATTGCAGCGGTAATGCAAGATGACGTGCTTCTAACCGGATCTATTGCAGAAAATATTGCGTGCCTTTCAACCAATATCGATATGCAGAAAATTGTTTATTGCGCCCACCTGGCCTGTATTCATGAGGATATCGCTAAAACCAGTATGCAATACAACACTTTGGTAGGCGATATGGGCGCCAATTTAAGCGGCGGTCAAAAGCAACGCATTATTTTAGCCAGAGCGCTATACAAAGAGCCGCGAATTTTGTTTTTGGATGAAGCCACCAGCCATTTAGATGTGCAAAACGAAATGGCGATAAACAATCATATTAAACAGTTATCGATCACACGAGTGATCATCGCTCACCGTCCACAAACCATAGCCAGCGCCGACAAGGTGTTGAGCTTGGAGAATGGCAGATTAAGCGATGTGACTTCGTCGATAAAACAGCCGTAAACATCAACCTACTATTTAAGGAAAAATACAATGGAAAACATGTTGGAGTTGTACCAAAACAAACTATCTAAAAGAGAGGCACAAGTGGCCAATAAAGTGCGCGAAGGTTTGAGTAACCGTTCAATCGCTGATCAATTATTTATCAGCGAACGGACGGTGAAATTTCATTGCACTAACATTTTTAGAAAGTTAGCAATAAACAATCGAAAAATGCTGCGTTCATTGTTCCCAAATGCGTATGAAACAGCTTAAAACTGTACTCTAGTACAGTTAACTTTTTGAGTATATTAGCCATACTCATATTGTCAGTACAATGATGTACGACAAATTACTAAAGTAAATATTACAAGGAGAATGAAATGGAACATCCATTCAATACAAAAATGGAACTTAACAATTTATCTACCGAGCAAGTTGCTGCGGGTTCGCTCGCAATTCAACTGCCGAAAGATGCCAAGTTGCCTTCCCGCTCACCAATTAAACCACCCATGGAAACAACCATGGCAATTGGCGAAGAAGGCGGCAGTTTTGGTAATTGGTTCTAAGCCATAAAGTAGTGAACTACCTTGTTAAGGTAGTTCACTATATCTGAAAATTTAACTTCGATAAAAATTACAGGACGTGTTATGTCGGTCGTTATTATTTTAGGTGCCAGCCAAGACTGTCACGCATTACATATGCTTCAAGCATGCCATCAATCAGGGGTTGAAGCCGCATTATTTGACACATCACTTTACCCTTCTTGCCACAGTATTAGTTGGGACCCGATGTTAGCCAAAGGTGGGTTGCGGTTAAACTCTACCTTCTATAAGTTTGCACAAATCGATAGTGTTTTTTGGAGCAGTGTTGGACCGCCTAGCTTGGTAGCTAATACCAACCCTTCTTTGTATCAAATCGCCATGAGTGATAGCTCAAGCGCTTTACGGACTTTTTTCGATGAGACCAGTATTCGCTGGGTTAATTCATGGCAAGTTTTTGATTCTCACAAAGTCAAACCTCGGCAATTACATAAGGCATCAACAGTGGGCGCATTAATCCCACAGACCTATATTGGTAATGAAATCAAAGATATTCTTGCGTTTGCAAAACACTATAAAAAATTATTATTCAAACCTGTTTATGGCGGCTCACATGCCACTTTAATAGATGAACAATTGCTCAGTTCGATACATCTTCATAAAGTCTTAAAATATGCGCCTGTGACAATTCAAGAATATATTGAAGGGACAAACATTCGTACATATGTCATTGGTTCCGAGGTTTTCAGTGCAGAAATAGTCAGTGATGAGGTCGACTTTAGACTGCAATCAAATCCAATCCATATTCCCACCAAGACCCCTTCTAAGATTGTCGCTTTGGCCAAACGCTTGACTCAGGCGTTTAATATGCATTGGACTGCGATTGACTGGCGACGTGACAACAAAGGCAATTATTATTTTTTAGAGGCAAATCCCAGTCCAATGTTCATACATTTTGAACAACTCACCGGCTACCCTATTACAGAGTTACTGGTGCAAGCGCTAATCCACCCTAGATATTTATCTAATGTAAGTTAAATTGCTAATGCCAAACGGCCTTATATAAACAAAGTGTACCTTTAAGCATACATTTAAACGCCTGCGTACAACCCCTGAAACATTTTCGTCAATCAATCTAAAGTGTATAGTGTTGACGCTTCAACAGGACAGAATATGAACTTTATTGCTTATAAAGTGAATTTCAAAACTAATAATAAAACGACAGGAATTCTCAATGAATACACTAAACAGAAGCGCTACAGTAAGCTACTTACTATTCAGCATTTCTATTTTGTTTTCTGCTCATATATTTGCTGCACAAGAAGAAAATGCAGATGCGGAAACAGATTCGCCTTCAACTGAAAAACAAGATTGGGATGTACTTAATCCCCCTTTCGAATTGTCTTCAACTAAAATTGATACTGACGAAGTTACTTGGTCAAGTTTAGATATCTCACCCGATGGCAAAAAAATGGCATTCGACACTTTGGGAGACATTTTCATTGTTGATAGCCAAGGTGGTGAAGCAAAAGCGCTCACTCAAGATTTCGCTTGGAATATTCAACCTGCGTTTAGTCCGGATGGCAAAAAAATCGCGTTTAGCTCCGACCGAGGTGGGTTGTCTAATATTTGGATGATGGATTTAGACAGTGGTGAATTAACCCAAGTCACCACCGAAAAAAATAACATTATGCACTCTCCAAAGTGGAGTCCTGACGGACAATATATTCTTGCTACCAAAGGCATAATGTCGAGTCGTAGTATCCCTGCTGGCGAAATTTGGATGTATCACTTTTCTGGTGGCGATGGCGTTCAAATCAAAGCAAGAGTCAATGGCAAAGCAGATCAAAAAAATATCGCTGATCCTGCATTTTCTCCCGATGGAAAGTATGTTTATTTTACCCAAGACATTACGGGAGGCTCGACATTTAGTTACAACCGAGATCCCTTGAAATCGATTTTTGCGATTACCCGTTATGAACTAGAAAACGGTGATGAGGAGAGATTTGTTAGCGGCACTGGTGGCGCAATTGTTCCCACTCCCTCTCCCGATGGTAAAAAGCTAGCGTTTATTCGTAGGATTAAGAACAGAACGGCATTATTTGTTAAAGACTTGTCAGATGGCAGCGAACGAGTTTTATTTCAAGAACTTGAGCGAGATATGCAAGAAGGCTTCGGTAGTGAAGGCTATTTTGCCTATTTTGATTGGACCCCAGACTCTGAAAATATAGTATTTTGGACCGCAGGTAAGTTTCACAAACTCAATGTAGATAGCCTCGAAATTGAAGACATTCCAGTAAACCTATCAACAACAGCACAATATGCAGATGCGCTGCGTTTTGATGTGGATGTCGCACCAGATTCGTTTGACGTAAAAATGATACGCTGGGCTCAGAAATCACCAAATGGAAAAAGTATTCTTTATCAGGCCCTAGGCAAGTTATATGTCAAAGACTTGAAATCAGGCAAAGTAAAACGCTTAACCAAACAAAATGACCATGATGAATATTTCCCTCGTTATTCAAATGACGGGAAGAAAATCGTCTATACCACATGGCATGACCAAGATTTAGGAACGATTAGAATCGTGTCTGCTCGAGGCGGCAAAGGTAAAGTTATTTCAAACAATCCAGGTCACTATGTTGAACCTAGCTTTTCGTTAGACGGTGAAATGGTAACTTATAGAAAAACCACTGGAGGATATTTACTTACCCCTAAGTGGTCAGTTGAACCGGGGTTATATGTTACAAACTTAGATGACAAGACCCATACTCGAATTTCTAAAAGTGGCGTTGCCCCGCATTTTGCAGGCTCAAACGAGCGGGTGTATTTTACCGCTGTCGTTGGCGGTACTCCTTACACCGAAACCCAATTAGTCAGTGTTGATTTAAACGGTGAAGACCTCCGTGAACATTTATATGGTGCCGACAAAATTAGCGAATATCGGTTATCCCATGATGGGAAATGGATTGCTTTTGTGCATCAGTACAATGCCTACGTTGCGCCATTTATGGAAATGGGGAAACGTCAAAATATCGGACCATCAAGTACTGCAACGCCAATTAAACAAGTTTCAAGTCGAGCCGGTGAATATCTCACTTGGTCTCCAGATAATAAAACACTTTCGTGGTATCACGGCCCTTATTATTTCGAACGAGATTTGAAAGACGCTTTTGATTTTATCGCAGATGCACCAGCCACATTGCCAGAACCCGTTAGCGAAGGCATTAACCTGTCATTCAGTCAAAAATCTGATAAACCAGAAGGTTTTAAAGCCATTGTTGGCGGTACCGTCGTCACCATGCGTGATGCAGATAATCAACAAGAGATAATCGAAAATGCGGTTGTCTTAATTAACGGCAACAAAATTGAAGCGATTGGCAAAGTTGATGATATCGAGATTCCTGATTCAGCATTTATTATTAACGCTGAAGGAAAAACCATTATTCCTGGTTTAATAGATACCCATGCCCATGGATCCCAGGGCAGTAACGAAATTATTCCCCAGCAAAATTGGAGTCAATATTCTAATCTAGCGTTTGGTGTGACCACTATTCACGATCCATCAAACGACACCACTGAAATTTTTTCCGCGGCTGAGTTACAAAAAGCAGGCAAAATCGTTGCACCTCGCATTTACTCAACCGGTACGATCTTGTACGGCGCAGAAGCATTGGGTTACAAAGCAATCATCAAAAGTTTTGATGATGCTAAGTATCACTTACAGCGACTCAAAGACGTCGGTGCAATTTCGGTTAAAAGTTATAATCAACCTCGTCGTGATCAGCGCCAACAAGTATTAGCTGCGGCAAGAGAACTGGAAATGATGGTAGTGCCAGAAGGTGGCGGTAAACTACAGCAAAATATCACTATGGTAGTAGATGGCCACACTGGCTTAGAGCACTCACTGCCCATTGCCAAAGGTTACAATGACTTAACCAAATTATGGTCGGCAACCAAATCGGGGTATACACCAACCTTTATCGTTTCCTATGGTGGTTTAATGGGAGAAGAGTATTGGTACGACCGTACTGAAGTTTGGAAGAATCCTCGTTTGATGCGTTACACGCCATCTTATATTATCGATCGTCGTTCGATTCGCCGACCTACGGCGCCAGACAATCAATATAACCATTTTAATGTGGCATCTTATGCAAAAGAGCTAAGAGACAACGGCGTAAGTATCCATATCGGTGGTCATGGTCAACGAGAGGGCTTAGCCGCACATTGGGAGCTATGGTCCATGCAACAAGGTGGATTTACGCCTTGGGAAGCCCTAAGAGGTGGGACCATTGATGGTGCGAAACATTTGGGTATGGATAAACAGATTGGTAGCATTGAAGTAGGAAAAGTAGCAGACTTAGTGGTTATCGACGGTAACGTGTTAGCCGATATTAGGCGCAGTGAGTATGTAGACTATACCGTGATCAATGGTCGTATCTACGACGCGGCAACCATGAACGAAGTTAACAGCAAACATAAGCGACAAGCGTTTTTCTTTGAACAAGATAATCAAAGTTTTATGCCTAAAGAAACGGAAGCGAGAGTTCATGAAAAAGCCAAACAACATAAGTGGGTTCATTAAACTTAGGCTAGCCTAAACAGCTAATGTTATTAATAGGGGGCGCTTTAAGCGCCCTTTTTTTGTGTCGAATTGTGAACGAAGGTGCATAATCTTACCCATTTATATTAAACTATTGACAAAAGCTGATCTGTTTATTTGCTTAGTTTGGCAAATAGTGGGATAAAGCATGCCAAGCTTTCAAATTAATTTAGCTAAAAGACGTAATCTAGGAGTATTAGCACATGGATTTCTTATTCGACTATATCTTTACCGTACAAACCGCGTTGTTAGTGTTTGTTATTGTACTCATCAAATCATCAATTAAATTCGTGCCTCAGAATCGCGCATTTTTAGTCGAGCGTTTTGGAAAATTTCAATCTACCAAAGAAGCGGGTTTAAATTTCATTATTCCGTTTATCGACAACGTTGCCGCAGATCGCTCCTTAAAAGAACAAGCTGTAGATGTTCCAGAACAAAGTGCCATAACCAAAGACAACATATCTTTATCTGTAGATGGTGTTTTGTATTTTCGAGTAATGGACCCGTATAAAGCAACATATGGTGTTGATAATTACGTTTTTGCAGTTACTCAATTAGCCCAAACCACCATGCGTTCTGAACTGGGTAAAATGGAATTAGACAAAACGTTCGAAGAGCGTGACATGCTCAATACCAATATCGTAGCAGCAATAAATGATGCAGCCGGCCCTTGGGGTATTCAGGTTCTTCGTTACGAAATTAAAGACATTGTTCCGCCACAATCAGTAATGGAAGCAATGGAAGCTCAGATGAAAGCAGAGCGCGTAAAACGAGCTCAAATTCTAGAGTCCGAAGGCGACAGACAAGCTGCAATCAACCGTGCAGAAGGTAATAAAGCATCTGTAGTATTAGCCGCAGAAGCTGATAAAGAAGAACAAGTATTGCAAGCTGAAGGTGAAGCTAAAGCCATTGTTGCCGTTGCCGAAGCGCAGGCCGAAGCTTTGCGTAAAGTTGGTGTAGAGGCTAATACCGTTGAAGGGCAAAAAGCCATACAATTGGATCTAGCCACAAAAGCTATCGAAGCCAAACAAGCAATAGCCAAAGAATCATCTATTATTCTGCTGCCGGATGGCGCAACAGAGCCCGCCTCAGTCGTTGCTCAAGCTATGACGGTCATTAATTCCATGAACAAAGGAAACTAGGCATGGATTTAATCAGTAACAATTTGGCGGAAAGTTTAATTGTGCTTGGTTTAGTCATGTTAGCCATAGAAATTGCTATTTTAGGCTTCGCAACTTTCATAATGTTTTTTGTGGGTTTAGCCTGTGTTGCCGCTGGCGCTCTTTTGTATCTTGGATTGATTCCAGATACGTTAATGAGTGCTACGTTAACAGTGGGTATTTTAACGGCAATTAGTGCTGTATTGCTGTGGAAGCCACTTAAAAATATTCAACAAGACGTTGATACTAAACCAGCCCAAAGTGATTTAATTGGTCATGATTTTTTGTTAGAAAAAAATGTTTCTGCTACCGAAAATCCGTATTATCACTTCTCTGGAGTGCAATGGAAGTTGAAAAGTTCCCACCCTATTTCGGCAGGAAGTAGGGTCAAAGTTATAAAAGCAGAAGTCGGTATGTTTTATGTAGAACTTGCCGACTAAAAGCGACTCAAAGAAAAAATCTAACACAGCAGAGAGATAGGTATGTCAGCCAAAGATATTGAACAGTCATTTGTCATCCTCAAACAAACCGTCCCTTTGCTGGTTAAACACAAAATTTCTGCCGTCCCTACCAATTATGCCCTTTGGTACACCTATGTCAGCAACGACTCTCCCGAATTAAATGAGCAGTTAGATGCCGCTGTAGAAAGTGATTCTCCAATATCGGAACTCAAGGCTAAAGATCTCTATCGTAGTTACATTTCTGATAAAGAAGAAGTGAATGTTTGGGATTTACGCCAGTCTCTTGAAGGTATGATGATTGAATTATCGCAATCCCTCAAAGACACTAAATCGGAAACCCAAGATTATAAAAACCTCATGGACGCCTGTATCGACGATTTGAGCAAGGTTGAAAAAGAAGGCTGGACAGTAGAGGAAGTGTTAGGCTTAGTGCGCAATATGGTCAAAGAATCGCAAGTGATCAGACAAAGTACCATCAGCTTCAATGGCGCTCTGGCCAGTGCAGAAAAAGAAATAGTGCGGCTTAAATCGCAGTTGCAAGCCAGTCAACAAGAAGCGCTTTATGATGCGTTAACCGGATTATGCAACCGTCGTTATTTCGACTCTGAAATTAGCAGTAAAACAAAACTAGATAAGTGCAGTCTAGCGTTAATTGATATCGACCATTTTAAAAAAATAAACGACACCTACGGCCATCAAATGGGTGATTTAGTACTAAAAGCGGTGGCGAAAAAGATACAAAGCTGCTGCCGGGAAAATGCCCAAGCATTTCGTTACGGCGGAGAAGAGTTTGCGGTCATCATGCCAGGACTGGATCAATCCCGTGCTCGGCATATGGCCGATGTTATGCGCCGAAATATCGAAAAAATCACCGTAAAAGACCGTCGAACTGGCCAATCTTTAGGGGATATAACGGTTTCTGCTGGCGTGGCCCAGTTGCAAGCAAATGAACATTCAAGTCAGTTTATCGAAACAGCCGACAAGTTATTGTATGAAGCAAAACGTCTTGGAAGAAATCGTGTCATGCCCATGGCTTAAAAGCGGTTTAAAATTAGAGAATTAAGTGTTTTTTCCGCGCTTTTCACGCATTTTAACTAATTAAAATCATAAAACTCATAATATCTACACTATTTTAAGAATAATAAAGTACCTTTATTGGTCATTTAACCAACTGAAAATAAAGGCTTTTTTCAACAAACCTTGAATTAATTTTTAAACTGTTGATTTTTAAAGCAAATGAAACAATGTAACCTGTCGAAAATTTTTGTATAATGCCGCGCAATTTTTTATTAGACACAGAGTGGACCAATGTCAGACTTATCTCATTACAGAAATATAGGTATTTTTGCCCACGTTGACGCGGGGAAAACTACCACCACCGAACGTATATTAAAACTTACCGGTAAAATTCATAAAACCGGTGAAGTACACGACGGTGAATCAACAACAGATTTCATGGAACAAGAAGCAGAGCGCGGGATTACTATCCAATCAGCTGCTGTAAGTTGTTTCTGGAAAGATCACCGTTTTAACGTAATCGACACCCCGGGACACGTTGACTTTACAGTAGAAGTATATCGTTCACTTAAAGTTCTAGACGGCGGAATCGGTGTATTCTGTGGATCTGGCGGTGTAGAGCCACAATCAGAAACTAACTGGCGTTATGCGAACGAATCTGAAGTAGCTCGTATTATCTTCGTAAACAAACTAGACCGTATGGGTGCAGACTTTTACCGTGTTGTTAAACAAGTTAAAAATGTTTTAGCAGCAACACCACTAGTTATGACGCTTCCTATCGGTATAGAAGATGATTTTGTTGGTGTAGTTGATGTATTAACTAAACAGGCTTACATCTGGGATGACACAGGTCTTCCTGAAAACTATACAATTGAAGATGTTCCTGCTGACATGGTTGATAAAGTTAACGAATACCATGAAATGTTAGTTGAAACTGCTGTTGAACAAGACGACGATCTAATGATGGCTTACATGGATGGTGAAGAGCCTTCTATTGAAGACCTTAAACGTTGTATCCGTAAAGGTACACGTGACATGTCTTTCTTCCCAACATACTGTGGTTCAGCTTTCAAAAACAAAGGTATGCAGTTAGTACTAGATGCCGTTGTTGATTATTTGCCTAGCCCGACTGAAGTTGATCCTCAACCTTTGACTGACGAAGAAGGTGTTGAGACTGGTGAAGTAGCGACTGTTTCTGTTGATGAGCCATTACGTGCACTAGCATTTAAAATTATGGATGACAGATTCGGTGCTTTGACTTTCGTTCGAATTTACTCAGGTAAATTGAATAAAGGTGACACTATTCTTAACTCGTTTACTGGTAAAACTGAACGTGTTGGCCGTATGTGTGAAATGCAAGCAGACGACCGTAACGAATTAAACAGCGCACAAGCTGGTGACATCATCGCTATCGTAGGTATGAAAAACGTACAAACAGGTCACACACTTTGTGATCCTAAACACCCTTGTACGCTAGAAGCTATGGTATTCCCAGAGCCGGTAATCTCTATCTCTGTTGCACCTAAAGATAAAGGTGGTTCTGAGAAAATGGGTATCGCTATCGGTAAAATGGTTGCTGAAGATCCATCTTTCCGTGTTGAAACGGATGAAGATTCTGGTGAGACCATTCTTAAAGGAATGGGTGAGCTTCACTTGGATATCAAAGTTGATATTCTTAAGCGTACATATGGCGTTGACTTAGAAGTTGGTCAACCTCAAGTAGCTTATCGTGAAACTATTACTCAACCTATCGAAGATTCTTATACCCATAAGAAACAATCAGGTGGTTCAGGTCAATTTGGTAAAATTGACTATCGTATCCGTCCTGGTGAGCCAGGTTCTGGTTTTACATTTAAATCAGTTGTTGTTGGTGGTAACGTTCCTAAAGAATTCTTCCCAGCTATCGAGAAGGGCTTTAAAGGTATGATGGAAACTGGTGTTCTTGCTGGTTTCCCTGTGTTAGATGTTGAAGTTGAACTATACGACGGTGGATTCCATGCCGTGGATTCATCTGCAATTGCGTTCGAAATCGCAGCTAAAGGTGCATTCCGTCAATCGATTCCTAAAGCCGGACCTCAACTTATTGAGCCAATCATGAAAGTAGACGTGTTTACGCCTGAAGATCATGTTGGTGACGTAATTGGTGACCTTAACCGTCGTCGTGGTATGATTAAAGACCAAGAAGCAGGTGTTACTGGTGTTCGCGTTAAAGCCGACGTACCACTTTCTGAAATGTTCGGTTATATCGGATCACTTCGCACAATGACATCTGGCCGTGGTCAATTCTCAATGGAATTCAGCCACTATATGCCTTGTCCAGCAAACGTTGCTGAAAAAGTTATCGCTGAAACTAAAGCGCGTAACGCTAAGAAGTAAATATTACTTTTAGTTAAGCTATCAAAAAACCCGATTTTTTAATCGGGTTTTTTATTGTTTAATAATAACCACTCTACAAAGCCCTAAAGCAATTATTCCATTCTAATGTACGTTCATTTTTTCGCACAAAACACTTCACAAAAAAAGTACAGTTTTGGGTAAATAAATTGTCAATCTTGTCTATTTTCGTTAAGGTTTGGATATTCTCCGAAGTCGTCCTTTTGGATAAGGAATATGGAGAAATCACTATCGACAATCAAGGAAGAAGCTAAGGAAGCTTATATGAAAACCTGCTTAATTTTTGCGTTGCTACTATTTTGTTCATCTGTATTAGCAAGCAAACTGCCCATAGATCAATTCTCCAAACACAGTGACTATTTAGATATGACCATCTCCCCCGATGGCAAACACCTACTCGCACGAGTACAACACGAAGGTGAGGTAAGTTTAGTCTTTTTAGATGCCAAAAATATGAAAATAGTGGGAGGCGTTCGGCCAAAAGAAGGGGATGCAATTCACTCGGCTCAGTGGGTCAGCGATGAACGAGTGGTATATCAGTTTGCAGAAAAACGTTTACGCTATGATGCGCCAATTGCAACCGGAGAGTTATTTGCGATTAATGTTGATGGCAGTAAACAAGAAATGTTGTATGGCTGGAGAGCGAGAGAGAATGGCGATCGCAGTACAAGAACAAAAAAACGCGAAGCCAGTTACGCCACGCCCGAAATAATTAGCTTGTTGGTAGATGACGAAAAAAACATCTTAATATTGGAACACCCTTGGACCTTAGAACATAACCAGTGGTACGACTTACGCAAAAAACACTCAGTTATTTCTAAGTTAAATATATTCAACGGCCGCAAAACTAAAGTCGAGGTGCTTCCCCACCCCGGAGCTCACGCTATCGCCAACAAATTTGGCGAAATTAATTTTATCAAATGGCATGATGAAAATTTAGAAGTTCATGGAGCATATAGAGAAAAACGTGATTCACGATGGCTAGAAATTGTAGATGCTTTTGGGGTCAACAAAGACCTAGTACCAACTGGCACCAGCAATGATGGCAAAAAGATTTTACTAACGGGTAGTTATGGAAAAAGAGATTTAAATACTTATTACGTACTAGACCTCACCAGCAAAAAACTTAGTCCGATTTTTGACGATATGGTAGCCGATATCGCTTATACCAATCGGGAGCCATTAACCAATATGCCGGTAGTTGGTGTTTCTTATCCGGGTAAACCGCAATATCATTATGTAGAGGAAAACAAAACCGCCAAGCTGCATAAGATGTTAGTTGAGGCCTTCGGTGAACAGGAAGTTAGCATCACGAGTTCAACTCGAGATGGGAAAAAGCTGTTGGTGCGTGTCTCTAGCGATGTCAATCCAGGCGAATACTACATATTTGACACTGAAAAAATGGGTGCAGAATTTATCTGGTCGAACCGCTCTTGGTTAGACCCGCGCACTATGGCACCAATGCAAGCATTTCAATTCACCACTGAAGACAATATGGAAATCCATGGTTACTTGACCATGCCATTAGCACTAAAGGAAAATCAAAAACCCCCTATGGTCGTCGTTATCCATGGTGGTCCCCACGGTATAAGTGAAACATGGGGGTTTAATAGTGAAGTGCAGTTTTTAGCTAACCGAGGGTATGCGGTATTACAAGTTAATTTCCGCGGCTCTGGTGGTTATGGTAAACAGTTTGAACAAGCGGGCTATCGTCAATGGGGTGGTAAGATGATAAAAGATATCACCGACGCCACTAAATATGTTGTCAGCCAAGGATATGTAGACGGCGAAAAAATGTGTGTATATGGCGCTAGTTATGGTGGATATGCAGCATTGATGGCCAGTGTGCGCGAGCCTGAACTGTACAACTGCACCATAGGCTATGTTGGTATTTACGATTTAAACTATGCATATACTGATAGCATTTACATGAAGAGTCATGGAGGCCGAGGTTATTTTGAAAAAGTCCTAGGCACCAACGCTCGAGAGCTAGCTCAATTCTCTCCAGTGAATTATGCAGACAAAATCAAATCAGATGTATTGTTAATTCACGGCGAAAAAGATTCCATCGTTTCGGTTAAAAATGCCCAAGCGATGCTCGCCAGCTTTGAAGCTTTAGGTAAAAAGGTAGACTACATAAACTTCGAAAAAGGTGGACATGGTCTGTTTCAAGAGGCGGGACGAAGACAAGTATATGCTGCGCTCGAAGAATTTATTAATCAGCACATTAATAAATAAATAGAATATACAAAATAAGCAACCGCATCAGGAACATCCCTTGCGGTTGCGCATATTATCAAGTGATAACAGAATCAGTCGCTATATCAGTTTTACGACAAAACGCTTACACTAACCACCATAAAAATTCTGACATCAAACAATTTTATCCGTTATGACAATTGCGCAAGGCAAACGCCTCAATAAATACATCAGTGAAACAGGCTTATGTTCACGCCGTGAAGCTGACAAACTCATAGAACAAAATCGGGTCACCATAAATAACAAGATTCCAGAATTGGGCACTAAAGTCTTTGATGGAGATGAAGTCAGGGTTGACCGAAAGTTAATTGGTGCCACGCCGAATAATAAATCCGACCGTATTTATATCGCCTACAATAAACCAGTTGGTATCACCTGCACCACAGAGAAGCATGTTAAGGGAAATATCATTGATGCGATTGGACACAAACAACGCATTTTTCCGATCGGTCGTTTAGATAAACCATCCGAAGGGTTAATTTTACTCACCAGCGACGGCGACATAGTAAATAAGATATTACGTGCTGAGAACGCCCATGACAAAGAATATGAAGTAACCGTCACACAACCTATCAGTGAACGATTTTTAACGCGTATGGCCTCTGGCGTGCCCATATTGGGCACTGTTACTAAACCCTGTAAGGTTAGTCCTTTAGGAAAATACAAATTTAAAATTATTTTGACGCAAGGCTTAAACAGACAAATTCGTCGTATGTGTGAATTTTTAGGTTATGAAGTGAGTAAATTAAAGCGCACTCGTATTATGCATATTGATCTGTCTCGACTCTATCCTGGTCAATGGCGAAATTTAACCGCTGCAGAAATGCAGGTTTTAAATGAGTCTCTTAAAGGATCACAAAAAACAGCCAATACTACCCCACAATAGCCAAAAAACATTGTGGGGTATTTCCGTTGAACTAGCTTTGCGCGTCAGGCAATAAACCTTGTACTGGAGCCGGTAGAACTTTCAATATTTGTCTGCGACTAACTTGCCAAAAAGCAGATAACAGCAATAAGGTTGCGCCAATACACAAACCAGTGATTGCAAAGCTATAACTTACCATTCCGTAAGTTTCTAATAATGTAGAGAACGCATAAATAACATAGACCAATGCAGACACCATAATAGCGCGTCTATCGACAGCAATAGATATTGCCGCTAGCAAAACATACAGCCCAAGCACCACCAAAGAAACTGACACACCGCCTACACCCTGCAATACGCCTAAAGAAGTAAATATAGGATGCACGATTAGCGGCGCAGCGGCCAAATGCAACCAAAATGCGACATCAGATGAACGGGTTTGCCGGTTGCGATCGGAGGCATCCCAATACATGGCCAAACCAAAAATAGCTAAACCAACACCTAACAACAAACCATTTACCCAACCAACAGCGCTTGGGAACACTGCCAATATAACAGCGATCATACTGCTGCTCAGTGCTGCAACTCCAGCGGCGACTGTTATAGGCACTCGAAACCGTTTCCAATGCAGCACAGCGGCAAAGGCGCTAAGCAAACCGGCAACTAGGAATGGAATTTCAGAAGGTTGTTGGTAGTTCACTAAGGGAGTGGCAAAAACGCCGCCTAAAAATGTCAGCAACAACATAATTGCAGGTAATGCCATTCTGCGCTTCACCACAAAAAATTCAGCTAAAAGCCATGATGCAATAGCAACCCCGATCGTCCCTAGCATAGGAGAAAGATGATATCCGAGAAAAGCGATTGACGCCAAGAGTAACCCGCTGGCAATAACCACGAAAATATCGTTAAAACCAGTAATTAATCGAAAGTTCTCCTCATCAGCCATTGAGGTATTTTTTAAATGAGCAATATGGGTTTTGAATGTAGTGACAGAGTCGTCGGTAAAAATACCGGCCTCCACTGCCTGATTCAAATCTTCGTCGTTGTACATAGGTTGGCTCCAATTATTATTTTTAGCCTTAAATAGGCCTTACGAATTAACCAATTTGAAATGTTTCAGCAATAAACGAACCAGAATTAATAATCTCAATTTTTCAGTATGTTAGGAAATTGGATAGGTATTTTAAGTGATAAAATTAATAGCATTACCCAAATAGTAGTGAAATTAACCATTGTTCGGTAGTTAAGGAGAAGTTACCGTTTGCCAACTCCAATCGAATGCAGCCAGCCCTATTCCTGTTATTAGTCTTTGATACTCAACAGGATCTAGTGCTTTGGCTACTACTTTATACTGAGACCTATATTTCACAGCACGAGTAGTTAATAAATCAAATCGCTTGTCTGCATTTTCGGAAAAGTCCACATCACGAAGTTTTTCAATTCGAATACTGGTGTTGTAATACTCCACCACATACTCCAATAACCGATTTTGTATCAATAACATCTTTTTATTTACTAGATGCTCGCAGATGCCCTTTTCTGTGATGGCATAAGAAAAGCCTTTTTCAGTCAAGTCTGTGGCACTTTCCGCCAACTTCAAGGAGGTTTTCCAATACTGTGTAATCAATTTTAAATACTGAATCGAAATATGCTGGTTTTGCTGAATTTCTGGCGAGTTCAATTCTTCCAAAATGTCTTGGCTAAGCATCTCAAGTGTAACAAGCAAACGATTAAAATTAGACATCTACAGTTTACAGCGGCAAAACCTAAAGGCTATAACTTCCCAACACAATTGGTCAAGTACTCTTAGCTGGCGAAAAGGACGAAAATTACCCACGGAATAAATTATGGCTTACAAAAAGATAATCTCCCCTCCCCTGTAGGCGGGTGCTTTTGCCCCGCATCGTTTTACATGGATTCCATGGCCTGAAGACCATGCTACAAAGATAATCTCCCCTACCCCGTAGGCGGGTGCTTTAGCCCCGTAGCTTTTTGCAATCATCCCATGGCCTAAAGGCCATGCTACAAAGATAATCCCCCCAACCCTGTAGGCGGGTGCTTTAGCCCCGTAGCGTTTTGCAAGGATTCCATGGCCTGAAGGCCATGCTACAGACTCTTATCGGATTTGCGATGCCATGGCCTAAAGGCCATGCTACAAAGATAATCCACCCTATCCTGTAGGCGGGTGCTTTAGCCCCGCAGCGTTTTGCAAGGATTCCATGGCCTGAAGGCCATGCTACAAACCGCGCCTTGTTGAACCTTTCCATGGCTTGTAGGCGGGTGTTTTAACCCCGCGATATGTTGCCCCACGCCATGGCGTG
>NZ_BAABWR010000035.1:0-34396 GCF_040370605.1 Aliiglaciecola sp. NS0011-25
TCACTATGAAAAAGAGCGTATTGGATTTAATGCTGATTTTTCTTGGATTGCGCAAATAAATGATATGCAGAACAATCTTCGCGGTGGGATTTGGTATGAAGATTATGATCGTAACGAGTCTCGAGATTGGCACAAAATAATTGATTCTAGAGTTGGTTATGAGTTCGATAATACCCCTTATTGGGTGCAATATGACCGTTCTTTCCCTGTTGAAACTACCATGTTGTTTTTGGAAGACACCCTTGAGGCAGATATGTTCACCGCACGTTTTGGTGTTAAACAATTTTACGTAGATTTAGAACGGACCGACAACTTTGGTGAGACAGAAAACGTCAGTATTTCGTCAGATTCCGATTTGTTGTTAAGCGCTGGTTTAGTGGTCCAAACCGGTCTTGACGGTCTAGAAGTATTTGCTGGCTATGCTGAAAACTTTGCAGCCATTAAAGACACAGTGCTTGAAGCTGATTCATCTCAGTTAGCAGATATATCGCCTGAAACGGCAGAAAATCTAGATTTAGGTGTTCGTTACAATGGCGACATTGTTACTGCAAGTTTGACTTATTATTCAATTAAATTTGAAGACAGATTGACATTTATTGCACCTGATTCACCAGATGGAATTGATTTCTTAATCGGCACCAATGGCGGATATGTAAACGTTGGGGGTATCGATTCTAGCGGTCTTGAAGCTAGTATCAATATTCAAGTAAATGACAACTTAAGCGTTTACGGTTCATTTACTAAAAATGACGCTGAATATACTGATGGTTCAATTGATTACCCAGTTGGAAATACCGTATTTGGTTCTGCCGAACATATGGCGGTTATTTCAATTGATTGGAATAGAAATAATTATATCGCAGGGCTATCGACGAAATGGGTAGATGACCGTTTTATCGATGCGGCGAATACGCAAGTCGCAGATGCCTATTTAGTATCTGATTTTTTTGCTGGTGTAATTATTGATGATTTGGGCGAAAGTGTTGATTCTATTGAGCTTCGTCTTACCGTAAATAATATGTTTGATGAAAGCTATTTAGGCGGTATTTCTGGTCAATCAGCTTGGATTGGAGCTCCTCGTACTGCTGCATTTAACGCTATGGTTAAATTTTAATTAAAATGCTTTATGTGTGACCCTGTGTCTTTGGGCTGCTTTTGCAGCCCTTTTTTTATGGAGAAATTGAATGAAACGTGCATTGGCTATGATTTTATGTTTGTTTACTTTACTGGCAAGTTCGTTGGCCAGTAGTGCTGAAAACCTTATACTCATATCCCTCGATGGGGTTCGCTGGCAAGATGTGTATCGAGGTTATGAACCTAAGTTGTACAGCGCAAATATTAACTCTGCTATTAAACAGCGCCAACTTGAACAGTTTGGCGGTTCTTCTGCAAGTGAAAAAAGAACTAGGCTTATGCCGTTTCTTTGGTCGAAAATTGCAAATAGTGGGCTATTGCTGGGTAATCGAGATATTAATTCTGCCATGACAGTAAACAATTCCATGTGGTTTTCATACCCTGGATATAACGAGCTATTAACCGGTAAAGCCGATCCAACGATTCGTGATAATGCAGCCAATAACAACAAAAACGTTACTTTTTTGGAATGGTTAAATCAACAACCAATTTATCAACATAAGGTTGCTGTATTCGGTAGTTGGGATGTATTTCCGGCAATCATTAATCGGCAACGAAGTGGATTGCCAATCAATGCTGGTTTTGAATCTGCAGACTGGCAAAATCTGTCAGAAAGAACCGAGTGGCTAAATCAATTGCAACAAAATATACCTAGCCCATGGCATAACGTACGCTTGGATGCTTTTACAATGGGTTTCGCAGAAGAATATGTTGAACAATTTAAACCCAAAGTGTTGTATTTGGCTTTAGGTGAAACAGATGACTTTGCACACAATGGCAGTTATTGGCAATATGTGGATGCACTGCATCGTGCAGATAGCTTAATCGCAAATTTATGGCAGAAGCTACAAAGTATGCCGGAATATGCAGGTAAGACTAATCTCATTATTACCACTGATCACGGGCGTGGTGAAACACTGAAAAGCTGGCCTCACCATGGCAGCCCTGAAGCGGTAAAGGGTTATATTAATGCAGAAGCAGAGTTCAAAAATGGGATAGTGGGTTCAAACCAAATTTGGCTCGCTGCCATGGGGCCAGACGTAAAGCAAATGATGGCAAACGATCATCCATTAGGAGAGCAAAAAAACACGCAAAGATTTAGTTTGGACCAAGTTGCCGCTACAGCCCTTCGTTTGTTAAATATAAAGCCAGACCAATTTAATGATGACATTGGTAAAGCTATTGAGGTAAACCAGCAATGAAAATCAATATTTATGCTGTTTGCTTGATTTTATTATTGAGTTCTCATGGTTTTGTATTCGCCCAGCAAGCAACGACTAAACCTATCACCAAGATTTTATTTGGTTCTTGTGTGCATCAAGATAAACCACAACCTATTTGGGCACCGATTAATCAACAAAAGCCAGATCTGTTTATGCTGTTAGGCGACAATATTTACGGTGATACAGAAGATATGCAGGTGTTAGCGGAAAAATACCAAAAACAAGCTAATGTTCCTGGCTTTAAACAATTAAGAGAAACGACGCCAGTGGTGGGAATCTGGGATGATCATGATTTTGGTGTAAATGATGGTGGTGCGGAATATCCTCAAAAGCAAGCATCCAAACAACTTATGCTAGATTATTTTAAAGAGCCTGATAATAGTCAAAGACGTAGTCGAGAAGATGGTGCTTATACGGCCTATATATACGGGCCGCTAGGACAGCAAGTACAGGTGATATTATTAGATTTGCGTTGGAATCGCAGTGCTCTTCATGCAGTATCGAAAACTCAATATGAAAAAATGAAATCACCTAATAACTTAGGCCCGTACGAGCCTGATCCTTCTGGTAAGGGCATGATGTTAGGTGAAACTCAGTGGCAATGGTTAGAAGAACAATTAAAACAGCCTGCTGATTTACGTATTTTAGTGTCTAGTATCCAGTTTATTTCTGAATTTACTGGCTGGGAAAGCTGGGCTAATTTTCCGCACGAGCGTGAACGCATGCTAGCCTTACTAGATGAGTTGAATATCAAGAACTTGTTCGCTATCAGTGGTGATACACATTGGGGGGAATTGTCAGTAGATAAAACCGAAAAAGGACAATCTATATGGGAGCTGACTTCATCAGGTTTGACAGAAAGCTGGCATCAAATAAGTCCCAATGAACATCGACAAGGTCAAGCATTTATTGACGCAAACTTTGGGCAAATTGATATTCAATGGCCTAACTCAAATGATGCAAAAGATGAAATTAAGGTTAGCTTGAGTCTCAAAGACACTCAGGGTGACTTATTATTACAACAACATTTATCATTTTAAAACAGGGAATCTTGGTATTCAGCAACATACTGTTAATTGTGATTACCTTTTGCCATACTAAATTTTTGTTAAGATCAACTAAGCACTAGAGTAAAGTTAATGTGTGGCAGATTCGCAAATCATGTGGGGGCAATGCACGGTTGGGCAGATATTTTATCAGACTGGCCAGCGCAGGCTGAATTGGGCTTTAATATAGCCCCCACTCAAATGGCTCCCATTGTGACGCCAGATGGATGCGAGGTCTTTCGCTGGGGGTTGTTACCTAGTTGGGTGAAAACTGCGAATACTGAATTTTCTACTTTCAATGCACGGCTCAAAACTCTAAGTGAAAAGCCCTCATTTCGACATGCGTGGGAAACCGGACAACGCTGTATTGTTCCAGCGTTAGGTTATTATGAATGGCGACAAGAAAATGGGCATAAACAAGCTTATTTTGTCTGTCGTAAAGACGGTAACCCGATTTTATTTGGTGGTTTATATGAGTCACCGAGAAAAGATGCCCCTGGTTCATTTACTATCATTACCCGTCCCTCAGAAGGTGAGTTACAACCTCTGCATCACGCCATGCCTTTGATGTTCGATAGACAATTAGCTAAACAATGGTTTGACGCTGACCAAAACCTTTGTCAAAGCGAAGAGATAGCATGGTTACCTTACGCAGACGATTACAAGTATTATCCGGTGTCTAGTCAAGTCAATAAAGTCGCCAACCAAGGCCCTGAGCTTATTCAAGAAACAGAGCCGGAAAGTCAAATTCAACAGGGTTTTGGCTTTTAAAAAAGGGGTGAGTTAATTATCGTTTCCCCCTTTATTTTTAACTCTTTACTACCCATCTATAGTTTATCTGGAATACATTGTAATGATTGGTAAATGGACATACTCAGTGAAGCAGGAAACTATCGAAAGGAACTTATTGGGCTAACAGCGATGCTCATATTTCCTATGCTTTTCATTGTTTTGAGCAAACTTATTAAGTGGGCAAAAAGAAACTCTAAAGGCGCCTTTGTTTTTTTAGCCATATTTCCTCTTATTTCGCTGTTTCCAATTCCCCCTTCGGCAACTGAAAGCCTAGATAAACAAAAACGCGAGCAAATTAAACGGGGTGAAGAATCCGGCGATCCTCCTGATGATATGAACGTAGATCATCAAGAACAATGAACGTTCGAAACTAAAAGGCGCCTAACATCGTTAAGAAAACTGCCTCGTCGGCATTATGTTAGAGATACTATTGTTATTGGTTTGATATGAATCAAAGAGGTGTTAAATGTGGGATGAAAGATACGCTGACAAAGACTATGCTTATGGCAAAGAGCCGAATACCTTTTTAGCAGAAAATTATCAAGCTATTCCACAAGGTCGGGTTTTGAGTTTGGCTGAAGGAGAGGGCCGTAACGCGGTATTTCTTGCTCAAAAAGGGTATTCAGTTACGGCAGTAGATGGCTCTGAAGTAGGCTTGAAAAAGGCTGAAATGTTGGCAAAAGAAAAAGGGGTTGAAATAGAGCTTATTCATGCTGATTTAGCTAAGTTCGATATTGGTGAAGATATATGGGATGGCATTATTTCTATATTCTGTCCATTGCCTACCGAATTACGCAGCCATGTATACAAAAACGCGGTTAATGGGCTCAAAGCTGGTGGTGTGTTTTTGCTAGAAGCTTATACTCCCGAACAGTTAAAGCATGCGACCGGAGGCGGAAAATCGATTGATTCAATGACCACTAAAGAGTCGTTGCTATCGGATCTCGGAAGGCTGAATTTCAGCCACTTACAAGAAATAGAACGAGACGTTATCGAGGGGATATACCACACTGGTAAAGGGGCTGTGATACAGGCAGTCGCAACTAAATAAGGCACACATTTAACAACTGTTGTTAGCGCTGTTTGCGTCTGCCACAGGTCATTATTTGATAAAATTTGGAGATTATGTGAATGAAAGATTTACCCCATCAATATACTGTAATTGCTCAAGGCAATGTATCTGGCAGTTTAACTGCGAAATGCGAAAACTTGCCAAATATTGACGTAGCCCCACCTTCACAGTTTGGTGGAGCAGGTGATAAATGGTCCCCAGAAGATCTTTTTATGGCCTCAATTGCAAACTGTTTTGTTTTATCATTTCGTGCGATAGCTAGAGTAGCGAAGTTAGAGTGGCATTCGATTGAATGTTCATCAGAGGGTGAGTTAGACAAGCTTGATGGCAAAATTCAGTTCACTAAAGTCAAATCAAAAGTCAGACTGGTTATTCCAAGCACCGAAAACAAAGATAATGCAGAAAGATTACTGATTAAATCAGATGAAAAATGCCTCATTCGTAATTCGATTTCCTGTAGTACCAGTATTGAGTGTGAAATCGTATACGGCGACGAATAGTAGAGAAGCAAAAAAGGCGCAGAGTTAATTCACTTTGCGTCTTTTTTATTGGAGTTTAATGTATGAAGTTTTTGGTTTTTTTGGGGACTGTGCGTAATAGTACTCCCCCTAAACCTGCGCGTCTTGGCGAGCGAGTATGTAAAGCCTGCATAGCATGTTTAAACCATCGCTACGCGGCGCATACATTTGAGCTGGTGGATGCACTGGATTACCCGTTGCAGCCTGTTTTCAAGCCGCACTTTGCTTATTCTAGAAGCCAAGCGCCTACTGAGCTCAATCAGTTAGCCGACAAAATTCAATCAAGTGATGGTTACATCATGATAAGCCCTGAATATAATCATTCTATGAGTCCGGCATTGGCCAACCTGCTAAACCACTTTGGTAGCTCTATATTTTCCTATAAACCCAGTGCAATAGTCACCTATTCTGCCGGGCAATGGGGAGGTATGCGCGCAGCAGTGGGAATGCGCACTTTTCTTGCTGAATTAGGTTGCCTGCCTGTTTCGGCTATGATTCATGTGCCCAAAGCGCAAGACGTATTCTCTGAGGATGGTTCGCCACAAATCGGCGAAGACCAAGAATCATGGTTTAATTACTTTGCTCGCACCTTCAATCAATTAATTTGGTGGGCAGAAGCGGCCAATCTGCATCGAGCTCAAATTGACCCTCACAATATGGTGAAGGACTTTAAAACAAACCCTTCCCAGCGCAATGCACCTTAGTCTGTTTATTAAGCTTTTAGGAATTGCTTGTTAGATACTGATACAGCATCTAAACTCTGCACAATCAATGTTCAAAGGGCTTTTTGGTGATAATTCAGGTTATTCCAAATAAACAATCAGGATATGCCAGCATGTTAAGCTCAACAGCAAGTTGTCTTTGTAAAGCGGTGACAATTACCGCAAATGAAATTAATCCGAAGTTTACAGTATGTCATTGTGATTCATGCAGAGGCTGGGGCGGAGGACCTTTTTTTGCGGTGCAGTGTGGTAAAAATGTCACTATAGAAGGGCTTGATAAGGTAAAAATGTATCAATCATCAACCTGGGCTTCCCGTGGCTTTTGCGCTGAATGTGGTACCCATTTGTTTTTTAAATTCAGTCAAACTGGTGATTACAATATGCCAATTGGCATCTTTCACCAACTCGATGGGTTAGAAATGGATATGCAGTATTTCAGTGATCAACGTCCGAATTATTATTGTTTTTCTAATCAGACTAAAGAACTCAGCAGAGCTGAAATAATGGATTATTTTGCGAAAAATCCATAAAAATATCGATTAAAAGCGAGTTTGCACAGAAAATATGCAAAAAGCGGTTTTTTAGTTTTCGTTTCATATTTGAAGACACATTAACGACTATGGTGTTTTCGATTATGAAAACGCGAATGACGTTTTGCCTCAAAACAATGCCGTACTGTTCGCCGTGCCTAGGTGAGACACACAATATACTTCCACTGCTTTTGTTGACTGGGATTTAACCTGCGACCTAGCAAGTAATCACATTGGCTGCGCAGGTTAAAATGGCAGTTTTTTGCTAGATTTTACTGACACATCATTAGGCACGGGAAACAGCGTTTAGGTTGCTGGCATTGACTTTTTAACCTTGGATTCCCTTCATACACTGCCATCGTGCCTTATGGTGCATCCAGTGATTGACAGTCAACAAGATATTTGTGTCCAGAATTGGCTCTATTTTATATTTTATATTTTACATTTGAGTTGAGTCGCTAATATTGATGACCAATTTGACTCTTCTGAAAAATTATTAGCCAGTCCATCTGGGTTTTCTTCAGTGAGTTTTTTAACACCATGCTCTATCATATAATCTGGAATGTACTGGGGTTTTCCAAGGTTTTGTATGAAGTCGCAAGCTGCCTGCATTGACTCTGGGGATTCAATAAACGCCGTAAGTTTTTGTTGAAACTTATCTTGTTCAAGGGCTGTGAGTGACCAGATTGAGTGTTTCTGAATAATATTAATCGCCTGATGTGCAGTTGCATCAACAACTCTCTTAGAATCATAAATTCCGTAAGCACTGGCTAGTACATAATTGTAAATTGCGAGCTCGTCTTCACCATCGATAATGCACTGTTTAATTGAAGGGTATAAATCAACGGGGCTGATAGTCTGGTTTAGCGAGTTTTTATCGATACATACAGTTGCTAGTTTAGGGGCTAAATAGGTAGGAAGTGCGTCTACTTTTTCGGTTTTTTCACTTGGTGTGCAAGATAATATTGGTTCTTCCCTGAGCACTTTTACTTCCCATTCGTCGGCTATACTATTACTGTGTTGCGCGGTAACCACATATCTCATACATTCCTTCGCATCCAAAGGTAACATACGCAGCTCTGTTACTTTGCTCCTGACATTTTTAGTAGTGGCTAAGTTGATATAGTGAAATCCAGGTTTGACGTTTTTAACCTGTGTGCCGACTTCCATTTTTCCATCAATTGAGACAATGGTAACGTCATAGTTGTCCAAATCAGATGCTTGGCTTCGGGTGCCATCGATAACTGCTTACGGCTTAGACGCGCATCCGCCCAGCACTACTAGCGCAATTAGAAAAAAGCACTTTTGTAGACTTTGATACTTCATTTTATATCCCTATTTTTTCTATTCCATTATTACTAACAGTTAAAAGCCATTTACATCTAGGCTAATTATGTTTGTTAACCTATGATTAAACTATAACATCGAGGAATAGTACTAAGTCAAATTCGCTAGGTATTTTGGCAAGGAGATTCTATGCTCATTGAGATTTAAAAAGGTATAGTTAACCGAGATATTTTCAGTCAGTTGTGACTTGTGGTTAACAGGGTTATCGTATTGCATGTTTATCCCCTTTATTTTAAAACCAAACAAAATCTAATGGTCTCAATTTGAAAATAGTCGGCTATATATAACCTAGCAATTATAAAAAGGTGAAAATTATAATGAGTTCCTCATCGATGAAACATAAAGAATATAAAAGTATTCTGCGTGATCTTCAGATTCAATTAGTCAAACTTCAGAATCATATTATCAACAATAATTTGCGGCTTTTGGTTATTTTTGAAGGTAGAGACTCTGCTGGAAAAGACGGAATTATTAAACGAATTACAGAGCATTTGAGCCCACGAGACACTCGAGTAGTTGCCCTGGGAAAACCGTCAGATCGCGAAGTAAATTCATGGTACTTTCAGCGCTACGTGAGTCATCTTCCTTGTGCTCAAGAAATGGTTTTGATGAATCGAAGTTGGTACAACCGAGCTGGGGTTGAGCGGGTAATGGGGTTCTGTAGCGAAGCTGAGTATCAACATTTTATGCAGACAGTTATTCAGTTTGAACGCATGTTGATAGAGTCGGGGATTCACATTGTTAAATATTATTTGGATATATCTAAACAAGAGCAAATTGCCAGATTAGACGACAGACATACAAATCCGCTAAAACAATGGAAAATCAGCCCCATTGACGAAGTTGCGGTTGCCAAATGGGACGAGTATAGCGAAGCGCGTAATGAAATGCTTAATCGCAGCCATAGTGACACTACACCTTGGTATGTGGTGAGTGCTGATGATAAAAAACAAGCCAGAATAAATGTGATTCGTCATTTGTTGTCAATTATCGATTACAAAAATAACCTCAACGAAAACAGTAAAGTTGACGGAAATGTGGTCTTTCAGTTTGAACCGCAAAACTTGCACAATGGTAAAATTAGCAGCTAGTCAGAAATGCAATGGCGAAAAATTGCAGTCAATATTTTTAATTTTTGATAGATCTTTGATTGTTTGGCTTCAAGCGTTGGCTAAGGAAACTGGGTGTTGAGATCGTTAAATTCAAGAGAAAAAATTGCATACCGAAAATCATTTTAGGATTGGATGTTGAGCAAATATAGGCGATTTTGGCTACCTGTGTGCACTAATATGACGGTTCTTTTCAAAGTGAGAAACTTGCTATACAAACTCGATTAAGCGCTGCAGATCGATATCATGAAGAAGCGGGATTAGACCGCCTCTGTGAAAAACATGAACGTCAGACGCAATAGTAAAGTCTTTCATGCTCTAGCCGTTCTATTCAGAAAGCTCTTGTTTGCGATTAATTATGATAGTGACCAATAATAATGATAAAACAATTGCGGGAATAGCATTGGCAACCGCATCATAAACCACGTGAAAATAAATTGCCCCAAGCATAATAACTAGCAAACCACTTGCAGCGTAAACACTTAGCTTTTTAAACCAGATCCCAATAGCCCCTACTAATTCACTTGCACCAATAAAATAACCGAACCAGATAGGTAACCCCATTGCTGCGAAGGATAAGTGCAATTGTTCAACTCCAGCCAATTTAGCCAATCCAGCCGCTGCAAAGGCAAAAGAAGCTAAACCAACTGATACCAGCATCGTAAATTTTGTAACTTTTTTCATAATTCAATTCCTATTTTTTGAGGTTATCTAAACAACTGCTTAGTTAATGAATTAAGAATAATCGAATAGCTACTTAATAAATATTGAATGTTTTTAATGAAGTTATAAACTAATGATTTATGTTTTAGAGTGTGAATATGAAACTTGATCAACTAACTATGTTCGTTACTGTCGCTCGGCTGGGATCTTTAAGTCTGGCTAGTGCGCACTTAAATAAAACCCAACCAGCAATTAGTCAAAGCATTCGACAACTTGAAAGTTCTTTCAATTTAAGTTTGTTTAATCGTTCGGGTTATCGCTTAGAATTAACTGAAGTAGGGAATGTTTTATATCAAAAAGCAACCAGTCTTTTGGATGAAGCAAATGCGTTGCAACAAACTGCTAAATACATGGTGCTGGGAAATGAAACCAGCATTACCCTAGCAATTGAGGCATCATTTAATTTAAAACTGATTCTGCCATTATTAGAAAACGTACAAAACCAGTTCCCCAACACGCAAATCATTATCAAACAAGAATACTTAACGGGGGCGTTTGAAGCGATAAAAAACAAAAAAGCAATACTGTGCATAACCCCGTATCAAGAGGTTTTACATAAAGATTCAGAAATTGAAGAGCACTTCTTAACGAATGGTGCACTGGTCAATGTAGCATCACCTCGATTAATTAAACGGCATCCTAATTTACAAAGTCGCCGCGAACTTTTACATGAATATCAGATTGTTGTGCAGGATTCAGGGAGTGGATTCAAAGATACTGAATGGGGCGTGCAAGACGGTCAAAGAAGGTGGTATGTGAATGATTATCAAACTAAAAAAATGTTGATAGAAAGTGCTATGGGGTGGGGGAAAATACCCGATTACTTAGCAGCGCAAGGTATTCAAAATGGAACATTGGCTTTACTTAAATTAACTGATGTTAAAAACGAAATGCTAGCGAGATACCATATTATGAAAAACAAATCAGAGTTGTTAGGGCCTGTTGCTCAAGCCGTTTGGGAGCAATTTAAACATTACCGATTCAATTAGTCTTAGTTGCTTATTTCTAAATTAACATTTACACAATGCTGGTAAGTATCGCCAACACATAGTTCAACTTTCATCAAACTCAATTGTGTCTGAATTAAACATCAAGGTCACGTTATCGCCATAATGAATATTAACGATAGGTGGCGCTAATATTTCGATTATATTTTGCTGTTGAAAGTGCTGGGTTTTGGTCTCGGGGTGAGGATAGTAGACCCAAGCATCAAATTGCTGAGCTTGAAACTTAATTTGGCATTTGACCAAAGAGAAGGTTTCTTGATTGAATCCTTTTGCCCAATGAAGGTTTTCGAAACAAAAAGTGGGTTTTAGAATACGAAATGCACAAACCGGAAGTTGCACATTCAAGGTTCCATCAAAACACTCACTAATATCTAATCCCAAGTGTTTGAAAAAGGGTCTCTGCATTTCAATTGTGCCAGCAGGATAGGGCGAGCCTGCACCTTTGCCTGAAGCTACTTGGTGCCCTTGAACCACAACCCCTGAGATGATGATTTGAGGTGATGACATAGAGCTAGCACTTCAGTAAGGTTTTGTTGGCGTGAATACCCACAATTAAGCCAGAAACGTTAAATGCTATTTCCACACTGTCACCGCTTTTGAAATTGCCATTTATAAGGTTCATTTGTTGCAAAGTTTCAATCAGTTGCTTGGATATTTTAACTAGCTCGTTATCACAGGTTCTTAATTCCCAGCCATTTTCGAATTGGCTTAGAATTGCCGACTTTTGATGGTGACTTGCCAGTAACGCTTTTTGCTGTAAGTAATCTTGATAATGTTGTTGGTAACGTTGGCTAATTTGACTGTAATCTTGGGATTGTTGGTCATCAATATTGTGTATTTCTACTGACGTATAGCGCAAAGTCTCTGGTGATTGGCGTAATTCATAAGATTGCCATGCGACTAGACCTAACAATAAGATTGTGCCTGTTGCAAAAGTCGCGCGCTGAAAGTGGTGGAACCAAGTATATAGCTTGGATTTTGATTCGGTGCTTTGCATCAACTGACGCTTCATGCTGCCCGTCGTTTGAACCTTGGTTTTACGTTGTTGATATAGCTCAGATATCCGAGTTTCAAAATGTTCTGTTTGTTTTGACGACCCTTGATCGTGTTCATGGGACTTAGTCATGGTATTTCTCTAATTGTTCACGAAGTGAATTCTTCGCGTATCTAATCCGACTTTTTACTGTCTCTACACCACAACCGGTAATATCGGCAATTTCTTGTAGACCGAATCCTTCTTGTTGTAAGCAGAATCCTTCTCGTTGCTCAAATGGTAAAGACATTAAGACCTTGTCAAAAATAGTTTCAATGGGATCAGCAAATTCAAAGGACGTTTTTAGCTGATCCAGAGGAGCGCCGGTTAATGGTTCACATCGTGTGCTGCGCCTAAATTCATCAATCAATAAATTTCTGGCAACTGTAAATAGCCAAGCATTGAATCGCCCCGATTCTTTGTATAAATGTGGCCTTTCAAACACCTTTAACCAAGTTCTCTGACTGATATCTTTGGCTAAATGCATATCAGATTGGGTAACTAAAAAATGGTAAAGGTCATTCGCACAGTTATCGTAAAGTTGTTCAAATAGTTTTTTATCGCCACTTTGTGCAAACCGGACAATTAGCCATTCGTTAGAATGACTAATTGAGAACAAAGATTTAATCGCTAAAGTTATACTCACTCAACTTCCTTTATGGCAGTGAAAATAGTTAGCTTTCTAATTTAAAGTCTAACACAACTTCTAATCCTGTCTGCTCGATGGGTTTACCATCTTTTATTTGGGGTCTGTACTTCCATTTTTTTAACGCTTTTCGCGCTTCACGATCAAATGTCCGTTTGGGGTTAGCATCGATGATTTGTATGTTTTGCACAGATCCACTGGCATCAATACTAAATTGCAGTTTCACCCAACCTTGAATCCCGTCTCTGGCTGCATCGGCAGGATATTTCGGTGAAATACGCACCATAGGCGTAGTTTCCGCATCTTGAATCGTTAAAAATTGATTTTCTGCGGCGATTTCTTGAGTAGGGACCTCAACCGTAAAGTTGGCGGTTAAGTTGCTATCATTAGGCTCAAACACCTCCTTTGGTTGTATTGTTTGCGGCATTAACTTAGGAGGTTCAATGGGTTTAATTTTTGTTCTTTCTATTGATTTACTGTCTTGGGTGTTAAATACAGGATCGACAAATACCCCAGCTGTCGGCGGTGTTATGTAATCTGCATTTTGTGCTGTTAGTTTTTGCATTATCACAAATAAGCCGAAAGTAATGATGGCTGCAGAACCAATAAAACCAGATATTTTAAAACCAGAGTGATGATAGGGATGTAGCATAATATTTTGCATTTGTGTTCCTGCTATTTGATGGATTTAATAACTAAACGAATCAAAATTAGAAATAGGGTTAAGGGGATGCAGGAAATATTAAAAAATATTTTTTATGAATAGCGTTTTTAGGAAAAATGTAACTTGGGCGAGTTAGGGCGAAGTTTTATTGTTTTAGATCTGCACTCAATAAATATTCGCGTTTATTTTCGAGATGACGATAAAGTGTGGAGTGAAGTTTTTGTTGTTTATTCAAATAATAGCCTACAAAATGATAGTGTAGCTCAGCCCAACATATCAGCGCAGTCAATTTTTTTTGAGTTGAGTTAAGCAAGGTTAAATGAGTGACTTATCATCCAAAATTCAGCCTGCTAGTGTGTTAATTTAATGATGATAAAATAAACAATAAATGCTAACTTGGGTTTTTAACATACAAGACATTGTTTTTGTCTAAATTAGGCGAATAGCCTAATAGGTAATGTTAACCTTTGACGGAATTAGGGAACTTTGGGCACTGCCGTAAAGTGAATTTTAGCTAAGCATGCACGCCAGCATCAAGCTACAAAAATACTGCTAGATTAGGATGTCGATTTTGGAATCAGAAAACCGTAACAATGATAATCCTTTTGTTGGATTAAATGCGTTTGAGATTAGTCATACTGATAATTTTCAAGGAAGAGAAGATGTAGTTCAACAGGCGTTGTCAAAGCTCCAACACAAAGCGCTGTCATCCCAACCATTTTTGTTGTTGTTAGGTAAAAGTGGCGCTGGTAAATCAAGTCTTTTACAGGCCGGTATCTTCCCTAAATTAGATGAATTGCAGTTTGGGGAACAAAATATAAGCTTTCGTTCAACTATTATCACGCCTTGTAACTTAAGTATTGATCCTTTTCGCTCTCTAATTTTAGCTTTGTCAGACATTTCTGAGCAAGATTTTGTCGCCAATCAAGAACTCAATTCTTTAGTTAAAATGTGCAAACAGCAACCTGACAAATTTTTGCAGATGATGAAGCAGAAAATGGAGTCTTGGCCTGCTGATAAGAAACTGGCAATTGGTATTGTGCAGCTTGAGCGTTTATTTTTAACCGACTCCTTGGGTTACACTGAGCGACGTTATTTCACCGATATTTTGGCTGGTTTGGTCATCCACTGTGGCATACTCGTTGTGGCTACATTGCGCAGTGATTTTTATCATACCTTATCTGACTATCCAGCATTGCTGCGTTTAAAGCAAAATGGTGGACAGCTAGATGTGTTGCCTCCGACATTAAACCAACTTAAAAAAATGGTATTCCCAGGGACTGCTAAGCATCTAAAATTTGAACAGGCAAATGGAGAGTTGGTTAGCCTTGATGAATACATAGCCCAACGGGCGTTTGAGTTTCCTGACAGCTTACCTTTGCTGCAATTCGTTTTATTTCACTTACATCAAAATCGTTCGCAAAATGGACTGATTAATTACTCAACCTATCGTAATTTGGGGGGGCTAGAACGGGCGATTGCTAAAATTACCGAACAAACTTACGAAAGCTTGGATCGCTCTTGTAAAAAGCATTTTAACCGCACCGTTAGTCGCCTGGCTGAATTAAATTATAAAGGCCATTATGAGAGAGTTTGGGTTAAAGCTGACGATTTATATAAAAGCCACAATGCCAAAGAGTTAATTGATGCGTTTGAGGCGATAGGCATTATGAAGTCTGTGCAGGGAATTGATGGCAACAATTACATTTGCTTGGTACATGATTGTCTATTTGCTAATTGGCCTAGACTTAGTGAAGCTTTAGACCATCATCAAAAAACGCTCGAATTAAAAAACAAGTTAGAAGCGCAAGCTGCTGAGTGGAAAAGTGCCACGCGACCTTCAGCATATTTACTCGCACCCGGTAAAGCTTTGGATGAAGGAAAACTCATTCTTAAGCAAAGTGGCTCCATAAGTTCGACGTTACGAGCAATGATTCATGCGTCAGTTAAGCGTGCGAGCCTTAAGTATCGAGTAGGTTTTGGCTTTGTAGTGCTGCTGTTAATGCTGTTTGGATTTATGATTAAAAATGCCTATGATGCAAAAGTAAATCAGAAAATAGCGGAATCGAAACTGATTGAAAGCCACGAATTAATTGAATTTCTGATTGATGAAAGCACCAAATTAGAGGCGATTGGACGGTTGGATTTAATCCAAGAAAGTTCAGAGCGTTCACTGGAATATCTAAGTACTGTATCACCTTCAGATGATTCTACTGCTGCCAAATTGAGTCGCAGTCAAACGTTTTTCCAATTAGGTAAAGTTTACTTGGAAAATCGACAGTTTGCGGGTGCTCTTGACGCTTTTAACAAAACGCTAGAATTGGATACTGAGCTTGTCGAGATCCATCCAAATGGCTTTACTTATGTGTTGGAATTAGCTCATGCAAATTATTGGATTGCTATGACTCATCTGCGCGCGGGAGATATCCAAAAGGCTGAACAGTACTTCCTATTTTACCAGACCAATGCCCATGATTTAGTTGAATTACAACCTGATAGCCCAATAGCCAAGATCGAACTTTCTAGAGCATATTCCAATTTAGCCAAAATTGCAGCCCAACGAGGGCAGTTAGAAAGCGCGACACAGAGCTTTTTTGAGGCGGTTAAGTTTACCGAAAAAGGCAGATCTGCTGCCAATATTAGCGACTTATTGGAAGCCGCCAGCGCATATACTTGGTTGGCAAATAAGTATTATTCAGAATTGAAAATTGCTGAATCGCTAGAAATGAACAAGGGAGAACAAAGACTAAGATCGTTAATTATTAAAAAAGAAGACTCCCCAGCAAACCAAATGGCTGCAGCATATTCATTGTGGAAATTAGCGAATGAACACATTCTCGTTGGTCAATATAAACAGGCAGATTCTGCATTGAGTGAATTGAAGGTTGCCTGTGCTCGTGGGATGCGTGCTCAGAATGCGGATATTCAATGGCGATATTTAGATGCCTTTAGTGATGCCAGTTTAGCGCAGATGGCAATGCTGTCGGGAAATTCTGAACAGGCTAGAAAGTTATTTAGCGCCAGCTTTGGGAAAGTTGGTGATACTGCTGCAGGCTTAATGAGTCAGTGGCAAGATGCGTTTTTCGAGCGTCAATATTGGCTCGCCAGGTTCCATCATGGGAATGCTAATCAGAAAGGGCTTGAATCTGCTAGTTCGGTAATTATTAACGCCAATCAAGAGGATGCGATTAAATGGAAGGTACGTTTAGCGACTTTGGTCGGTGAACAAGTCGATTTCGAAGTGATGCAATCAGATGAAATTTTAAAACCACAAATGTTGATTGCCGCACTGGAATATTATAGTTTCCAAGATCATTTAGAAAAATTACAAAGATTGTGGCAACAAGTGCCGCAAGAAATGTGGTTAAATAAAGATCTTGAGGAACTGCGCGATACTTTGCGTAAGCAGATTCGAGAATTCACGTCACAATAAATAATTCAATTAGAAGTACCCAAAAAATATGATGGTAGGTGAAATTGCTGCTCTAAGCACTGCGTTGTGCTGGGCTGTCGCAGCACGAATGTTTCGAATTTTAGGCAAAAACTTTTCGCCTTTGGCGCTCAATTTATGGAAAGGCTTGGCAGCAATTGGCATCCTGCTAGTTATCACCCAGTTTTTTCTTCCTCAAGTTTCAGTATCAACCAATACCATGTTATGGCTATTGTTCAGTGGAGTGATCGGCATAGGATTGGGAGATACATTCTTTTTCCAAGCGTTAAACAAAATCGGTGATAGCCAATCTATTTTGGTTGCAGAAACTCTCGCTCCTATTTTTACCGCGTTACTTGCTATGGCTTGGATCGCCGAGTGGTTAACTTGGCAACAATGGTGCGGAATCGCCTTAGTTTTATTTTCAGTGGACATGATCATTAAGATTCAAAAACGATCAAGTTTTGATAAGTTTGAATTAAGTGGCTATGTCTACGCCGGTCTTGCCGCTTTGTGCCAAGCGGTTGGTGCGGTAGTCAGTCGAGATATTCTTACCTCAACTGGCATTGACGCATTTAATGCCAGCCAAATTCGTTTGCTTGGTGGTTTAGCTATTATTGTCATTTTAATGCTAGTAACCAAACAAAAATGGTTACCCACCACTGACAACCTTAAACGTACTTGGCTATTTTTTAGTGGTGCAACCGTGATTGGTACCTTTGCCGCGTTATATTTACAAATGGTTGCCTTTACCTATACCAAAGCCGCGGTGGTACAAACTTTATTTGCCATGAGCGTCATTTTATCCTTGGTGGTGGCTAAAATACTGGGGGAAAAAGTCAGTGGTAAAACTACTATCTGGTCATTGATAGCGTTAATCGGTGTTGGTGTCTTAGTAGGTTTAGAGCACATTTAATCTGACTATTTTGTGGCTTAGTTAAAACAAATTTTTTTATTGGGGAATAAATTCGTTTTTCATTCGTTATCCAAGTGTCATTAATATAAACATGAGGAAACGAAGATGACTAAGCTAAACAAAATTGTAAACTTAATGGTAATTGCTGGAATAGCACAGGCAAGTAGTGCCGCTATGGCAGCCGATCTACAAATAAGCCAAGACATTCAGTTATCCAATCAAACACAAATTTCTCAGCAAGCAAATAGTCAAGATGCTTCAACGGATATCTCTGCCAATTCTGACTCTTCTGCTCAATCTAATGCTGATGTTCAGGCAAATGCCGATACGACGCCTGAACAAGAGCAAGCCGAGTCTACTACACAAGATAGTTCGGAAATGGCTGCCACTCAAACTGCAAATCTGAATGGTGTTTTAACAAATACCGTCGATGAGTTCAGCACCAATGTGGGGAATTCTAGTGCGGTGACTGTAAATAATTCTTTAGCGGCAGTGTCAAAACTAACGGTTTTGAGCGTGACTAACCTAGAAAGCCCTGATTCTGTAGACGGAAATGATCAAATTCAAGAGACAACGAGCGATGATTTGGCGTTGCAGTCAACTCCGTCGCTAGTATCTGAATTGAATTCGTTATCAACTATAGATAAAGCACCATCACTTAACAGTGCTTCTGAGTTAACCAACAACATTGGGGCTAATTTATCACAAGTCGCAATGCTTGATGTTGCCTCCCAAGCGTCTCAAGTGATAGGGCAATCTGTCAACACAACGATTGCAGAAACAATCACTAGCAATGCTCAAAGTTCCATTTCACAAAACGTAAACAACCAAATTAGTACTTTGGTGACTGACCAAATCAATAATGAAGTAGCCACAGCATCTGCAATAGAGGTGGCTAATACCATTACTAATGACTTAGACCTAGGTATTTAACCTTCTTTAAACCTGCAAGATTACGTCAACTACTCGTTGGCGTGATTTAAGTATTATTGGTGGTCAAAAATGAAATTACGAATTGGCAATATTACCTGTATATTCGCGTGTGCAACCAGCTTTTTTACTTGGGCGGATACGCAATCTGCCTTTACGTTTAGTGGTAAAGCTGATGCTAGCGCAATCTACAATTCAGCCCTAAGTGTAGACGAGTTGGATGATGTATCTACTCAAAGTGACAGTGGGCAAAAACTAAATGCAATGCTACAAGGTAAATGGAAGATAAATGACAAAGCGCAAGTAACAAGTCGTTACGCTTACAGTCAGCAACGCTATAACCAATATTCACAATATGACTTGGAGCTACATCAGTTTAGCCTTGATGGCAGCTACAAGTTTACTCAACGTGAGTTTGGGCTGCGTTTTGATGGCGCCAAAGCGCGTCTCGAAACAGGCACTTTTTTAGATTTCCAACAAATGAGCGTTTATTTAGGAACATTTATTCAACCTGAGACTTTCTTGCGTACTAGCCTAAAATTTAAAAATAAGTCATTTACTCAATTATATGAAAGAGATGCCAATGGTTTTGGAGCATCCGCCGACCTATTTCACTTTTTGAATAATGCCAATACTATGCTCATGATCGGACTTAGCGGTGAAATAGAAAATGCGCACGATAATCAGTTTAATTATTGGGCGGCGGGGTTAAATACTAAACTAACTCATAAGTTCGATATGTTTGGCCTGGCCTCTAAGGTGGGAATAGGATGGCGATACCAATATAAAGATTATGAGTCAGTTGAGGTGTCAGACTTGCAAGCTAGTTACAATATTCAAAGAGACGAAAACAGACAGGTGATACAGGCTGATTGGGTGCTAAATATATTCGATAACTTGTCTGTTGTGACTGAAGTTCAGCGTGGAGATTATAAATCTAAAGTTGAGAGCCTAACCTATCAGCAAAATATCGCTAGTTTAGGCTTAAACTATACCTTCTAAAGGTGTTTTAACCGTTATTCGTTTACTTGCCTTTTACTTCCGATACCTTGAATAGCGCCAATACCATATATTGGATCTCTCCCTTTTGGACCTAAGTCAATCGCTTGGTCTGATAGGGACGCTAAAACAGCGTCGCGATAACTCTGTTTCATATTTTTCGAGTTTTCCAGCAAACATGCAATCGCTGCTGACACCACTGGCGCAGCCATGGATGTGCCCGATTCTTTGCTTAAGCCCCCCATCGCCTGAGCAGTAATCACGTTTACACCCAACGCGGAATAATCTATATAATCGCCTCGATTCGACCAGCGATATGGTTTTAAATTATTGTCGAACGCACTCACTGCTATGACTTCATCATATCCTGCTGGATAAACTGCTTGGGCAGCAGGTCCTTCATTTCCGGCAGCAGCAACGATAATCGTTCCTTGCTGGATAGCGGCTGTAATCATTCGATTTAAAATTCGGTTATCTGGGCCAGCCAAACTCATGTTGATTACTGTAACCTTTTCCTCTACTAACCAGTTTAATGCATCAATCATGGCGCTTAATGTCGCACCCTGGGAGTAGTCGGATTGCCGATAAAACACTTCTGCAGAGTATAAATGTGCTTGCGGTAATAATGGGATCAGCGTGTTGAATTCTCCTATCAACACCCCTGCGACAGCTGTGCCGTGCAGTGCGGGAGAATTTAAGTTCTTGGTTAAAAAAGACTTCGCAGTGATCTTCGCTTTTGCAAACGCAGGGTGCGTTCGAGCGACTGCGCTGTCGATCATGCCGATTCGTGCAGTCGTAGTACACAATGATTGGTTTATTGGCTTGTGTGCCGTATCAAAAGCGGTTTGCGGTGTCTGGGATTGCGCCGTATAAATATGATTTCTATCTAAGGTTGCAAATGCTTCTTGGGTTAAATGTTTAGCTAATGCGGATTGTGAGTCTAAATGGGACGGAATTGTAAATCGCAAAATAGACAATCCTAATCCTGAATATGTTGAATCCGAATTAATCACAGCGCCTAAACCAGTTAAAGTCTGTTTGGTTTGTTCATCTGCTAATATCATCCATTGGTTTTGGACCGCTCTCCATCCATCATCCAATTTGACTTCTACAAAAGCTGGGTTGCTAAGGTCAGCGCCTATCGCTAAAGTTTTCGGTAATGTTGTTAAGGGTTCTGTTATTAAGTTTTCTAACGCTGGCATCTCACTGAGCGCAAAGGGCTCTTTTACTTCTTCAACGATTATTTTTTGCTCTAATCGGTCGACTGTTTTTTCAATATTTTCAACTTGCTTAGTAATGCCTTGGGTATTAATTATTTGTGCCGAAGACACCTGACTAAATGCCAACAAACTGAATATCGTTATTTTGATTCGCGTCATGTTTACCTCTTGTGTTAATACTAAACTTGATTAGTAAACGTTTCAGCTAAAAATAAATTTCATTTTATTTGGAATAAAATTTTAGTTCATTCGTTAACTCAATAAAGATACAGAGAAAAGAGTAAAAACCATGACTGACACCTTCGAAAAAATCATACCTATGCTAAGGCGATTTGCGTTTTCGTTGACTGGTAGCCCAACTGATGCAGATGATTTAGTGCAAGCTACTTTCGAAAAAATTCTAAAAAAAGGCGTGCCAGAGGATGTCGAGATCCTCAAATGGGCGTTCAAAGTGTGCCGCAATGTATGGATCGATGAATATCGTTCACGCAAGGTGCGACTAAATGCGACGCACTCTCCAGAGTTACAAGAGCAAGTATCAAAAGAACAAGAGCCTCAGCATGAAGCGCAGGCACTGTTAACCCAAGTGAACCAAGCTATGGATTCACTACCAAGTGACCAGCGTTCAATCTTGTCGTTAGTGGCATTGCAAGGCATGTCATATAAGGATGTTGCTGCCACCATGGAAGTTCCAGTCGGTACTGTTATGAGTCGCTTATCCAGGGCTAGAATGACTTTGCTGAATATGGTGAATCCACTGTCACATGGAGAAAAAGCATGAACATTACTGATGAGATGTTGAGCGCATTTTTAGATGCAGAGTTGCTGGCAGAAGAAATGGAGCAGGTGCGTAAGGCCCTTGAAAATGATGATGAATTAGTAATGCGCTTGGCAGAGATATCACAAGTTGATCAGTGGGTTGTTGAAAATGCACAGCAAATTGATCAAACCCCAGTGCCTTCAAAATTGGTTGAACTTGCCCGGAAAATTGATGCAGGAAATGATAAGACCAACGACGCAATAAAAAACAATGTGGTACAGATATCAGCTCAAAAAAAGCGTAAACCGAGCATCAAACTACCTTATTCATTAGCAGCAGGAGTAGCTTTAATTTTAGCTGTTGGCGTTTTAACCATCAACCAGCCAACTTTTGAATCAAGTGTTTCTGCTGATATTGCCAGTATATTAGATTCCACTATGAGTGGACAGACAACCTTGACGACAAATGGATTAGCAGTTAAACCGCAGCTTAGTTTTGCTACTCAAAATGGCGAATTGTGCCGTCAATACCAATTGTCTGAAGCTGAAATTAGCAGTACCAACATCGCCTGCAAACAAACCAATGGTTGGCATATAAAAGCTAAACATTCAGAACAAGGTTCGCCAGACAGTGGTAGCTATCAAACAGCATCAAATCAACAACAACTTGATGCTGTAATAGACCAAATTATTAGCGGCGCTCCGCTGGACAGAGCGCAGGAACAACAAGCCATTGTTAATCAATGGCAAAGTAATCAATAAATACATTAAAAAGTAAGAGGTGAAATATGAAATCTATCATGCTGTTTTTATCAATCGTACTATTCGTGTCAGGCTGTGCTTCGAAACCTGATTATCGTGCTGCACAAAATGGTTCAGTTGGATATAGCGAGCAAAAAATTACTGATGACCGTTACCGAGTACAATTCAAAAGTTTCTCAAAAAGTGTTGCAGATGCCTCAGATTTTGCATTGCTTAGATCAGCTCAATTAACTCAACAGCAGGGGTTTGATTGGTTTGTTATCACCAACAAAGAAACCTTTGTAGAGTCGCAGAAGCTCCAACCTGCATCATCATTGGGCCTGAGTCATCAACGTCAAATAGAGCGTGAATGCGGATTGATAACTTGTAACTCTTATGAGCGACCGTCTACCGAGTTAGGCATGAGCATGAATACTAGGGCAGGGAATGAGCGCAAAGAAATCCATAGCATTTTAGATATTCGGATGGGAAAAGGAACGAAATTGAGCGAAGAGGCTTATGGTGCACAAGATGTAATCGATAATTTAATAGAAAAATCTAAAAATGATTAAACTGAGCGGCAATTGATAATAGCTATAGGTAAGAGTTTTTGGGGGTTTAAGCCCCCTTTATCTTCCAATGAAATATATGTTGCCTTAAGTGTTGGCTTTGTATACAATTCGCGCCCTTAAATCAGCTATCACCTTTAGTTCCTTGTCTCAATACAGTTTGGCTGAGCTGTAAGAGGCTACAACCGTAAGGAGCAACAATGCGTCATTACGAAATCGTGTTTATGGTCCACCCTGACCAAAGTGAACAAGTTCCTGGTATGATTGAACGTTATACCGGAATAATCACAAACGACGGCGGAACTATCCACCGTTTAGAAGATTGGGGCCGCCGTCAATTGGCATATCCAATCGAAAAATTACATAAAGCACACTACGTACTAATCAATGCTGAAGCTACTGCAGAAGCAATTGAAGAGCTAGAAACTGCTTTCCGTTTTAATGATATTGTTCTTCGTAACCTTGTTATGCGTACCAAAGGAGCTGAAACTGAACAGTCTCCAATGGCGAAAGAAGAACGTCGTGATGATCGTCGTGATGACCGTCGTCCAGAGCGTTCTGAAAAGCAAGAAGAAGCACCTGCTGCAGCTGTAGAGCCTGCTAGCACTGAAGATCAAGCATAAGGAGACAGATAATGGCTCGTTTTTTTAGACGTCGTAAATTTTGCCGTTTCTCAGCTGAAGGTGTTGTCCAGATCGATTATAAAGACATCGCTTTGCTGAAAAACTATATCACTGAAAGTGGTAAAATCGTACCAAGCCGTATCACTGGAACTAGCGCTAAATATCAGCGTCAGTTGTCAACTGCTATCAAGCGCGCGCGCTTCCTAGCATTGCTTCCATATACTGATTCTCACAAGTAATCGTTGGCGTAAATAAGAGGTAGCAAAGATGGAAATCATTCTACTAGACAAGATCGCCAACCTGGGCGGCTTGGGTGACACTGTCACTGTAAAATCAGGATATGCACGTAACTTCCTTTTTCCTCAGAAAAAAGCAGTTCCTGCAACTAAAGCAAATGTAGAAAAGTTTGAAGCACAACGTGCTGAACTTGAAGCAAGCATTGCTGCGACTTTAGCTACTGCTGAAGCGCGTGCTGCTAAAATCGTTGAGCTTGGTGAAGTAACTATTGCTTCTCCAGCTGGTGACGAAGGTAAGCTTTTCGGTTCGGTTGGTACTCGTGATATTGCTGATGCAATCACAGCTGCTGGCGTTGAAGTTGCAAAATCTGAAGTTAAATTGCCTACTGGTACTTTGCGTGAAACTGGCGAGTTTGAAATTGACTTACAGTTACACTCAGATGTAATGACCACTGTTAAATTGGTTATCATCCAAGAAGCATAAATCTTAGATTTATAGACTTTAAAAACCTCGCTTCGGCGGGGTTTTTTTATGCCAAAAGAAAAATATGGCCCATGTGCTTTTAGCTCAAGGAGTGTTGCTGTATGCCCAACGGGATAAATCCCGTGCTACAGGGATGTGTAGCCATTGGCTTTAGCCTATGGAATGTTGCTGTATGTCCAACGGGATAAATCCCGTGCTACAGGGATGTGTAGCCATGGGCTTTTAGCTCATGGGATGTTGATGTATGTCTAACGGGATAAATCCCGTGCTACAATCAACCTTTGTTGATTTCTTCAAGCAGTGCTTGAGCGTTGGATTTTTCGGCGAAATACACATTTTCAGCCAGTATCTCGTTCAGTAGCCGCTCAGCTTGTTTGATTTTGTCTAGTTTTGTTAATGTGTAAGCTAGATGATATTTCAGGTTTGGGTTGCTTGCATCTCGAGTCATCGCATCGCGCAATACAGTGATACTTTTTTCGTAATCGCCTTGTTTGGCAAGTATCCATCCATAGTTGCTTAGAATATTTACATTGTCGCCATCCAGTGCCATAGCTTGCAAAGAATAATCTGCGCTTTTGTTCAAATCATCTGGTAAGTATAAATAAGCCAAACGATTAAGTAGTGCCGCTTTATTTGGCATATTATCGGTCTCTAGAAGATGTTGATAGTGTTCGATAGCAATGGATGATTGACCATAGTAAAAATGGAATTGCGCAAGTAGGCTTCGTGGAAAATAGCTCTGTGGATATTTGTCTACAATTTGATTGAGCACGGTTAAAAACGCATTTTCTGACATTCCATTGGCAACGTGTGCATAAAGTTTTGCCAAGGCTAATTCGTATTTGTCGTCTATTTTTAATATTTGTAAATAGTACTGTTTGGCAATGTCAAACTGCTGTTTTGCATCATTTAACTCGCCAAGTTTTAATAATACATCTGGGTTATCTGAATTGCTTTGAACTAGTTCGTTAAGTTGTTTTTCAGCTTGCTTGAGATTGTCTGAAGTAATTAATTGAGACACCCATTGTAAGTGTAAACTGATGTCATTAGGGTTTAGTTTATGGGCTTGTGCGACAGCGGATAACGCTTTTTCTTTCTCATTTACGGCTAAATACAACTGACTAAGCGCCAGTAAATTAAATGCCGTTTTTTCAATAAGCTTTTCGTATTTACTAATTGCTCTTAAAGCTTTTGCTTCGTCTTTTAACTTTATGAGAAGTTGTGCTTCTTTTAACACATACAGCGGGTAACGCGGTTCTAAGCGTTGAAGACTTTGCGCTAGACGCAAGGCTGGAGTGAAGTTGCCCTGACTTTCGTTTATTCGTAACAAACCTTCCATTGCCTGTAAATTATTTATATCTTGCTTCAAAATCGACTGATATAGGTTGCTAGCCCTATCTGTATTAGACATCGCTAAGTTGATTCTGGCTAAACGTAGTTTAACTGCAATATCGCTGGTATTAATACTGAGTAATTTTTCTAGTGTTAGTAGCGCTTCTGGGTAACGCTTTAAGCGACTTTGCACAGTCGCAAGGTTATATAAAGCAGAATAAGACTCTGGGTTTTCTGCTAGAACATTTTGTATGGCGTCCATTGCTGCAAAATCTTGTCCTTGCATGATCAGCATAGCCGTATTTAGGTTCTTAACGTCCACATCGTTAGGCATTAACTTTTTGAGTGTGGTTAGACTTCGATCTGCAGAACTAAGCTTCTTTGCATCCATGTTTACCATGCAATGTTCAATTAGGACCTTCTTATTTTCGGGGTAGGCAATCATCAACTTTTCTAATTCAGCCAAAGCGATGTCAGTTTTTCCCCTTGCTATAGCTACCTGAATAGCAAATAGTTTGTATTCCACTTGTTCAGAAAAGTCATCTTCAAGCCTATCTAATAATGCCACAGCCCTATGAGGTTTATGGTTTACCAAATACAGACCGCCTAAAAATAATGACTGGGAAAGATTATTGGTTATTTGTAACTGATATTTTTCGAATACGTCTAACGCAGCATCAAAGTCGTAAAGTGCCGAATAGGTTTTAGCTAACAGGTAGGCCGACTGAAACTCACCACCGGAGCGTAAATTGTATTCTGCTAAATCGTCTCTCGCGCTTTGATACTGGCCAAGTAGAAAGGAAACCGTCCCTCTGAGGTATGAAAATGTCGGATACTCATCGATCAAATATCTTGGTAAACCATTGAGTCGATTTGCCAATACTTGCATTTGTTTATAACCGTCACTCTGGTTAGCAGTTTTAACCGCTAACCAGTTGCGTGCGAATTGCACGTATAAGTCATTGGGAGACTCTACTAATAACTTGTCTGATAAAGAAAATGCTTTATCGAGGTCATTACTGGCAATGCAAGCATCGACGAGGTTACGGGCGATTGCTGGTTCACGGGGATTGATCTCAAGGGCTCTGTTTAAGAACATGATTGCTTGTTCAATATCACCTTGAGATCGAGCTAGTTGCCCTCTTAAACGCCAAGTTTCAGCGTTTTCTGATGAGATTTTTAAGGCTTTTTTTATTAATTTGTCGACCTGTGAATAGTTTTTTTCGATCAACGCTATTGTGGCTTGTCCATTAATTGAATCAATGTGACCGGCTTCAATAGCTAAATTTTGTTGATAAAACTGATTGGAGCATTGGTAATCGCGCAAGTTGATGCAGGCTGTTGCTTTGAATATATTCCATTTCATTTGATTTTTTTGCGATAGCCTACCGCTATAGTCGAGCTCTACTAAATATTTATACTTTTTAAGGTTGAGCAGGGTCTCTGCCCAATCAGCAAACACTAGGTTAATATCTACATGGGAGCGGATGGCTTCGCCAATCTGTTTTTCTGCATCTTCATATAGTTTGTTTTTTACTAGCAACTTGCTCAATAGCACTTTCGCTGATAAATCATTAGGGTTGTCTTGAAGTGCATTTTTCACGTGGATATAGGCTTCTTCATATTGTCCCTGGTCGAAGTTCGAAAGTGCTTTTTCATAATCAGAGTTGTTTGCATTGACAACCTGAGTGAGCGCGCAACCAGCTATCAAAATGATTAATTTAATTTTGTAAAAACGGTACTTCAGGTAATTTCTTTTCATGGGGTCTCTGACGAATCAGGTTGCTATTTATAAGGGAAATTCAGGCTTTAATTTACCTCGAAATGGGTCATTTAAAAAGCCACTTTGATTAATACTAGATATAAAAAAGCCCGCTAATTAACGGGCTTTGAATTGATATAAAGTGCTTAAGATTTGATTCTACGTTTTCTGATCACTAGTAAACCCGAAAGTAACATCAAACCAAACAAAGAAGGTTCCGCTATCTGCGTTGATGTTGGAGGGGTATAATTGAATGTATAATTATGGAATTCTCGAGCACCAGTGTATGACACAGCAGCAAATGAGCCATCAAAAGATGCGCCGCCACTTGTATCTGCATATGGCGCTAAAACAGAACCTTTAGATGCTAAACTATTAAAATCGATATTAGTTGCTTCAAAGAAATTCCAAACAATATTAGAAAATGCTGCGTCGCCATTAAAACCGTTGTTAAGGTTAACACCGCCACCGATATTAATATCAGTGCCAGACACATTAATGATAACCGTTTCAGCGCTTCCCCAATTCATTGATAAGTTGCTGTTCTGGGCAAAAACATCGGCAGCAGACACATCAAAAATTGCCAAGTCTCCTGAGCCAGTATAATCAAAATTGCCACTGGAAAAACTACCTGTGCTTGTGAGACCAGCGAAATAGGCTGTATCAGCGTATAACTCAACTTGGATATCAGCAACGGTCAATGATGAATCATGTATTAACTGGCCGTCATCTCCATCGTTCAACTCTATGGCGGTACCGTTTAAATCACCACCATAAACCAAATTATTATCACGTAATACACGAACGCGACTCGCATTGATATCGCCAACAATAGTAACTGCATCAATAGCTGTGTCGGTATTGGCTAGTCTGCTACCAAACTCTACTGGATTAGATGAATTCAAATCACCACCAATAAACGTTTGTCCTTGGACATCTCCGCCATTGAAATTATAGTCGCCAAGCAATAAAAGATTATATTTGCCAATAGTGCCACTGGTTGCAGTGGCTGCGCCCGAAATCGAGGCCAGTAATGCAAATGCGAATAATGATCTTACCAATTTCAATCTACTTCTTCCTATTACTAAAATATGAATATTTACGCCATACAGACATGTTTCGTGCAATTCAAAGCTTAAAGCTTACCTGATTGTTTCGTTTTCAATCTTTAAGCAATAAACAAGCCGAAATTTAAGTCTTTGTATTTTATAAAAAATAACTCCATTTAATTGTTCTTTCTGAGTAAAGTGTAAAAAAATTAGACGAGGAGTCGCTTTACGCCAGAAAATTCGCGCATAATATAGCATATTATCAACTGGCGAGTTACTCAGATAAGCCGAATTTAGTTATACTTTAGTATGGTTCCACTGACCTTTACCCTATTCTGGCTTCAAAACTAAAATGTCACAGGGCATTGCTTCTGTTAGGGTCATTGCGGTGTCACCAAAGATCTTATCCATAAAATGTTTATCTTCATTATTACCAATAACGGCTACTTCAGCATTCAAACGCGCGGCTTTTTCAGGCAAAACTTCATCTGGAATACCTTCGATAGAATGAAGAACATCATTAGCAAGAGAATATTCTTTGATATAAAGCTCTAACTTTTCTTGATGTTTTTGTTTCAACGTCGCCTCTCGTTTAAAGCCTCGCTGACTATTATAATCGATGTGAAGTGTGCCTATTTCGCCATCATAACAATCAATAACATGCATTTGCCCACCGATAGCTTGGGCCAGTTTATCGCTGACGGCTAAAATCCTACGATTCAGTAAATGATTATCGAAATCATCGTCTTTCATATCTACACAAGCTAAAACCTCGAGTTGTTTGTCCCACAATCTTGGCTTAACCATCCATATAGGAAGAGGACAGTTAGCAACGAAATAGTGATCCAGTCCACTGGTAAACAATCGTTTAAAATCACTTTGCAGATAAGGTGCCTTCAAGACTAAATTAAATGTTGTTTGAGTTAATAAATTCGCTACGGCTAGAGAAGGTTTCTGCTGCCATGACAAAACAATATCTTCAACAAATTCACTTGCTTCCCATTTTTCCAAAATATTTTTAATTGAATTTTGATGATTAACCACAACCTTGTTCAGGTCATCTGCTAAGTTGAGATTGGCTTTAGGGTAGAAATAATTGTGCAGAGAAACGAACACCGTCATTTTGCCAGAATAGGCCCTGCACAAACGAGTAGCTCTAGCCAAAGGTATAGACGGATCTTCATCTGCTTGCAGTACGACTAAAATATGATTAAAGGGGCTGATTTCCATGTTCATTATTGTTTTACCTTCTTACCCTAATTAGTTGAACTAAAATTGTAGACGACTATTTAGCCAATGGTTAGAAAATAAATCTATGAGCAACAAATACCTATGAGGTATTGCTCAACTTACGAACGATTGATTTTAGTACTAAATTAAGCCAACATAAGCCGTATAAAAGACTCTTTCACGCTAAGTGTGTCGCTGCTGTTTCGCCCTTTAACTGCAGCTACCTTATTTGTTGGTTTTCCCACTTCTTTAAATTAGTTTTGGTATTTTAACTTCCCCCTTAGTGGCTTGAAGCCTATTAGGATGTGGTCAGCGGGGAAGTCATTGTTTTCACTGCGCTTACGTGGCGTTGGTTGATACTGTTTTATTATTTTTTTACGTTGATAAGTGAGGAAATATCAGACACTTATAGTATGAAATACAAATAATGCTGAAATATAATTTTGGCGGTTTAAACCTTTCTGATCTACTCTGCGACTAACTCTTCAACACAATATAAAAAACGACAAGCATATTGAATACACAAGGAAATGTTGTTTCTGCTCAACGCGCATTCGAAGATAAGTCTGAGCGGGATTTAATTAAAGCAGTACAACAGGGCGATAAAAAAGCATATCAAACCCTATATCAAACCTATATTGGTCAGGTATATGGTCTGTGCTTTCGGCTTACTAGTGATAAGTCGTTAGCAGAAGATGCCGCTCAAGAAGTGTTCATTCAACTGTGGCGAAAAATGGGTAATTATAAAGGAGACAGTAAGTTCTCCACTTGGTTACATACAGTAACTTCAAACATTACCATTTCTTATTTGCGTAAGCAGCGAGGTTGGGTGAAACGTATGTTCAATATTGAAGATTCAGAGGCAAATTTTTATGCTGCGGAGCAATCCACTGATTTAAGTGAATTAGAACGTCATGTCGCCAGATTGCCCGAACGAGCGCGGATTGTTTTTGTGTTGCATGCAATAGAAGGTTACCGCCACGAAGATATTGCTAGCATGATGAATATGGCGGTTGGCTCCAGTAAAGCACAGTTTCACCGTGCCAAGCAGTTGTTAAAGGAGTGGATGGGTTATGAGTAATATGAATTTTGAAAAAGATTTACGAGCGCAAATAGATGCTCTGAGTAACGAAAAACAACCTGAAAGAGATCTGTGGGCTGGGATTGAAATAGCGCTAGCCGAAGAACCTGCGCCTCTTGAGCAAGTTCAAAAAAGTAAAAGTGAGTCGAGCTTCAAGGTGATTGCTATTGCAGCTTCTTTCGCGCTTGTTTGTGTTCTTAGTTGGTTCTCTCTAAACCCCGCATCTGAGCAAATGACGGGGCAAGATCTAGTCGCAGCATTAAGTAGTCAGCATAAAATGCAAAAAGATGCGTTATTGGTGAAATTTCAAGATCAGCCTGCGTTGACGGAAAATTGGCAAAAGCAATTAACGGAGTTGGATGAAGCAGCTGATGCTATCAAGGCTGCTTTGAAGCACGATTCAAACAATATTGCACTGTTGAAAATGCTGCAAAACGTGCATCAACAGCAAATTGATTTAATTGAACGAGTTCATGCTCCTAAGTGGAGACAAATTTGATGGAACTGCAACAAGATAGCACTCGCACCGCGTTGCAGTACTGCAAGAATCATCACTGCCAGTCAGTGGATGTAAATAAGGGTATTAGAATGAAACAAATATTGTTTAGTGTTGGTTTTTGCTTGATAAGCTCTTTTACCTTCGCCGGTGAGAAAGTTGATCAAACGCTAAAAGCCGATAACAACGGTTATGTACAAATTGAACACCTCGGAGGCTATGCCAACATAAAAGGCTGGTCGAAGAATGAGGTACGAGTCGTGGGTGAATTAGGTGACCGTACAGAGAAGTTTATTTTTGAGCGTGATGGCAATGAAGTCATTATTAAAGTGAAGGTTAAAAATAACAAAGGTACTTGGAGTTGGGGGTCAGAAGATGGTGATGATCTGGAAATTTACGTGCCGCTGGATAGTCATATAAATTATAACTCCACAAATGCCAATGTAGAGGTTACACAAGTACGCGGAAGTGCTGATATAGATACCGTAAATGGGAATATTGAAGTCACAAATCTCTCTGGTAGGTTACGTATTGAAGCCGTTAATGGCGATGTTACGGCTCGATCACTGCAGGGCAATATTAAAATTCAAACTGTAAATGGCGATATTAAAGACAGTGACTCTACAGCAAGTGAAGCTGCATACGAATCGGTTAATGGAGATATTGACGTTGTTGTTTCAAGTCCGGAAGTAAAAGCGGAAACCGTCAATGGGGATATTGAGTTAACATTAGGAAAGGTTGAGCACCTGAACTTGAACACGGTAAATGGTAGTGTGCAAGCGAGCATGGCGTTAGCGTCTCAAGGAGATGTTCGGGCTACCAGTGTTGGTGGTGGCATCAGTCTATATTTTCAGCCAGATGTTTCCGCGCGCTTTGATTTACAAGGTCATGCCGGTGGTCGGATTATTAACAAAATTACCCAAGATAAAGAACATAAAGCCAAATATGGGCCTAGTCGCTGGCTTGAATTTTCCCATAACGGCGGAAACGGTCAAGTTAAGGTGTCTACCGTCAGCGGCAGAATTAAAGTCGACAAAAAATAATAAACATACTAAACCTGTAGTCGGTGGCTTTAGCCCCGAGATGGATGGGTTAAACCCTGAGAGGAACCCATGGCCTGAAGACCATGCTACAACCCCGAAATTGGATTGGGTAACCCCCGAGATGAACCCATGGCCTAAAGGCCATGCTACAACTGTAGTCGGGGCTTTAGCCCCGAGATGATTCCCAATTAAACGCATCCTGTAGTCGGTGGCTTTAGCCCCGAGGAGATTCCCAATTAAACGAATCAACAATCTCCCTGTACCGCCGAAAAGAATTCGCCAATCGATTCCAACAAATCCTGATTTGCTGATAAATTTTCACAATACACTTTGATGCAGTATCAAACTTAGCGCATAATACTCGGCCCATTGTTAAAAGATTTAAGAGTGTTGTGAAAGCCGTTCCGGATAAAAACAGAGACGATAAAGTTGAGAAACTGAAAATCCCGCCGCATTCCATGGAAGCTGAGCAATCAGTGCTTGGGAGTATGTTAATTGCTCCCGATTCTTGGGACAAAGTAGCGGAAGTCGTTGTTGAAGAAGACTTTTATAACCGTTCGCACCGTACTATTTTCCGCGCAATTGTTCGTTTGTTATCTGCTAACCAACCTGTTGATATCATCACAGTTTCTGAAGAGTTAGAGAATCACGATGAATTGGAAGAAGCCGGTGGCTTCACGTATTTAGGCGAACTAGCTCAGAACACGCCAAGTGCAGCTAACGTAGTGGCCTACGCAGAAATCATTAAAGAACGTGCTATCACACGGGAGCTTATTGGTGTTGCACATTCTATCGCTGATGTTGGGTATAATCCTGAAGGCAGAGATAGTAGTGAGATCCTCGATCTTGCCGAGACACAGGTTTTCCAAATCGCTGAAAAGCGAATGGGTAGTAATGAAGGGCCCAAAGATGTTGAGTCTGTATTAGGTAAGACAATAGATCGTCTTGAAGCCTTAATCAAAACCAACAAAGAAGTGACTGGGGTGTCTACCGGCTATACCGATCTAGATAAAAAAACCAGTGGGTTGCAGGGTTCGGACCTTATTATTGTGGCAGCTCGTCCTTCCATGGGGAAAACAACTTTTGCCATGAACTTGTGCGAAAATGCCATGTTATTGGAAGAGAAACCGGTATTAGTGTTTTCCCTAGAAATGCCGGCCGAGCAAATTATGATGAGGATGCTCGCCTCTTTGAGTCGGGTCGACCAGACCAAAATCCGTACCGCTCAGTTAGACGATGAAGACTGGGCACGTATTTCCAACACAATGGCTATGTTGAAAGACAAAGATAATCTGTTTGTTGATGATTCATCTGGCCTAACACCTATGGAAGTGCGTACTCGAGCCCGTAAGTTAGCGCGTGAGCGTGGTGGTATCAGTATGATCATGATTGATTACCTGCAGCTAATGCGAGTGCCATCATTAAGTGATAACCGTACCTTAGAGATAGCCGAAATATCCCGTTCATTAAAGGCATTGGCAAAAGAGTTAAATGTGCCTGTTGTGGCTTTGTCACAGTTAAACCGGAGTTTGGAACAACGGGCTGATAAACGTCCGATAAACTCAGACTTACGTGAATCTGGTTCTATCGAGCAGGATGCCGATTTGATTATGTTTATCTATCGAGACGAAGTTTATAATGAAAATACTGATCTTAAGGGGATTTCGGAAATAATCTTAGGAAAACAACGGAATGGTCCTATTGGTACGGTACGTCTTACATTCCAAGGTCAATTTTCCCGCTTTGACAATTATGCTGGTCCCGCTTATTCCGACGAATAATGTGAGCTTAAATTGCTTTCCAACGGGATAAATCCCGTCCTACAGGGGTTTATAACCATGGGCTTTAGTCTGTCGGTCGCTGTTGTATTTCCAACGGGATAAATCCCGTCCTACAGGGATTTGTAACCATTGGCTTTAGTCTATCGGTT
>NZ_BAABWR010000036.1:0-28036 GCF_040370605.1 Aliiglaciecola sp. NS0011-25
TGCACGGCGTACACAGCGAGAAACGCAGTGGTAGTAGGGCGTATCTGTCAAACAGATTTGACGCTTCCTTGCTAAGGGCATTGTTCTTCCTTATGAACCTTATTCCTATAGCTTAGTTGATAGTGTCAAAGTGCTAGTCTAGTTTGTGGCTGTCTAAAAGGTCGTCTCAAAGTGCTAGTCTAGTTTGTGGCTGTCTAAAAGGTCGTAATTTTTGCAGCTGGAGAAATTCAAGTGATGCACAGCAAGGAGCCGGAGCTCCTTTAATTAAGCATTTAACCCATTGCTGGTTGCATATCTCGGTTGCGCATTTGCATATAGCTTAATGCCCACATAATAAATCCGCCAAAGAAAAGCATTGCTGAGGCGTAGCCAACTTCATTAAAGCTGGCGCCTGACGCTAGCATTGCGCCACCCACCATAGGTCCAATTGCATTGGCAGTGTTAAAAGCACATTGCACCAGCGCACCTATCATTGCATGACCTTTCGGAGAGACGTCGAGTAACATCGACTGGATTACCGCGGCCAAGCCGACACTTGCGCCCAACAAAAATACGGTAATATATAACCACCAAATATTACTCGCAGCAAACACGTACATTAGGGAAATGCCGACACTGCAAAGCAATGCAATACCTGTGGTACTGATCGGAGCATGATCAGCCAATTTACTGATCAGTAAATTACCAATTGTCGTTCCTACACCAAACATCATCATCGCAATAGAAATGGTAATTAAAGGAGTTTGTGTGACGTTTATAATGGTATCCGCTAAATAAGTATAAATGCAGAATACACCACCAAAACCAACAAAAATAATACCGGAAATTGACCACACTAACTTATTTTTCAGAACGGCAAACTCTTCGCGTAATTTGCTTGGTTCTGTCACCGGACAGCTCGGTACTAACCAATAAATTAACACCAACGTAATTAAAGCCAATACAGCAACAATCGCCATACAGACTCGCCAGCTCATCGATTGACCAATTAAGGTTGCCATAGGGACACCCACAATGGTCGCAATGGTTAGGCCGGCAAACACTTTTGCCATGTAACTTGCGCGTTTACCCTTCGGTGCCATGCTCGCGGCTATCAGCAATGCGGTACCAAAATAAGCTCCATGGGGTAGGCCAGAGAGCACTCGATAAACTATAAGCTCAGTTAGGCTCGATGCAACTGCACTCAAACCATTGCCAAGCAGAACCATAGCCACAAAAATAATCAGGGAAGTGCGACGGTTCGTTCTATTGGTTAACAACATAAATAATGGTGCTCCAATTACCACACCAATTGCATACGCACTAATCACATTTCCAGCTTGTGAAGGCGAAACATTATACGAGTCGGCGATTAACGGGAGCATCGACATCGACGAAAACTCGGTCAGCCCTAATACAAACGAGCCAAGTGCCATTATCAGAATGGGCCAAACCGTTGCATCCTGATTAGATTGTGGAGCAGACATACATTACCTTTTTAGACTTAAGTGACTAAGATCACAAAACGAAATACAAAACCCTTCCTCGTTTATCGTAAAAATAATCGAGGTACCCAGGCCAGCTTAATTATTGTAGGGATATTAGAACCAATATAAGACTGATTTTGCTAACCGCAACAGTACTTAGAATTGATGAGATTTTTATTCTTTGATGACGATATTATACGCTAAGAAATATAGGTAATTCTATGCTCTAGCCCGCTTATTTATTAGGTTTTTTATGAACTAGATAAAAGCGTAAATCCTAGTGTACGATTTATTAATTTAATTCACGCTGCGTTTACAATGACTTGTACTGTTTTAACAAATTCGCACACTGAACAAAGTCAAAACAAATTGGACGCAAACACAAAATACGAAGTTTGATTTTTGATATTCGGTTCAATTCTTAAAAGTAAAAGCTGGTTATTAAGAGAACCAATTATTAATAATGGTCTTAACCAAACAGCTTTTACCTTAAGCTCGTCTAAAGCGACAAAGTGCTAGTTAATTTAATGGCTGTCATGTAAATTGTGAGTTATAAATTTGATCTATTTAGCCCCTTTACATCGTTAATAATCGACAAACTAACTCAGTTAATTAAGTTAGAATTGCTGAAGTTAAAAAGGCTTAACTATTGATAAATCAAAAAATATTAGTGTTGCTTGGTAGCGTTATACTTATGCTTAACTAAAATTGCAGTTATTGACACGCTTTGTGTTAATAGAAGGGATATATGAAACATTACATTCGCTTGGTTTTAATTGGCATCTTTACTGTTGTTATATCAGCATATTCTCAAGCGCAAGTCATTGAGCGTTCAGAACAAGAAACGCTGATATACCTTTCCGATTTGGGTGATGACAAGCAGACGTCACCAATGGATACCATACAAACTCTTGACCCCATAATATCCCAAAGCAAACGAAGAGGTTGGCGAAAGGTTTATCTTGAAGCGATAATATTAAAAATTGAAAAACTGGTATATCTAGAGAGAGTTTCAGACGCTAAGATACTATTGAATGAAATTATTCCTGTTGCACAAGAATTTGACAATGCAGTTATTCTAGTACGCTTGGCGATAGCCGAGTTAAATGTTCTCGAAAAGCAGGGCTACTCAGAGGAACTAAACAATAAATATCGTTTTTTACTAACACAGGCGGAAGTAATTCAAAATGAGGAGCTTATTGGACGAATTTATTTAGCCGCTGGAAGAATGAAAAGTCGAGTAGGTGATTATACTGAAGCTTTGGTTTCATTGCGAAAAGCCTACAATATTGCTGAAAAATTAAATGATCTTAGTTTTCTTGATGAAGTCTCAGGTGAATTAGGGACGGCGAACGTTCGTCTGGAGAATTTTGAAGAAGGCATCGCCTATTATTTAAAATCACTTGAAATTAGTATTGAAAAAAATACGAGATTTGACCAATCAGTTATTTTGTACAACCTTGGAAAAGCCTATTTATTGAATGAGAACTTTTCTAAATCAAAAGAGATGTATGAAAAATCAATTATAATCAATAAAGAATTAAAAGATGATATCGGCCTAATGTGGTCAAAAAGAGGTCTTGCTGACCTTGCGATTAAGCAACAGAATTGGTCTGAAGCAATAGAGTTGTACAATCAAACCGGTCCCTTTTTCGCTGCAATAGACGATAAAATGTCTGAATTTTTGTCTTACAATGGACTAACCGAAGCCTACATTGCGATTGACGACTTAGTTAAAGCGCAGGAAAGTTTAGCGTCAAGTAAACGTCTTTTGAACTTTTTTCCGACCTCAGATAACACCATCAAGTATCAGCAACTACTTGCAAATTTAGAAGCGTTAAAAGGAAATTATAAAACCGCCTTCGAGCTGACAAAAGACAATATTGAAATACTTAAAAAAGATCACTTTCAAAAGAAAAAGCAAGAAGTTGAAAGACAGAGAATTCAACTTAACTCCGAATTGAAAGAAACCGAAAACCGACTTCTTACCGAGAAAAACGAACGTCAAGAATTCAAAATTGAACAACAAAACAAACAGCAAAAGCTATGGTATTTGGTGATTTTCATAATTGCCATCTCACTAATTGTTGTCACCTTTACTCTTTACAAACAAGTACAACTTAGAGATCGCTTTAAGACGATGGCGCTCAGAGATCATTTAACCCGCTGTCCAAACCGGCGCGCTATTTTAGAGTATGCCAACAGTTGTTTCAACGAGCCTGTATCTGAAGGGAAATCGCTAATCATAGCCCTAATCGATTTGGATAACTTCAAAAAATTTAATGATACATATGGCCATGATGTTGGTGATAATGTGCTAATCGCCTTTTCTAAAGCATGCAAAATGTCTATGCGTGATGATGTTAAATATGGCAAGTATGGACGTTATGGTGGTGAAGAATGGCTGATCGTTTTGCCTAATTGCACCAAACAAGTGGCTGAAAATATTTTTGCCCGTATCAAACATAATTTTTCCAGTGTAGAGATTGATGGAGTACCTAAAGAGCAGAATGTTACATTCAGTGTTGGGGTGCAACAGCTTGATAAAGGGAAACATAAAAACGTTGCAAGTATGATTTCTGCAGCCGATAACAAACTTTACACAGCAAAAGAACATGGAAAAGACAAGATCGTATTTTAATCAGTACGTCAATCGCGGTTATTAAAAAACAAAATGTGTATGGTACAGTTTAGGTGTTGATTGCAATTTGATTAAGCCGGTCAGAAACTCCAACGTCCGGTTACTTTTAGACGTCAACATTTTTAATTAACAACCTTTTTTAGTCAAGTTGTTAAATCTTCTAACAATTTTCTCCATCACGCCAGCTATCGGCACTTATATCCAGCGCTTAATCGATTGATCAAATAGGGCCCTCTTATTATGCCTGTCCAGTAATTTGTCCAGTAATTTCGTTATGCCTGTCCAGTAATTTCATCCAGTAATTTCTGTAAATTCCGTCCAGTAATTTCCTAAGAGTCTAGTTCTAGTCTAGTTTGTGGCTGTCCATGTATCACTTGTCAAATGTAAATCCGTAGATATCTCCAGCCAACTGAATGGCTAGCAACCAGTCGTTGTCAGGCTATAGAAAACCGGTTCAGCAATATTACTAGCGTCCACATTGTACAATAAACTACAGCTATCAAAGGTTGCATAGCCTTTAGGGACTAAATAAATAGTGTCGCCACTGGGTAAATCATACACTCCCCAATCGGCGGTAATAGTATCGTTAGCATTGAGCATAATTTCATAAGAACCCTGCAGTACTTTGACAACATTAGTACCCACAGGTGTAAGGTGACCCAATGTCGTGCTAACGGTTGTGTCGCCTAAAGAAACTGAGCCAAGAGCTAACTTTTGTTGGTTCGATAATACTGCTTTAGTATAGGTGAGCGTGTTAGCAGATTTTAAAGTACCTTCTAAGCTTGTCATTTGTGCCGTTACAGCATCACCTTGTAAATCAATAAATCGAGGCGCGGCTACTACTGAGAGAATCCCTAGAATGACAATGACAATAATCAGTTCAATTAGGGTAAAACCCCGTTGTATATTGTGTTGCATTAAAACGTACTCGTGTGGTTGTTATCAACCAACTTATATAAACCAAATGGTAACTGAAGTATAGAGAGTTAAATTAATGCTGTCATTTGTCCTACTGATAATTTTGGTGCCTTTTCATTAACAGTAAGTCCCACTTAATCATTAATTAACACTAAGTCCAATTATTGGGTGATTTTGCCATAAAAGTTAAATTAACTAATATTTGGTCAAAATAGCCACTCTTTAAATTTTCTCATTCTCTAAATTAGATTTAAATTTCACTAAAAACCATAAGTGATTGTTTTATATTGGTATTTAATTTTGGCATCGTCGTTGCAAAAGTCATGTCAAGTCACTTTGAAGACTTACAACAATCAACGGAAATAGGAAAATATGATGAACACACTAACTAAAGTAATCGCAACTGCAGCATTAACCCTTGCCTCAATCGGTGTCGTAAACGCTTCAAATGTTGTGGTTCCCGCCGACAATTACGTTACCAGTAATCTTTGTGCTGTTGCCACTGAAGGCAGTAAGATAAAAATGTCACAGGCCATTAAAAAATCTGGATTGAGTAAACGTTATGTGGCAACAAAAGTGACTTGCAACGATTTACAATTCATGACATTCATCGAACAATACGGTAGCAATGCGAATGACATGAATGACTTTTTGACAGGCGGAAAATACAGCAACACCACGGATATGGCAGCCGTAACTTCTCATAAATCATTATAATCGATGGTGCTAAATCGTTTAGCCACTCCCCATCGTCTACTTAATACTGAGTATGGCGATGGGTTGCCAGTTATATAATTTCATGCCTGCCAATATAAATTAAAAACAACAACCTACCTTATACCCACTGGCGATGTTGCTAGTAGCTGTTGCTTTTCAGTTTATTTTCTCTTCGCTTCGCTACACAAAATGACCCGTCGAATACAGTGTGATACACAATGATAATAAAGATTATTAGAAAGGATGATTTGTCGCTTCCCTGCTCGTGGCATGTTGAACCTCGTCGAATTCTATTTCCCTGAGTGTAACTAAACGCGAAAAATTGATACTACAGTTTGTGGCTGTCCATGAACCAGTCCATGAACCAGCTGTCCATGAACCACAGTTGTCCATGAATCAGTTAATTCTATTTTCCTAAGAGTCTAGTTTGTGGCTGTCCATGAACCACATATTGTCTAGTTTGTGGCTGTCCATGAATAATAGTGATTCTATTTTCCTAAGAGTCTAGTTTGTGGCTGTCCATGAATAATAAATATGTGGCTGTCCATGAATAATACGAATCCACGAGATCATCAAGTAACCCAAATTACCTTTTTGATATGGGGGACTCCTTAAATGACTCCGCCATTGGCACGTATTACTTGACCATTAACCCAGCCCCCATCTGTACTTGCCAGGAACGACACTACAGATGCAATATCATCTGGTGTTCCAAGTCTCCCAAGCGGACTTATTTTGGCCATACGGTCTGTCAACTCGTCCGATTTGCCGTTTAAAAACAATTCAGTTGCTGTCGGCCCCGGAGCCACGGCGTTAACCCTAATATCTTTTCCACGCATCTCTTTGGCCATAATTGCCGTTAGGGTTTCTACAGCCGATTTTGTAGCAGTATATACACCGTAATTCTCTAGTTTGAGACCCACCACACTTGTCGAAAAGTTGATCACACTTCCGCCATGATTAAGCCGGACTGAAGCCTCTCGCAGAGTATTGATCGTTCCCTTGAGATTAATATCAATTTGTCTGTCGACGTGTTGTGCATCCGCTTTGGCAAGAGGTTGAAGATCCATAATTCCAGCGTTGTTCACTAGCACCTCAACATTCCCTAATGTTGATTCCACTTGGTCGAACATGGAACTCACCGAAGCGGCATCAGATACATCAGCTTGGTGAGCAATTGCGCGGCCACCAGCCTCTGTAATTTGTGTAACTACATTTCTTGCAGCGTTTTCACTTCCTACATAATTCACCACTATGGCAAACCCATCATTTGCCAAGCGTCTAGCGATACTGGCCCCGATACCTCTTGAAGCGCCGGTTATTAAAGCTACTTTGTTAATACTTATCATAATTATTCCTCAGAAAAGATTGTTTGTTTGAGCGATTGAGAAAGTATCATTTTTCATATTCCGAATAATTAGCTAATATTCGGAATGACTATCCGAAAATTATGAATAATAATGGACAGAATCGATGCTATGCGCGTGTTTACGCGGGTCTTGGAGAGACAGAGCTTTACCAAAGCCGCCGAAGACTTGAATATTGCCCGTTCCACAGTGACCGATGTGGTGAAGAGGCTTGAAAAAAGAATTGGTGTTGTTTTACTTGAGAGGACGACGCGACAAGTCACTCCAACTATAGATGGTGAAGCATTTTATCGACGATGTTTATCGATAATCCAAGACGTTGATGATGCAGAGACCGTATTTTCAGGGGCAAAGCCCAAAGGAGGATTACGGGTCGATGTACATGGAACGTTGGCTCGCCACTTCTTAATGCCTAAACTCCCGCAATTTCTAACCGCTTACCCGGACATTGAGCTGTATATGAGTGAGGGTGACCGGTTTTCAGATGTCATTCGTGAAGGTATTGATTGTGTCATTCGGGTTGGAACGCCAAAAGTAGAAGACTTAGTGAGCAAACAAATTGTGTTATTGGAAGAGGTAACAGTGGCCTCTTCCGAATATTTGAGGCTATTTGGTACCCCAGCAAGTATAAAAGATCTCAAAACCCACAAAATCGTTGGTTTTCGGGCTACGGGAAGTAGCGTGGCAACGCCGCTGGAGTTCTGCATTGAAGGCACGATAAAAACCGTCTCTCCCAAAATATCACTGACCGTTAATGCTGCCGAATCATTAGTGGCTGCGGCGAGACTAGGCCTAGGTATTATCCAGGTTCCCCGTTATCATGTTCAATCAGATATAAAAAACGGTACATTGATTCCAATACTGGAAAATTACCCTCCCACTCCTTCCCCAGTATCTATTTTGTACCCACGCAATAGGCAGCATGCTTCGCGGGTAAAAGTATTTATTGATTGGTTGGAGACCGTGTTTTTAGACACTTAGTAATGCAGCTATTGATCTTTGAATGTTGAATCTCGTCAATTATTCGAAAACTATCAAATAAGAGTGATGACCCATTGTGGTCGGGATGGTGTTATCAATCGGGTAAGATGAATGCTGATCCCCGTTTATTGGGTAGAGCCGTAAAAAAGGGTGTAAAAAATCGGTGTTAAAAACTACATTCCCTTTATTGATAAGGGCTGTAGAGGAGGAGATGGTGGCCCGACCCTGACTTGAACAGGGGACCTGCCGATTATGAGTCGGATGCTCTAACCAACTGAGCTATCGGGCCATTTGAGGATGTTTGGAACTTGGATTTCCAAAACGGTGCGCAGTATAAGCAGTTTTTTTGGCGTTGTCATTATTTTGTATGGCTGATATCACCGTTTGCTTAATATTTGTGCGTTTTTGTTGTGGAGCGATGAAAAGGTAACGGTTAAGCTACCTTTTCTCGTGGTTTTTTGCAAAGTTAGTAGGGCAAAGGGATAGCATTGCCATTCAAAACTGCATTTCCGTCCTTGAGTGAGAACTCTAATATCAACTTATCATCCTTTTCCACTAGAAAGCCTTGTAACTTGAGTCCTTCGATCATGTTTGGTACTTGCTGTGCTGCGATAAGTTCTATTTCTTCTTGTGACATCTCGGCCGTTTGTGGGTTTAGTTGCAACTGGCTAGTCACGTAACGAGTGAATAATAAGTTTGCGACATCTTTATCTAGTTCTAGTTGCGTTTCTGAAACTGTGTGATCGATCCAGAATTTAGGGTCTGCAGTTGCATCTGGCATTGCATCAATTCCAACTAATTGATTGTTGCTGTGACCTGATATCTTTCCTTCCGGTAAATTGGCTGAAAGTTTGCTGATGTTTAGCTGTGGTTGGCTTTGTAAAAGCGGTAGCAAGTTTTGGGTTATGAAGCTCATTGATTGTTGCTGCATTTGATATTCGTCTAATCCAGATAAGGATTTTGCAAACTCTTGATATGCTTTGATGAACACTAGGCTTATACGATTTGTTTCAACATCTAATTTAATGTCGGTCACATCGTAGTCCATGGCTTTGACACTCTCAATCTTTAAGTTCTGAGCGATATTCATGAATTGTTCTTGCTCATCAATTTCTGACTCCACTGAAAACAATAGTTCTTTTAGTTTAACTGACTGTTCCGTTTCGCCAACTGCTAACAAATTCATTTTATCGATTTTCATTGCCGCATTTGATTCAAATATTTCGCCACTCATCGCTGCGAATAGTTCACCTTCGGATTCCATTGAAATTTCGAAATTTTCTATTTCGAATTTACCTTCGTCTGACGTAAACTGAAACGACTTCATATCTCCTTCATACGAAAAGCCACTACCTGATTGTTCTCCTTCCCCCTGATAACCAGAAAAAACGACTTTCTGATTTTCACTTTCTTCAATAACAGAGAATGGCACAATGCGATCTTCCATATCGATACCACCTAACAAACCCTTACCTATGGTAAGTTCGTAGAAATTGGTATCTTCTGGCCAATCAAGTTTACTTCTTAATAAATCACCGTTATAAACTAGTTCCCAATTGATCAAGCCGATATCCAATCCATCGGTAAAAATCACTGGACCATGATGAGACGTAAAGTCCAATAACACCTCTGTATCGTCATCAGCCCAAGGTATGTCTGAATTAGCCGCCATTTGAGCTAATGAAATTTTGACTTTGAGTGTGCCATTGGAGCTGAACCAACCATCTTTTAATTCTACAACTTCTACGTTGTAGCCATTAATTTTATTGATTTCAGTTATATATTGGTCAATGTTACTACTGACTTGTGTGCTGCTGTATTTAGGTAATATAAGAATTGCAGCTAAAACAATGGTGAGAACAATATAGCGTTTTTTCATTGTATGAAACGTCCTTGAAAACCGTTAAATATTCCTTAGAAACGGCTTGATTTTTAAAGTGAAGTAGAAAGATTATTCCTACTGATGTTAATTGGAATTATGACATAGTGTCCTGCTCAATTAAACTGACTGTGAGCCAACATTTGCGGCATATAATTTTTCGCTAATACGATAAATGTTTATATACTGTTAATTATCTCCTAAGCTAAATTCTCTATTTGGGCCTGTAAGAATTGCCAAATCTGCTTGAAAGTCAATTAAATAGGGGTGCAAGGTAGAAAGAACTTTGTTACATTCAAACCACAGTTACAGATTTAAAATTATACAAATGGCAATTCGCCATTGCGGAGACGTTTATGACTGAAAAACCTTTCTTAGTGAGTGGTAGAAACACCATAATTCACAAAATAAGAAAATTGGATTTACTTATTCTTAATGGTGAAGAAAATCCGCCAGTGTTAGTAACACACAAAGCCTTGAAGCAATTTACCGGTAAGGTACCGGAAAATAAACGTGAAGCTAAGTTGCAAGATATCGAATTAGTGGATGTGACTGTGACGGATGTGTTTGGTGATGAAAAAACATTAATTTTTGTGCAAACTCTGAATGGTAAAGAGTATAAAATTGATTACAGCAAAGTCGACTCTCCTCTATTTATCAAGATTCATCAAGACAACGCGTTTTAGCCTATCTGATGAGGCGGCTTTAACTGGCCGCTTTGCTATTTACTAAAAAACATTTACTAGCTTCTCGTTTTTATCTCCTCAACGTTATTTTTCTATATTGAATTCATTGATGTTTAATTTGCTCTGAACAGCGGTTTTTTTTCGTTGCTCCATTTTAAATACAAACCCCTATATGTAACAAAGCGTGTTCAATTCAGGTTAATTGACTGTTTTCCACGACAGTCCATCGCACTTTTTTAACGGCTTATCTCTTAGTCTCATGTATCTGTAACTCGGCGATATTTTCTGTGCGCATTGGCTTTTTCCTCTTACGGTTAATATCAAGTCTGCTTTGTTCTGGAAATAAAAGGTAGCTGGTACTAAGGCGGATAAAAGCCCAAATGAAATTCATTTAGGCACAAATCAAAGTTAAACAATGGTGGAACTGAAATGAAATTTTTGAATAACGTGAAAAATAAAAGATTATTGTTTTTAGCGGTTATGTTGGGTGCATTTGCCACGAATAGTGCGTTAGCCGCTTCTCCCTTAACATCATCTCAAGAGGCTTCCCTTATTAAGGTTTGCAAGGCTTTAAAGAGTGATAATCCCAGACAACTTCAAAAAGCCATAAAGTCGGGCAATTTAAATTACAAAACCATAGCCAAAGGGTTGGTGTGCAATGGCAAATCAGCCTTTGAGTTTGCAGCAATGCATGAAGCTCATGAAACTGCTGGATTTTTAGCCCGCAAGGTTAATCTCAATTACGACAATATGTTGGCAAAAAGGTAGGTATTGCTATGGGTTTAGAAGAAATGTTGGCATCCATGGATTGAAGCCCATGCTACAGGAGGTTTGGTGAATCTATGGACTTCCATGGGCTAAAGCCCATGCTACAGGAGCTGTGGTGAATCTAGTGTGTTCCATGGGCTAAAGCCCATACTACAGAAGGTGTGGTGGATTTATGGCCTTCCATGGGCTAAAGCCCATGCTACAAGAGGTGTGGTGAATCTATGGCCTTCCATGGGCTAAAGCCCATACTTCAGGAGGTGTGCTGAATCTAGGGTGTTCCATGGCTAAAGCCCATGCTACAGGAGGTTTGGTGAATCTATGGTGTTCCATGGGCTAAAGCCCGTGCTACAGGAGGTGTGGTGAATTTATGGTGTTCTATGGGCTAAAGCCCATGCTACAGGAGGTGTGGTGATGTAAAAGCCATAAACCTAAAACGTTAACGACAGCAAAGGAGGTGTTTAACCCAGAATAGTGTGATTTCGTCACAATTCGCTGTAAATCAACGGATTGTAAGAATAGATTTAAGTATCGGCGTAGTGAACCGATGAATACATGCTTTTGAAACCCATTTTTTAAAACATGTATTAATTCCTGGATTATATTGAGGCTGATGTTGCAAAACACAGCCTCTTTTTTTGCGCCTTGGTTATCTGAAACTGCCAAATAATTTCTTCCTGTTTGCCAACTTTGTGTTTATTTAACCGGCTATCTGCACAGGTGATTGATTTGCCATAAGTTTGAGTAAGTAAGCAAAAATGAAAAATACGCGAACCTCAGCTTAATCCATACCCTACATCAAATTAAACACGGCTTTTAATTGGTGTTATTTTCAAACACTGCTATTTATTAACATACAGCAACTGACAAGCGAATGAATTTTCTAGCTTTTGTTGAAAATTTTTACCATTAAGTTGTGACGTAATTTTATCCAAGGTCTTATCGTTTTAAATAGTGAATATTTATTAATATGTTTTCAGTGTTGATATGTGATGATTCTATGGTCGCGCGCAAACAAGTCGCTAAATGTCTTCCCCGAGACTGGGAAGTTGCGATTCATTTTGCTAAACACGGTAAAGAAGCAATTGCTGCGATAGAAGAAGGAAAAGGGCAGTTAATGTTTCTTGATCTCAATATGCCAATAATGGACGGTTATGAAACGCTGAAAATGCTGCAAAAAAATCAACTGAACTCACAAGTTATCGTCATCTCTGGAGATGTGCAGCCCACAGCCCATGAAAGAGTCAAGGCTTTGGGAGCCATCGAGTTTATCGAGAAACCGGTCAATCCTGAACAAATTCATGCAGTGTTGGTTAAACACCAATTCATTGCTAAAGAACAAATAGAAGCGCAAATTCTTGTCTCTTCTTTGCCCTCAGAAATACGTGATTGTTACCAAGAAATAACCAATATTGCCATGGGGCAGGCAGGCGATCACTTAGCCCGTATGTTAAACGTGTTCGTCAAACTACCGATTCCTAATGTAAACCTAATTGAAGTGTCTGAACTGCATATGATGCTGCAAGACATTGAAGATAAAGACTCTGTTTCTGGCATATGTCAGGGCTTTTTAGGGGCAGGGGTGTCGGGGGAAGCTCTGTTTATTCTGAGCGATTCTAGTTTTGGTGATGTGGCTAAAATAATGAATGTTACGGAGGAAATCGATGACCAAGTACAACTCGAATTACTCATGGATGCCGCCAACATTTTAATTGGTACTTGTTTAAGGGGCTTGGCCAGTCAACTTGATTTAAATTTTAGTCAAGGGCATCCCATTGTGTTGGGCCAAAACAGAAGCGTTTCCGAACTTATTTCACACAATAAAGCTAAATGGCGCAGAACTTTAGCCATTGAGCTCAGTTATGGTTTAGAAGGATACAACGTGCAGTGTGATTTAGTGTTGTTGTTTACCGAAGAATCGATGCAGGTGATGAACTATAAGCTTTCACACCTACTGGAGGATTAGCCATGGCTGAAAACCTTGATATGGCAGAATTCCATTGGATGATGGACATGGTACAAAATGTTGATGTGGGAATAGTAGTGCTGAATCAAGATTTTGTGGTTAAAGTGTGGAATGGATTCATGGAAAGTCACAGTGGTTTGTTACCGAGTCAGGTGCAGAACAAAAGCTTGTTTGAATTATTCCCCGATATTCACCGGCAATGGTTTCGCCGCAAAACTCGCCCGGTATTTGAGCTAGGCACACGGGCATTCATGACCTGGGAACAACGCCCTTTCTTATTTCGATTTCCTAATTACCGTCCTATTACTGGTAGTGAAGATTTTATGTATCAAAACATCACTATATCCCCTCTAGCTATGGCAACAGGCGAGGTAAATACCATTTGCATGATGATTTACGATGTTACTGATGTGGCTGAAAATAAAAAATGGCTGGAGTCAGAGCAAGTCAAATTGAGTGCATTGGAAGAAAATCTAAGAAATCGCTAACGCTAGATTCGCCCCTTATTTTACCCATGATTAAGATCAGAACCTTTGTTTGGTATATTAATTGCTAAACTTAAATCAATGACGCACTGACGTATCTATTTACTAATCGATAAAAATTGATTGATCAATTATGGGGTTATTTTTGAATTACTTACTATTTCTTCGGCAATACAAGGTAGTAGCAGTTATCGCTATGGTTTTACTGCTCGCCAGCTGCTCAGGAAGCTCCTTAGATAGCGACACTAATCAACCAACCCCTGATGTATTGGTAAATGCAGGTACCAATAAAAGTGTTAATGAGCAAAGTACCGTAGTGCTTAATGCCACCGCCCAAGGTACAACAGATACGCTAACCTACAGCTGGAGCGCATCGCCGGCTTTAACCATCACCCATGAAGATGCTAACTCACCCGCAGCAACTTTTATTGCTCCTAGCGCCACAGAAATATTAACTTATGTACTCACTTTGGTGGTAACCGACGAAAATGGAAATCAGGGCTCAGATACCGTTGAATATCAAATAAACCCAGTTAATGAAACGCCCAGTGCACTTATCGAAGTTATTAATTCGGATACCAATGGTAGTTATCCTGCAGGCATAGAAATTACCTTAGATGGTAGTGCTAGCAGCGATGTCGATCCAGCGGACAGCCTCGACCCAATAGCGGCATGGCGCTGGCAACAAACTGCCGGAACCGATGTGCTAGATAACGTGAGTTTAGATGGTGATAGCATCGCGTTTGTTACGCCGATTTTGGATGATGCAAATGCTTTAAGCTTCGAATTAACGGTTACTGATCAAGAAGGCGCGCAAGATACAGCCTCGATTACGCTGCAGGTACTAAGTGCTAGTCAAACTCAGCCTCTAGTCGACGCTGGTGTTGATCATCAAGTCTTTTCTGGCGAAATCATACTGCTCACTGGTGAAGCCAGCACTAGCATCCCCGCTGGTCTTCCGTTGCTGTTCGATTGGTTAAATGATTCAGAATTAGTGCCTGTGATTAATAATCGTAGTGCAGAAAAAACTTATGCTATCGCGCCTTTAGTGACCCAAACTGAGCTTGTTACTTTTACGCTCATGGTAACGGATGCATACGGCAATGAAGTGGAAGACAGCATTAATGTGCGGATTAAGCCTCTGCCGATTAGCAATATGAATGACACAGGCGTTACCTTACAAGCCTCTTTGACACAAAATGGCACACAACATCAGTCGGCGTTCCCAGGCCAAGATGGTCAACGAGGGCAAGACATCATTAGCGAAAATGGCTTGTTAGAAAAAGCCGGGCGTGGAGAGCAAGGATTCGACTTTACCAAACTAGACGCCATTGGTGATGAACAAGATGATACTAGCCAAGATTGGAGCTGTGTGCGAGACAATACTACTGGTCTGGTGTGGGAAGTGAAAACCGATGATAGTGAATTGCATGGCGCCGAACATTCGTTCAGTTGGTATCAAGAAGATTTAAACGGTGGTTACGAAGGTACGCAGGGCAGCTTAAGTTTAACCTGCGATAATGATCAATGTGATACCGAGTCATTCGTAGCAGCGGTCAACCAAGCCGGACTTTGCAATTTTTATGATTGGCGATTACCCACCCATAATGAACTACTTTCGTTGGTTCACTACGGTAATGTTACGGGGACCAAAATAGATTTAAATTACTTTCCTTATACCGACGATTTTGTGACATCTCCGCTTTGGTATTGGACCAGTCAACCCAGTGCTGATGGCGTATCTGACGATGCTTCACAAACCGCTTGGGCCATTGATTTTTCCACTGGCAATGATAACTTTTTAAACAAATCAACCTTAGGCAAAGTACGCTTAGTTCGAGGAGGACGTTAATATGAAATTAACTCTGGTTGCCTGTGTCATGTCGTTACTCAGTGGTGTCGTTTCTGCACAAACTTGTTTGTCTGATTCGCCTACTACGGCGTCTGAAACCCAATTTATTGATAACGGCGACGGCACTGTTACCGACACCGATCATGATTTAATGTGGATGCAATGCAGTTTAGGGCAAACCTGGGAAAACGGCAGTTGCACAGGGGATGCTGATGCATTGACTTGGCAACAGGCCCTGCAGCAAGCCCATGGCTACGAATTTGCAAGTTTAGACGGATGGCGATTACCTAACGTAAAAGAGCTGTCTAGCCTCACTGAAAGACAGTGCGTAAGACCTGCGATTAATGAAACACGCTTTCCTAATACCCCTTCAGATGATTATTGGAGTTCAACGCCGTCGTTGTCTGATTCGCAAAGAGCTTGGGTTGTCGCGTTTTTCAATAGTAGTAACTCAATCAAACAAAAAGACCTATTTGTGTTTGTAAGATTAGTGCGTACTGCCGATTAACTTGTATTTTATCCGGCTTGTCTATTCACTACTTTTTTTCCTACCAGATTCAGTCCACAATAAACGCTGAGTCATTATTGGTATGTATGAATGCGAGCTTTGCTATTAATAATATGTTTGGTTTATCCGCTGACTAGCTTTGCGGATCTCAAATGTGACATTGATCTAAAATACGGTGTGGTGGTGAACGATCGCCAGATCCGTGTTGTGGATGATAACAGCCGTACGATTTATCAAATCAATGATACCAATCAATTGATTGTGTTTGGTGATGTTATTCAACTTGCGCCAAAACAATTAGCTGATCTGCAAGACTTCTCCACTGGAATACATTATGTGGTGCCAAAAATGATTATTTTGGCCACCGAAGGTGTGCAACTTGCTGTTGAAACGGTAGAGCACGTCTATCAGGGGTTGGTTGGCACCGATAATACAAATTACGAAAAAGTCCAATCTTCACTGCAGCGTGTGCAAGATCGCATTAAAGAAAAATTCATTCAAGCTAATGAAAACTTTTATATCGGCCCTGGGCGCTTAGAAAACGTCAATGATTTAGTTGATCAAGAAATAGAAGAGCAGTTGGAAAAGGCCTTCAACACCTCTTTAGGCGGCGTGTTGTCTGCTATTGGTGGCCTAAGTGATGGTGGCACCGAAGAAACCGAGCAAAAAGTAGATGATTTGTCACAGCGCATTGAAGCAATGGGACAGGAATTGGAAAGGCAAGTGGGCTCTAAAGCACAATATTTACGCAAGAAAGCCCACTGGTTTTGTAAAAAAATGAATCACTTAGATCAAATCGAAGAAAACTTACGGGAAAATATTCCGGAGCTGAAAGACATCAATGTCATCATTACTTCAAAAACCAAGATGACAGACTAAAAATCTAGTCAAATCACACCAGCGTTTCGAGCAAGGTGTTCAAGTAGCGTTTGCCCAGAGATGTTAATTGCCATGCATTTGGCGTCTCTGATAACAGCCCTTTTTGTACCGCTAACGCCAAGTTTTGTCGCAAGGGTTTAGTCAGAGTTTGCCCGGTGAGCATTTCGTAATCCTGTTTCGGACAAGCCTCTAGTAAACGTAAACGATTCATAAAAAACTCAAATGGCACATCTTCAGGTGTGACTTGCCAAGTTTTAAATCGATAATCTTTACTTAAATCCATATAACCCCGAGGATGCTTAACTTTTTCTGTGCGGGTTATTAAACCGCTTTTGGGGTCGCTAATTTTACTATGAGCGCCACAGCCTATCCCTAAATAATCTCCAAAGCGCCAATAGTTTAAATTATGTCGACATTGCTGGTCCGGTAGACTGTAGGCACTGATTTCATACTGTTTATATCCCGCGGCATCAAGCAAAGCCTGGCCCTGCTCTTGGATATCCCAAAGGATATCGTCATCCGGCAAAGTCGGTGGTTTGGAATGAAATTGGGTATTAGGTTCTATGGTAAGTTGATACCAAGACAGGTGCGGTGGCCTTTGCTCAATGGCAATCTTCAAATCACTCAACGCATCATCAATAGATTGATTTGGTAATCCGTGCATTAAGTCTAAATTGAAACTATTCAGGCCTGCGTTTCTAGCAAATTGCGCGGCATTTAGGGCTTGTGAATCATCGTGAATACGGCCCAAAGCGATGAGCTTTTCAGGCTGAAAACTTTGCACGCCAATGGAAATTCGATTAACCCCCGCTTGGCTAAAATCGTTGAACTTTTGACTTTCTACTGTGCCTGGGTTTGCCTCTAACGTTATTTCTGCATCTGCGGCTAAATTAACCCGCTGTGACACCCCCACCAATAGCGTACTCAGTGCTTCAGCACTTAGTAAACTGGGTGTTCCGCCACCGATGAAAATAGTGTTAACGGTGCGCCCTTTGACTTGTTGAGCATCGAATTCAAGATCGGCTAACAGATGTTGGACATACTCTTTTTCCGGTATGGCTTGTTTCATGCCATGGGAATTAAAATCGCAGTATGGGCACTTTTGAACACACCAAGGAATGTGAATGTAAAGGGATAGCGGTGGGGCGATCAATCCACTAATCCAATTTTGTCGGATAAGCTTGCCAATAGTTTGCCCATGGCTTTACCACGGTGACTAAGACGGTTTTTCACTTCCGCTGGCAGCTGGGCTGCGGTCTGGTTTTGTGAGGACACCCAAAAGACTGGATCATAGCCAAATCCTTTCTCGCCCCGACGCACTTGGCTGATGTGTCCATGCCATTCGCCTTGGCAAATAATAGGCGTAGGATCTTCGGCCGATTGCATAAATACAATGACGCATAAAAAGCGCGCGCAACGATTTTCATCTGCGACGTCTTCTAACTCAGTTAACAATTTATCGACGTTTTGTTGGTCCGTGGCATCGGCTGCTGCGTATCGTGACGAATAGACGCCAGGAGCGCCCCCAAGAGCGTCTACTGCTAAGCCTGAGTCATCGGCTATCGCAGGCAGGCCAGTCAGCTTTGCGGCATGGCGAGCTTTGATGATGGCGTTCTCCACAAAGGTGGTGCCAGTTTCCTCTGCCTCGGGCAGATCAAATTCACTTTGCGGCACAACTTCATAAGGAAAGTTTGCTAACAATCGTTCAAACTCTCTGACTTTACCTTTATTGCCTGTTGCCAGCACAATTTTTTGTTTTTGATTAGACATGCTTATTACTCGTATTATTCGTAGGCGAGGGGATCGGTTGCATTATTGTCTGCAAAAGCTTCAAGACGCTCCTGACAGGCACCACATTTCCCACAGGCTTTTTCACGACCGTTATAACAGGTCCAGGTTTTATTGTAATCCAAGCCCATTTTTAAACCATCAGTGAGAATTGCCGTTTTGCTTACATCCAGATATGGACAAGCAATTTCAACCTTTTCGTAGTTAGCAATAGCGCACACATCATTCATCTTATGCACAAATTCAGGTCGACAATCAGGATAGATGGCATGGTCACCAGAGTGAGCGCCATAAAAAACTTTATTTGCGTGCAATGAAACAGCGTAACCAACGGCCATCGACAACAAAATCATATTGCGATTAGGCACAACAGTGGTCTTCATACTTTCCTGTTCGTAATGGCCTTCAGGCACATCAATGTCAGAGGTTAATGAAGAACCGCCGATAAGTTCGTTGATAGCGGATATATCGATGATTTTATGCGCTATATTTAGCTCGTTACATACATTTGCTGCATAAGTCAGTTCTTTGTTGTGGCGTTGGCCATAGTCAAAAGACAATGCATAGACTTCATATCCTTCCCGCAATACTTTGTTAAGTACAGTGAATGAGTCCATTCCACCTGAAAAAATTACCACTACCTTTTGTGACATTTGCCTTGCTTCTCTATAATCTGTTGTTTTAATGCAGTTACAAATCTTTGACTGCAATCCGGAAAGGGCGAATTATGCCGTTAAGCGAGTCAAAGTGCTAGAGGAAGTCTATTTGCAAACTCCCATAGAATATAAAATAAATGAAGTGTTCGAGTCTATTCAGGGGGAAGGGGCATTAACCGGTGTGCCTTCCATATTTGTCCGATTACAAGGATGTCCAGTTGGCTGTGCTTGGTGCGATACCAAACATACTTGGACTTTAGACCAGCAATTTCAAGTAGATGCTGAACAGGTGATGGCCGAATCGCAGGAGTCTGAAAATTGGTTTTCGACGTCAATTACACGATTGCTGAAATTGTTCGAAGCGCAAAATTATCAGGCCAAAAATGTAATTTTAACCGGTGGTGAACCTTGTATGTATGATTTGCGTCCATTATGTGACGCTTTATTTGAGCACGGTTATTCAGTATCAGTAGAAACCAGCGGAACCTTTGAAATAAAAGTAAGCTCTAAGACCTGGGTGACGGTTTCGCCGAAAGTCGATATGAAGGGAGGTTTTAAGGTTAGAGAGGATGCCATTTATCGAGCGAATGAAATCAAGCATCCGATAGCCATGGAAAAACATATTGAAGAACTTGAAGAGTTGTTAGTCTGGGCTAAGCAAACACCGGCCCCGTTAGTTTACTTGCAGCCCATTAGTCAGCAAAAAAGAGCAACTGAACTGGCGGTGAAAACATGTATAGCTAAAAATTGGCGGTTGTCGTTGCAAACCCACAAGTTCATTGGTATTGAGTAATGGAGTAGTTGTCGTTGGAAAAAATAGAAAAGTTCTTTAGTGAATATGGCAAAGCATTGGAGCAAGGTTTAGTTAGCAAAGTTTCAGAATTTTCTGGGAAACCACTGGTGATAGTGACGGACGAAACTAAGATGATTTGTCATTCTCAGAGTGAAATTGAGAATATTAATGGCGATATCATTGCTAAATTAAAAACCGGTGGTGTGGTCAAATATACACCCAAAATAATTCAATCAATGCGCTTATCTGACAGTGTTATTTTTGTGAAGGTGCGATGGGCGTTGTGCGATCAAAATGAGAAAGTCGTATTTAACTGCTATTGTTCTTATACCTTACAAATAGATGAAGTGGACTTGTTTAAGATTCTCATCATAGTGGTCGATGACGAACAAAAACAATTTAGTCAGTTGATGAAACAACACGGGGTTTAAGCAATGAAACAGATAATTGGAATGTTGATATTGTCAGTATTTTGCCATGTTGCCACAGCAGCAACATGGGAAATAACCTATCCTCGACCGATGTCCGACGATGATCGCCGCCAAGACTATCCAGTTAAGCTGCTAGCTTTAGCCTTAGACCAGACCGGAGTTAACTATAATTTACAAGCTGCCAATGTTGTTATGTTGCAGGAAAAGTCGTTAAAACAATTGGCAGAAAACAGATCTGTTAACGTTGTTTGGAGCATGACTGATACGGACAGAGAGAGTCGACTTCTGCCTATTCGAATCCCGATTTACAAAGGCTTAATTGGTTGGCGAGTATTTTTAGTTAAGAAAAACCGGCTTACTAAATTTAAGAACATAGATACAATGCAAAGCTTGCTCAAATTTAAGCCTATTCAAGGTTTTGATTGGCCCGATACTAAAATCTTACAGTCAAATGGGTTTGATGTCATAACCTCTAAAAACTATTCAAATTTATTCACTATGCTGGCTAATAATCAAGGTGACTTTGTTCCCCGTTCGTTAATCGAAGTTTGGAAAGAGTACGACGCCAATTTTATGGATGAATCCATTGTGGTTGAACCCACCTTAGGGATTAAATATCCGGCAGCCATGTATTTTTTCGTGAATAAAAGTAATCGTACATTAGCTAAGTTGTTAGAAAATGGTCTAGAAAAAGCCATCGCCAACGGCCAATTTGATAAATTATTTTTAGCAGAATTCAAAGATATTTTCGAGCGCTCGAATATGGACAAACGATTCTTTTTCCAAATCGATAACCCATTAATCGCACCAGAAATGCCAATCGACCGCAAAGAATTATGGTATTAACCACAGGTAGCATGGCCTTTAGACCACGGAATTTCACCCAGAGATAAACCAATATCGAGGTTTTTCCAACCTACCTCGGGGCTAAAGCCACCGACTACAGGATGTATTTCTCGGGGTTGTAGCATGGCCTTTAGGCCATGGATTTGGCTCGGGGCTAAAGCCACCGACTACAGGGAAGGTATTTCTCGGAATTGTAGCATGGCCTTTAGGCCATGGGTTTGGCTCGGGGCTAAAGCCACCGACTACAGGATGTATTTCTCGGAAGTGTAGCATGGCCTTCAGGCCATGAATTTTCGCCCAGAGATAAACCAATATCGGGGTTTTTCCAACCTACCTCGGGGCTAAAGCCACCGACTACAGGATGGATTTCTCAAGGTTGTAGCATGGCCTTTAGGCCATGAATTTGGCCCAGAAATAAACCAATATCGAGGTTTTTCCAACCTACCTCGGGGCTAAAGCCACCATCTCGGGGCTAAAGCCACCGACTACAGGATGTATTTCTCGGAAGTGTAGCATGGCCTTTAGGCCATGAATTTGGCTCGGGGCTGAAGCCACCATCTCGGGGCTAAAGCCACCGACTACAGGATGTGTTTCTCGGGGTTGTAGCATGGCCTTCAGGCCATGGAGTGTCCCAAGCCCTATACCTCTTGGGGAAAGCCACCGATATATAAGGCGAGGTCTTTATTTCGCGCAAAAAAATGGGGCTAAAAAGCCCCATTTTTGGTTTTTACTAGCGGTTATGACTTGCCGTGAACACTGATTACAGAGCGTCCTGATGGATCAGCCATATTCTTAAAGCTTTCATCCCACTCTAAGGCTTCTACGGTACTACAAGCGATAGATTTTCCACCGGGTACGCAGTTCGCCGCGCTTTCTTGAGGGAAGTAACCTTCAAAAATGGTGCGATAGAAATAACCTTCTTTGGTATCTGGTGTATTGTGTGGGAAACGAAATTCAGCGGTAGCGAGTTGCTGTTCTGTCACTTCATTATCAACATAGTCTTTGATGGAATCAATCCAAGAATAACCTACACCGTCACCAAACTGTTCTTTTTGACGCCAAAGTACTTCAGGTGGTAAATATTCGCCATTATCAAAGGCTTTACGAAGAATCCATTTTTCCATTTTGCCGTCAAGACACATTTTGTCTTTTGGATTAAGACGCATAGCCACATCAAGGAACTCTTTATCCAAGAATGGAACACGGGCTTCTACACCCCAAGCTGCTGTTGCTTTGTTTGCTCTAGCACAATCAAACATATGCAGACGGTCTAATTTACGTACTGTCTCTTCATGGAATTCTTTTGCATTTGGTGCTTTATGGAAATACAAGTAACCGCCGAATATCTCATCAGCACCTTCACCAGATAGTACCATTTTGATACCCATAGCCTTAATTTTACGACTCATTAAGTACATTGGTGTAGCAGCACGGATGGTTGTAGTATCGTAAGTTTCAAGATAGTAAATAACGTCACGAATGGCATCAATACCTTCTTGAATAGTAAAGTGAATCTCGTGATGCACAGTGCCTATCATGTCAGCTACTTTCTTAGCCGCCACTAAATCTGGCGCACCTTCAAGACCTACTGCAAATGAGTGTAGGCGAGGCCACCAAGCGTCTGACTTATCTTCGTCTTCTATGCGTTTGGCTACATATTTAGCCGCAATTGCCGAAACCAAAGATGAATCCAATCCGCCTGATAACAATACCGCGTAAGGCACGTCAGACATCATGTGAGATTTAACTGATTTTTCAAAGGCGGTTTTCAGGTCGTCTAAGTTAGTAGTCTTGTCTTTGACTGCGTCATAAGACATCCAATCTCGTTGATAATATTTTTTCAATTCGCCAGTTTTACTCCACAGGTAATGTCCTGGGGGAAATTCTGAAACTGTTTTACATACTGGTACCAACGCTTTCATTTCTGAAGCAACATAGAAGTTTCCATGTTCGTCAAAACCAGTATATAGAGGGATGATGCCGATATGGTCACGGGCGATTAAATACGCATCTTGCTCTTCATCATACAAAATGAAAGCGAACATGCCTTGTAGCTCATCTATAAATTCAATTCCTTTTTGTTGGTACAAAGGAAGAATTACTTCACAGTCTGACTTTGTTTTAAAGTCATAAGGTTGCGCAAGATCTTTTTCTAACGCTTTGTGGTTATAGATTTCACCGTTGACAGCCAGAACGTGATTATTATTGCGGCTAATTAAAGGTTGCGCTCCAGTATCCACGTCTACGATCGCTAAGCGTTCGTGACTCAAGATTGCGCTATTATTATTCCAAATACCTGACCAGTCAGGGCCACGATGGCGTAGCAATTTGGAAAGCTCTAACGCTTGCGTCCTAAGTTCTGATACATCAGTTTTGATGTCCAGAATGCCGAATATTCCACACATAAAGGTTTATCTCTCTTATATCCAAGTTTAAGGTAAGGGAAAAGTATCGCAAGAATGAGACTGATAAAGGAAATAACTTTTTCGAACAGCTCAGATTTTTATGACGTATATCCTTTTCCAACGGGTGAATTTGCCAGCATGAGCAAAAATTGCAAGGATAATATGTAATTTATTTTCAATTATTTAAATTAAGTACGTAACTTTACAATTAATTCATTGAATTCGATGAAAATAACACCCATATGTAACTTAAGCGTAACAAAACTAATAAATTATCTATCAGTAAACTATTTTTGCAGGTAACTTAAACTTTTCGATTGAAAAGCTGCTTAATAAATATCTAATCTATTTTATAGATTATCATGATTTATTTTAATCATTATTTTTAAATGGATGATGGCTGTACTATTCACCCAACTAACCGGAATTATTAATTAATTGGAGATTTACATGACACAAACCAATCCAAACTTTGAAGACAAAACGGGTCAAAAGGTCCCTTCTGTTACTTTTCGTACTCGTCAAAATGACGAATGGGTTGATGTTACAAGCGACGAGCTTTTTGCTGGCAAAACAGTTGTTGTTTTCTCGCTTCCTGGTGCATTTACACCAACTTGTTCATCTACTCACTTGCCTCGTTACAATGAATTGGCAAAAACATTTAAACAAAATGGCGTAGATGACATTGTTTGTATGTCTGTAAACGATACTTTTGTAATGAATGCTTGGGCAGCCGACCAGGAAAGCGACAATGTTACTTTAATCCCAGACGGTAATGGCGAATTTACTGACGGCATGGGTTTGTTGGTTGATAAAAACGACCTTGGTTTTGGCAAGCGCAGCTGGCGTTATTCAATGTTGGTAAAAGACGGTGTGGTAGACAAAATGTTTATCGAACCAGATTTACCTGGTGACCCGTTCGAAGTATCTGACGCTGACACTATGCTTGAATATATTGCCCCAGGAGCTGCAAAACCAGAAGCTGTAAGTATCTTCACTAAACCTGGCTGTCCTTTCTGCTCAAAAGCAAAAGCGTTGCTTAAAGACAAAGGTTATTCTTACGAAGAAATCGTTATGGGAGCGGGCGCTACTTTAACTTCGCTTAAAGCCATCACCGGTCGTGATACTGTTCCACAAGTATTTATTGGTGGAAAACACATTGGTGGTAGCGAAGAATTGGAAGCTTATTTCAAATCATAAGTAATGAGCATCGAAGAATAAATTAAAAAACGGGCGTTAGCCCGTTTTTTTTTGCATCCGTCCCCGTAGCATGGCCTTTAGGCCATGGGTTTCTTGCTCGTCAATCTCGGTGTTGAAACGATCCATCTCGGGGCTAAAGCCACCGACTACAGGTGTAGCATGGCCTTTAGGCCATGGGATTTTCGCTCGCCAATCTCGGTGTTGAAACGATCCATCTCGGGGCTAAAGCCACCGACTACAGGTGTAGCATTGCCTTTAGGCCATGGGGTTTTCGCTCGTCAATCTCGGTGTTGAAACTATCCATCTCGGGGCTAAAGCCACCGACTACAGGTGTAGCATGGCCTTTAGGCCATGGATTTCTTGCTCGTCAATCTCGGTGTTGAAACGATCCATCTCGGGGCTAAAGCCACCGACTACAGGTGTAGCATGGTCTTTAGGCCATGGATTTGGCTCGGGGCTAAGCCACCATCTCGGGGCTAAAGCCGCCGACTACACAGATGGGGTTTATAATGTTAAAAAAACGTAGCAATGGGGGATTGGGCTGTTTATAGTATTTTAACTACAGTGTTTATGGCCCATTTCTATGTCAAAATTATCCTTAATTGTCCTCGGACTGTCGCTATTTGTTGTTCAAATTAGCCATGCTAAAAGTCCTGATTGGCTAATTCCGTTCAAAACCTTTTATGCCGAAGAGCTTGGTACAACCGCGGATTGTAAAAGTCCTAAGCCCTTTGTCTACAAAGTCTGCTCTTCTGCCCTTAAAAACGACGGCAACGGAGCATATGTTTACCATCACAATCAACCCACAGATACAACAGTGGTGTTATTCCATGGTTTGAGTGATTCACCTTTCTTTTTTGAATCCATTGCTCCTGCTATTCATCAACTTGGTTACACTGTGATTGTCCCGTTGTTACCTGGGCACGGCAAATTAGATGCAGATGATGATATGGAGGACGGCGATTTAGCAAGACGCTGGACCTCTCATGTAGACGAAGTCATGGCATTTGCCCACACTTTAAGCCCGAATGTATACATCGGTGGCTTTTCAACTGGAGGTGCACTTTCAGCGCAACACGTGTTGACTCATCCTGATCAGCAAAAAGGATTAATTTTATTTTCTGGCGCTCTGGCACTAGATGAATCTGTTGAAGGAATGGCAGGGATTTGGGGAATTAAGTCTTTAGCAAAGTTGCTTGATTGGAGTTATCAAACGCAAGGACCTAACCCTTTCAAATACCCTGAAGTGTCGCGTCACTCTGCATTTATGTTAACTGATATTATTTTTGACGTTCGCGATAAATTAGCTGACGGAAATGTCCTTAATCTACCGATTTTTTCTGTTCATTCAGAGGCTGATGCAACCACGCCAATTCGAGGTGTAAAAGACTTTATCAAACAAAACGCCGGACAAAGTGAAACATTTTTTATCGATGCCTCCTACCAAGTTTGCCATGCTGATTTAGTGGTAAGTGAATCGCAATTGATTGATATGCAATATGATGCATCTAAAGTTGATGAGTCTGAGTCTTGCAAAGTTCCCAAAGCAAACCCAAAGCATGCAGAAATGATAGCGGCTTTAATTCACTTTCTAAATAACAATAAGTAGTTAATTTATGTCTAAAATGTTTACCTTGTACGGCGCCCAAATGTCACTTTACACGGGGAAGGCTAGAGCTTATCTAACCTACAAAAAAATTCCTTTTCGAGAGGTATTTTCGTCAGTCAAGGTTTACAAATCCATTATAGAACCCAAAACTGGGGTTCGATTTATCCCTGTTGTTGAAACGCCTGAGGGCGAATTTATCCAAGATACAGTGCACATTATTGACGAATTGGAAAAGCGTTTTGAGGCGCATAGCATTTATCCGGCCACTCCCAAGCAACAGTTGGTGTCAGAAATATTTCAATTATGGGGTGATGAATGGTTAGTCATTCCAGCTATGCATTATCGTTGGAACAAAAATAATTTTCCGTTTATATATGAAGAGTTTGGGCGAGTAGCAACGCCTAACATGCCTGCATTTGTGCGTCGTTTTTTTGGTAAAAAATTGGCGAGCAGATTCAAAGGGTTTGTACCTGCTTTAGGCATTACTGAAAAAACCATTCCAGCAATCGAAGACTGGTTCGAAAATCACGTTTTAGTGGAATTAAACAAGCACTTTTCTAGCCACGAATTTCTGCTAGGTAGCCGGCCGTGCGCAGGTGATTTTGGATTATTCGGACCCTTATATGCGCATCTTTATCGTGATCCAGTACCTGGCGCGATTTTAAGGGAAAGAGCCCCACATGTTGCTAAATGGGTAGAACGGTTACGAAATGCTCCTAAAAATGTTGGAAGTTGGTTGGAAGATGACAAAATTCCAGAAACCTTAATGCCGTTGTTAACTCGGATTTTTAAGGAGTTTTGGCCGGTATTAATGCAAAGTGTTGAGAAAATACAAGAATGGATTGTGGATAACCCCACAGTTGACAAAATTCCTCGGAGTATCGGTTTCCATGATTTTAGCATTGGTGGAATTACCGATAAACGGGCGATTATGCCGTTCCATCAATGGAAATTTCAAAGAGTAGTGGATGTTTATAACAAGTTTGATGTCGAACAAAAGGCAGATGTTGATCATTTTATAAACGCTTCATTTGGCCTAAAGGTTGAGGCTTTGCCGATGTCTAAAAGGTTGCAGCGTAAAAATAATAAATTGGTCGTTGCATAGAAAATGGCGGTGTAGCATGGCCTTTTAGGCCATGGGTTTATCACGGGATTTTCCCAATCCAATTTCGGGTTTAACCTATCCATCTCGGGGCTA
>NZ_BAABWR010000037.1:0-25537 GCF_040370605.1 Aliiglaciecola sp. NS0011-25
AAAATAATCCCAGCGCATAAACCCCCCCATTCACCTACGCTTTCTACCCGTTTTAATACCCAGGGCTTTGTTTCTGGCTTGTTGTTTTTGTTTACCTTTACTGCTTCGTTGCTCTTTCAGATTTTGTTTTGTCAAATCAGGCTCATATCCTGGTAGCCACTGTGACAACAAAACAGTGTTCAGTACTTTTTCAACCGCCTCTAATAAATATTGTTCGTTTGGACTCATCAGCGATATGGCTAGACCGCTATTCCCTGCTCGACCTGTACGACCAATGCGGTGAATGTAATCTTCAGCAATAAAAGGTAATTCGTAGTTGATGACGTATTTCAAATCGATAATATCAATGCCCCGTGCCGCCACGTCGGTTGCCACTAGAGCGCGCACTTTTCCTTGCTTAAACTCAGATAATGCGCGCTCTCTAGCGCCCTGTGATTTATCCCCGTGAATAGATTCGGTTTTAATGCCGTCTTTACACATTTCTTTAGCTAAAGCATCTGCTGTTTGTTTAGTGCGCGTAAAAATAAGCACTTGTTGCCAATTTTTTGAACCAATCAAAAAAGAGGTGAGTTCGCGTTTACGATTTTTATCAACTGTGTAAACTAACTGTTCAACTTGGGTGGCAGCGGCGTTACGCTCACTCACTTCGATCAATTCAGGGTTGTTAAGTAAGGTTTTACTTAATTTGAATAGTGCATCGTCAAAAGTAGCTGAAAATAGTAAGGTTTGCCGTTGTTCTGGAATTCGCTTTAAAATTCGATTGATTTCGTCTTTAAACCCCAAATCTAACATTCGATCTGCTTCATCAAAGACAATGAACTGAAGTTGGCTCACGTCAACACTACCTTTGGCAATATGGTCTAGTAATCGCCCGGGAGTGGCCACTAAAACGTCAACTCCTTGTTCAATCGTCGCGACTTGGGGGTTAATACTGACCCCGCCGTAAGCAACTGCTACCCTAAGTTGGGTATACAATGCATAGCTAACGAGACTTTCAAATACTTGCTGGGCGAGTTCGCGAGTCGGAGTCAATATCAAAGCGCGGATAGGCCTAGGTTCATCACAGTGTTGCATCAACTGTTGTAAAATAGGTAACGAAAAAGCGGCGGTTTTACCGGTCCCAGTCTGCGCACCGGCCATAACATCTTTGCCGGCCAAAATCACAGGGATCGCTTGTGCTTGAATAGGTGTTGGACTCTCATACCCCAATGCCGTAACAGCATCAGTAAGAGATTCATCTAAATCTAATGAAGAAAAAAGCATTTGTTATTAACAATGTTTGATTATTTGTTTTCTTTATACCATCCCTACCCTATATGCCAAACTTTTCGACCAAATATTAATAGCACTTCCTGTAATTCAATATAGTTTTAGGCAATCGTTACTCTATTCATATCCGAAAAAAAACATAATCGTCAATATAAATGCCCTTCGTACATTAAAATCACTAATATCTTCTGTAACTCATTGTTTTATTTTAGTATGTTAACAATATGATTTAATAAGGTAGTCTCGTTGAATCAATTGGCAGAGTGGTTCAAACAGGTGTTATTGTTAATTAAAGTAACCGCCCTTTCACTTTACATATTAAAATCTGCAGCTAATGAACTAGCCTAAAAGCATGATATGTAAACAAAAAAACTAAGTACAGGAAGGTATCAACTTTGCATTTATGGATTAGCCTAGCTCTTTTTTTTGGGATAGTAGCAAATGCCTATTCTTCGAGCGCCAAGGAAGCGTTGCTATCTAAACGTACTTTAAGTACCCAAGATGGCTTATCACAAATAACCGTATACGATATTGAGCAAGATTTAGATGGCTATATTTGGCTGGCGACTCAAAAAGGAATAGACAGATTTGACGGTTATTCTTTCGTCAACTTTGCTCAAACGGCAACGACGAAAAATGGCTTACTTTCTACTCGTATTAACGATCTTGAACTTAATCACGAGAATGGCAATTTATGGTTGGCTACCACCAGTGGATTGCATCGCTTCAATAATGCATTAGGAAAAATGGAAGATATTCTCCTCTCATCCAATCCAGGAGAGGACTATCAACGAGTCACAGCTTTACATTTTGACCAAAATAACGATTTATGGCTCGAAGCGGACTCGAAGCTATTTACTAAAGCAAATTTATCCGAAAGCTTCAGTGAAGTTAATATGCCCAACTCACCGGCGATGTTAACCATATATGAAATTGTATCTGATCAGCAAAATATACTGTATTTCGCTACTAATGCTGGTGTATTTAGGCTAGATACGCGATCGCAAAAATGGCTACCCACTCTACTGAGTGATGTTTTGGTATGGTCAGTATTTATCGACTCAAACCAAAACCTTTGGGTTGGCACAAATGGTAAAGGTCTTTTTCATTATACCTTTGACGCTAATTATGAACCGGTTACAAAGCAACACTTTTCCAAAGAGCAAGGTCTTTCACATAATATCGTTAACGATATCGAACAAACAAAATCAGGTGAAGTATGGGTAGCCACTAACTCTGGCCTAAATATTTTTTCAGATGTGAAAAATGGACAAGCACTTACTCCAATCCAAACTTCAAACGCTGATTCAGACAGTAAATCGAAAATTAACAGCTTGTTCATAGATGCCTCTGATCAAGTTCTATATGGCACTTTAGTTAGCGGATTTAGTGTGGTTTCACCCCAATCTTTACTCTTTCAAAGAGTGGCTATAGACGACAATAAGGTTATCTTTGCAGCAGAAGTAGATAATCAAGGAACACTCTGGGCGACCTCCCCTGAAGGTCTTTGGAAGATCGAAGCAAACTTAAGTTCCAGTACGTTGGTCAATTTTGAAAAAGATGACATTAATGAAGGTACGAGCAATATTTTATTAGGAACCCATTATTCAGCTGCAAATGACATGTTATGGATAGGCACACGAGTAGGATTAGCACGTCTTAACGACAGTAAAAATGGTGTATCGAGTGTTGGTTTAAATGGCATCCCTATCTACTCAATAGAAAACGACGAGCAAGGAAATCTTTATTTAGGTACGGTATCTAATGGCATGTATCACTATAACCCTAATACCTTTGAAATTATTCATCACTACGAAGCCGACAGAGTTTTAGGTATTCATGTTAGTGGACCGGATAAAGTTTGGTTAGCAACGCCGAAAGGATTAATAAAAGTCAATCCACTTGAAAAAACCCAACTGAATTATAAATATGATAATAACAACCCTAATTCTTTACCTAGCGACTCTTTACCTGGAAATTATATTTCGTGGATATCTAGCAAATCTAACAACCAGTATTTAGTGGCAGTGAATTCTAAAGGTTTGTTTAATATGACCGAAGATGAAACAACAGGTAAATTGCACTTTACTGAGCTGTTTCCAACCAGTTCGTTAAAAGATGCTTCAATAGCCGCTATTGTAAAAGATCAGCAGAAAAATTTTTGGGTTAGCAGTATCAAAGGGATAGCTAAAATAGCATCAGACTATTCTAGTTTAGAATTTTACGACAGTACTGATGGAACCGCTAAAGGCGGCTATTTTATTGGTGGTAAATCGATTAACTCAAACGGTCGTATCTTTTTTGCTGGTTCAGACGGTTTAACCCATTTTCACCCAGACGAAATTGTCAGGCCTAAAGTAAACCCAAGGTTAAATCTTACACATATCGATATCTTAAATGAACATTTAGGTAGCCGCAAAATTAATACAACTAACGATCCCTTATCAACGATCAAAGATTTGTCTTTGGCGTTAGAGGATAGTGACATAGTCGTCACATTTGAATTTGCTGCAACTGAATTGGTCGCCCCAGAGAAAATAAAATATGCCCATAGATTAATAGGTTTTAATTCTCTATGGCAGGAGCTAAAAAGCAACAAACGCTCAATAACCTATACATCACTAGCTGCTGGTCATTATGTACTTGAAATAAAAGCCACGAATAGATACGGAGAATGGTTAGCAGATCATGTATCCATGGACATAGAGGTTTCACCACCTTGGTATTTGTCAAATGTGGCTTTGATACTTTGGATAATATTGGCACTTCTGAGTATCTATTTATATGCCCGCTGGCGCTCTTACAGCCTTTATTTGCGTTCACAGCATTTAGCCAATGAAGTCACCAATAAAACACGGGATTTAGCCCTGGCTAACGACAAATTGCGTAAGTTATCTGATTTAGACCCACTGACGAATATATTTAATCGCAGAGGCTTTACCCACGCAGCCAAAAAGCAACTGGCTGAATATAATGAAAGTAGCAATAACAGTAAAAATAACGCTAACAAAGTTTTCAGTATCGTTTTATTCGATATTGATTTTTTCAAAAATATAAATGATACATATGGCCATGACGTAGGAGATGAAGTGTTGATTGCGATATCTCAAAAAATTCAAAACTCGTTAGGTGTTGATGACAAACTAGGCCGCTGGGGAGGCGAAGAATTTATTGCATTGATTCACACTGACAACATTGAAATTGCCTTTAAAATAGCAGAGAGAGTAAGAAGTCAGGTCGCCGATTTCACCCTCAACGGCACAGCTGAAAAAATTCAAATAACACTTTCTGGTGGTTTAGCTGTCGTGCAAGCCGACAACAATTTAACTCGCTGCATTAAGGAAGCCGACACCTTGCTTTTTCAAGCAAAAGAAAATGGTAGAAATCAAATTGCTTATAAACATACAAGCTAGTTTTGTAAGCGCTATAGGACGAATGTGCCTGAAATCGATGGTTTTTACATTAATTAAAAGCGACTATTGACCTAAACGGCAACCTCATTAACATAGCGTAACTAGTGTATAAAATAATGCAGCCAAGTAACGTACAAAATAGGGTTTTGCTTGTGGATGAATCTGTTTTTGTTCGTGAAATTAAAAACCAGAGCATAAGTGAATACATCATTAACTCACCTACCCCTTTAAAAAATACAAACTGACTAGATGTACTACTCGTCCAGAATTGCGCAGGCATATCTGTGAGAAACAAGGTCCAAAGCAATTGATAGACAATCGCCAGCGGAATAAAACAAATACACATCGTTTTCCAAAAACTAAATAACCTCATACTCGCTCGTTAGGATTTATTATCTCAATCTCAAGTTTATCATTGTTTGCAAACAAATCCGCAGATGATTAGATAGGTTTTAGTGAAGGCCGCCCCCAGTGGCAGTGATGGTATTGCCACTGTCACGTGGCATCAAATTATCCTTGCTATTAATGAGTACGCTGTTATCTATGTCGCTGGCGAAGAACTAGCAAATAACTATGTAAAATTACATTTAGTACGATATGCCAGTAACTTGCAATGTTTCGTTGTGGAAGCCCCAAAACAAGAAGTTTGTGTGCATAACCAATAACTTAATACTAAACTGGGTTAATTAATCCCAAACCTTAACTACCACTAAAAGGTATTTAGAGTGACACAGCATCCATCAACTGAAAATTTAACTAACTATTGTTTTCCTTGGAGTGATTCACTTTGCGCTCCTATGCCACAATGGCAACTGTGGTTGACGATAATAGCAGCGGTTATCGCTGTTGCCGCTATTTCCGTTCCCATAATATTTTCTATTTTGCGCGAAAAACAAACGAATAAAAACAAAGAACGTAATGCCGCACCGACTTTTCAAACGGTTGCTCATTACATAGACCGTGCTTGTGCCTATGCTGAAGTGGGCGATCGCAAAACGAGAATGGATATTAGTTTAGAAAAGTTAAATCGAGTGAGAAATGATTTAAATAAAATTACGTGTTTAGAAGCACCTAGCCCTGAAGTAGCAAGAGCGATTAATTGTTTAAATATTGCCATTGGAAGAGCTATGTCAGGATTACAGCAATGGATGATAAATGACGAGCAAAAGAGCAAGTGGGGGCTTGAGGATCTTCAAAGGGCACGTGCGCTTAGTGAAGAAGCGCTGGAGATACTTGGCATTCCCAAAAAGAGATAAATAACAGTCTAGCGAGTTCTAAAGGATTCATTGCTCTTGTAACAGATTGAGCATGTAACAGATTCTATGTAACTGCCATTTAGTTAATGTGCTTTGCGAAGCGCTCCTCAAACTGGATAATAAAACGACTCAGCGCCACTCCTTTAGAAGTGGCGCTGGTTACAGCATTCCTCGTGCTTAGTTTGCTCTTATGTTAACTATTTCTCGACGTTATTCTTCTAAAATAACTTCGAAGCCGCCATATATTAAACGCTTGCCATCAAAGGGCATTGGGTTTTGCTCTGGGTCCATCCTAGGGTCGTTCATAATTGCTTCCCAACCGGCATCACGAACTTCCTTTGTTGGCCATACAACAGATGAAAACACGACAGTTTCATCTTTGCTACACTTCACTGCAATTGGGAAGGATGTAATATCACCATCAGGAACGTTATCTCCCCAACTTTCAGTAATTTTCAATGCTCCGTGATCTTTGAAAACGAGCGCAGATAACTTCGCATGTTCAATATATTTTTCTTTATTTACAGTTGGTACAGCGGCAACAAACCCATCGACATAAGACATATATTATTCCTTGTATACTTTATAGGTTGAAAATTTACATAACGAGCCTGTAGAAAAAAGGTAATTTTGTTTGTGCATTTCCTACTTCTCTGTTTATTTTTTAACTTTATCTACTTTGCCTTGAACATCTAGATTTTTCAATTCTATAAATATGAATTGGGGTTAATTTTACACTCGCCTGCTTTATCATTTTTAGGGATTGATTTTAGCGAGCTTGCGCAGGGCTATTGGAGCGCATAAGCATTGCCACACCTAACCAAGAGAACCATAATATTTGGCTCAAACCAAATATTTCTGTCAGTACTTCTGCAGGATAAATAGTGAGAATACCAACAGTACCAATAAATAAACCAAAGCAATTTAATAATTTAGGTAGTTCACCAGTTTTTAAACCTGCAATACTCAATAACAGAACCCATAATCCTCCTACGACTTCGTTACCTCCCCCTAACCCTTCAACTACGGTATTAATAACAACCCAAAGCGTCATTGCTTGCTCTGGGTTTTTAGCTGACAAATCAATTACAGCCCCTAATCCTACGTTTGCAATCATTCCACTTGCTATGACAAGGCCAACCCAAATAATACCGAAAGCTGTGGCTATTTGTGATAAAACAGGGACTTTAGTGTGCATCCGTTGATGGATTGCTAAAACTAATACAGCCAGAAAAACACCAAAGACAACATACATAGCTAAATTAACTACCGATAAAACCACTTGATTATTCGTTAGAAAAATAAACTTCTGTGTATCATCTGAACTGACTGGGTAATCCCAAAACGCGCCATAAAAAATAAAAGCTGATATGTAAATAGCAGCCTCAAAAAGTGCTGCAACGCCCGCCAATTTTTGTAATTTATTCACGACTCTATCCTTGATTAAAAAAATTTGAATTTACCTAAAAGAATAGTTATTAACGAATTTAATATGTAACAAAAGCTAACTTTTTAAACGGGGAAAACCCGAACGTTTTTCCACAGATTTGTCCTTTCGGCCATACTTACATATGCAACTTTGTCTTAGCAAATGACGTAACAAACAGCCTTACCGAAATACACGTAGAGGGCACAGCTGCTTTATCTTGACGCTAGATAGGTGGGTACTCATTTCCTGAAGAAAAAGGAAAACGCAATGAGTGTTCAGAAATTTAAAGTAATGCGAATCTCATCGTATGACTAATGCACCAATAAACTGAGGAGAAAAGCGCGAGTCAGTGATTTAATTTGTTTGTTATAACCACAGGTTAAATAGCCTTACGCATTCTATCTATTAATTCAAAACATGCCTGATACAGTAAGATTTCCATGTCTTCCTTATGGTAAAGGGGGCTCCAACGAAATAGACCTTTAAGACTAAACTGTTTAGCTATAAATTCACCCCATGTAACGGATTTAGAAACGCTGAACGTTTTAATTGTCTTATTTTGCTTAAGATTATAAAGCCGCGACACTAACTTAATTTTGGGACGCCAAAATATAGGTAGACCAACGGTTCCAAAATTTATGGAAAATGCATCACCGCCATGTAAACTAACTATAACAACATCCAAACCAACATCTGATTTTTTAGGTTCTTGGATAGATGAAATACGCTCAAGACAAAAAATCTCTTCGAGCTTTTGGTGAATATGATCTTGTAGTGAATTGCCCGTTATGGAAAAAAATGACTCTATTTTGGAAAGATTGCTATCATTTACCACTGCTATCGAGCCTAGGTATACATTTGGCTTTTCAGAGCTAAACCAATCGAAGAGCATTCTAAAACTCCTTTTTGCATAAACGCCGCCATAAACGGTTACCGGCCGGCTTTTAATGGCCTTATTAAGCTTTATTTCTGAAATAACAAATTGCTAAAATGATAGAAACAAACACATGTGGAATAGTCGCTAAAGTAAATATAATGTCTGGATAAAACAACACCAATTCAATTTTATTGAGATACTGGAACATATAGCCGACTGCAACAATACCTAATACCAAAGACAATATAGTAGTTAATAAATAGACTCTAGTATTTTGATAAGGTCTATTATTGGCGATTAAACTACAAAGCTTAAATTGATAAAGATAAATATATGCTATTGCAACTGAGACGAGTAAACACGGAACAATCATTAGCGGTGTAATTAAAACAAACCAACCCTATAGAACAAATGATTCCAGCTAGTAACGCCGGAAAAATTAATCCTATCCTCAAAATGTGCGCAAATTTATCCACAATGCCTCCCCCCTCAAATAAGCGGCTGACACGCCTTTTGCGAAAGACCGAGTTGATTGGTTTATTATAATGCAGATTACTCGTCATCTTTTAAGATTGGTGCAATTATCAAGTAGAGTATGAAGCTTGCCCAACTCACAAAAAAAGTAGCAAATAACCAGAGTAGCTTTTCTTTTTTCCCCACTTTATTTGACTTTCCTATTACAAATAAAGGGATCAACCAAACAACGATAATAACTAACAATAGCGGAAACCAACTAATCAAAATTGCTGAAATATTTGACTGACTCTCATACATTTACGAAATCTCCTTGTATCATAACGATAATAGCTGAACTTTTGAACGCAGTAACTGCTAACACTTTTTTGTTAGGCTTTAGCTACCACGCAGAGAGAATAAACAAACAACCATAGAATCTGAAAGCCGTAGCTGAGCCTTTGATGGAGCCCAGGAACAGTTTTTATTTTAAATGCTTTAGCTAATCTATAGGAAAAATAAAAACAACCCAAAACACACACAACCGAAAAAACTCGAAGTGGCAACGGATAATAGCTGGAAAAGGCAACGATTAGCGGAGCAATGATGAATGAAGCGAGCATTATTAGCCCTGACCATGAGTGAATTTTACAGCTTTTAGAAGGATATTGTGTATATGCGTCGGCATCCATCGGAAAAAAACCACATACCCAAGTACAAATGCCATGAACAATAACCATTACACCTATTGCTACAGTTGGTAGATGCGCCTGAAATGCAATGATTAAGTAATATCCAAAGACAACGAGCAACGCCCCTAATGGATAGTTATTAATTACAGGAGACAGTTTTTGAGTAGGACTACCAAAAGCGCCTAGTTCGCTACAAAATTGCTTTAAATGGCTATAGTTTGGATAAAACCGAGAAGCAATATAAATACCTATAACTATCCATACTGAAGCAATAATCCCTGCGTAAGAAAAAATAACGTCCAAATCCAATTCCTCCTTGAAAAACTAACGTAAACTGTGTGACTGACTCGTATTGTTATAATTATGGTAACGCAGCAACTATCTCAACTTCTAGCAAGTGAGATTTGCTCCAGAGTCCTTTAACCTCAACCCAAGTTGAAGATGGATATTTACCGTTAAAGTGAGCCTTTCGCGTTGCAATAGCAGCCCTCAACCCTTCAATATCTGTAGTGAAGATAACCTCTTTTACAATTGCATCCATACCAACACCATAGTCAGCCAACATTTTCTTGATGTTAGTATAAATGTCATCTATTTGCCCATCAAAAGTAGTCTTTTCACTTGTGATACCTGAGACATATAAAGTGTTGCCATGTTTCACCACTTGCGAGTAGCCAGTTTCATTTTCCCAAGGGAAATAACTTTTTCTTTCGATGGATTTGTTTGTATTGACGCACCCTAAAAGAAAGAGCGAACTAGATAAACACACTATTATTCTGGCTAAATTTAGCAATTGAGCTCCTATAATATGCAGTAAATATGACGTCCGGCTAAGCTGCCGAACGGGACTGATAGTTTTTTTCGAGTGTAGCGGAAAAGCACAAACGAGCAATGTAGTGGAGGTCGGTTTGAGCCGATTGTTATCGATTTATTCATGACGCCCTTCATGATCCCAAAGTATAAAGGTTTGATTCTCTGTAGATGACATTGATTTTATGAGCCGTTCATTATTAAAAGTTGGAATATCTTGAAGGCGCCTCAGAAATTCACCGGCTCCAGTGGCCTCGCTAGGATAAGTTATAACTCCGTCTTTGGTTGCCAAATGCCACCACACATCCTCAACAAATGGACCTTCATCAGTTGTTTCCACCGCTACGCCAATAAGTTCATTCCAAGCAATAGACTGTGGTTCCTTTTCTGGCCAATGTACCCACGCATTTTTTTCGTCAAAACAAACCTTTATAGCGGCATAGGGGCTCTTTACACCTTGATTTTCGTCTTCTTTATTACTAAAGAGGACGATATCCATTTAATCATTCGGAATTTCCTGATAGCCATAACAGTTAAATGATGCGGTTACTATTAGCCGCATATTCATTTTCACCCCTTTGCAGAAAAAGATTCATGATAAGTAACAACTCCTTGAGATGCATCTCCTTGAAGCAACAAGGCTTGAAAATACTCCGGTGGTACATCAGGTAGCACCAAGCCCTCTGTAGGCTTGAAGCCAAAACGATGATAGTAACTTGGGTCTCCGAGCACAACACAACCTTTAGCTTTTATATTCTTTAGCACTTGAATAGCTGCATTCATGAGTTTCGAGCCAATACCTTTACACTGATTATTGGGAAGAACTGAGATTGGGCCCAAACCATACCAACTGTTGGCACCATCAGTAATAGTTACAGGAGAAAGCGCCACATGCCCTACGATATTGCCTTCATCTTCAGCAACAAGGGAAACCGATAACACACCAGATTCACGAAGTGCGTTAACAATAAACTGCTCCGTGTGATCGGTATGTGCTACATCAAGAAACGCTGCAACAGTAACATCATGGATACTTTGAACATCGCTTGATTGTTCTTTTCGGATACGAATACTCAATCGGACATCTCCCAGAAGATTAACGCTTCACATATGGAGCGCAAGCTTGTCGGCTAAAATTGGCGAAAATTGAGCCCCAGCCAACGAATATTCGTCCGCCGATGAAGGAACTCACTTGATTAACTTTGTTATGTACCTGCAAACCTTATAAGTCTCCACCACTTTGATAAACTAAAAGAAAACACACTCAGCGTAAGGCCAAATATTAGGCTCACAATTCCTTGCCAAAAATAAAAAAGCTCAGGTTCCGATAAAGATTTGAACACTAAATAATACTGCCCAAGAGATACAATACCGTTAAAGATGAAATATAGCCCTAGTAAAAAAGTTCCTGCTGATAAAAGCTCAGTAGCGCTGGAATCAAATTGTGAATTAAAACCAACAAACTTCCCAATAATTTTTTTGCAACAATCAGAAATAGACCCATTATCAGTTTAGTAGTTAAAAATAAATAAGTAGAAAGGTAAAAAGCACTCTCATCACTAGTATAATTAGAATATTCAATTGTAAATATGGACGTTGCAAAATCTGGAATAGAGGAAGCAATCAACCACTCTACAAATACAGCCTAGATTTAGCCTTCAAACTATGACGAATTATGCTAAAAATAGCTCCCGCCCACTTTTTCATGCTAATTCTTTTGAGCTATTCTAATAAAGCACCAAACACAACAAAAATAGTTCGTCATATCCGGCAGCAATATTACAGCTTGAAATAGGCAAGATGCAGTGTGAATTCATATTTCTTCATGTAAAATGCGGCCACTTCATTTTATTAATTTTTCGGGAATATCTCGATGCAAATCAATCGTGTACTTCTCACTGCCATAGGCTGTGTTTTGTTGGCAATGGTGACTATTCAGTCGGGGGCGTCTTTAGCCAAACAACTTTTCCCGATTGTTGGTCCAGAAGGCACTACTGCACTACGATTAGGATTCGCAGCAGCCATACTTTGGTTAGTATTTCGTCCGTGGCGTAGCCTTCCTCATGGCCATGAATGGCGTAGCATTGTTGTCTACGGTCTATGTTTAGGCGGCATGAATATTTTATTTTATTTAGCAATAGAACGCATTCCCCTAGGCATAGCCGTCGCCCTTGAATTCACGGGTCCTTTAGCTGTGGCATTGTTTTCCTCTAAACAAAAAAGTGACCTTCTTTGGGTTGCCTGTGCCATAGCAGGGATCGTACTGCTAATGCCTGACTTGAGCAGTACTGAAGGTTTAGATTTAGTAGGTGCATTAATGGCACTAGGTGCTGGCGGATGCTGGGCAGGTTATATTTTGTTTGGCACTCGCTCGGGCAAGCAAGTATCAGGCGGCGTGACAGTGGCCTTAGGTATGACGGTGGCGGCCATCATGCTTTTTCCTGTTGGCGCAGTGACCCAAGGATTAGCATTATTTAGCTGGGAAGTTTTACCACTAGGATTATTGGTTGGCGTGCTATCCAGTGCCTTGCCCTACTCTTTGGAAATGGTCGCCCTTAGAAACATGCCTACACAGGCATTTAGCGTACTCATGAGTTTAGAGCCAGCCATTGCAGCGCTTGCAGGCTTGGCCATTCTTAGCGAACACTTAAGTTTAATACAATGGGCTGCCATTGCTTTGGTTATTGTTGCCTCTATCGGCAGTAGTTTCACCCCGAAAAAAGCCGTTGATACGAGTGTATAGCTGGTTTATTTACGCTCAAACCTGCTCTGTCCGTCAATTGTTCATTTATAACGACTACAAGCCAATCATCAACATGAGGTTGGCGTCGATATTTAAGATTGTTAAAGAACTTATTTGCCGTACCAGGAGCGTCTCTTATTTAATGCAATCTGCGTTAAATCTTCACATTTTCTACCCCCTTACTTCAAACAATATGGCTATAAATTAGTAGTAGATTTAAGCTTCACTTAGAAATTATCGTATTTGAATAGCGGCATTAATTACCTTTTTTCTATTGGGTTAGCGTCCATAAATATATAGTTTGAGACTCTTTTAATTCAGCAAAGGTGATGATAGAAATAGCTGCTAATGCTTTACAAATTTTTTTTCTAAATGCTCTGATCAGTATATAAATATGATTTGAAATGCCGCTTTTTTAAGTCGACCGCATTGCACTTCTTCGGTAATTACAATACGCCCTACTTTGTACGATTGATTTATTTGATGACAGTGTTCGTAAAAATCAATTGGCTTTCAAACCCATTAATGATAATAATTCTCATTATCAGATTTAAATTCTAATTGAGTAAAATATTATGAAAAAGACAATTACCTTCGCTTGTTTGCACTTTTCAGTGGCATTTACAGTAACTTATTTATTAACTGGCAGTGCCGTTATAGGTGGTGCAGTAGCCCTTGTAGAGCCTGCGGTTAATACCGTTGTATTCTATTTTCACGAACGTGTATGGAAAAGATTTGAAAGCCAGTCTGCTCGGAATGGAAATGGCAATGCAAAGCAGGCTTTTCCACAAAACGACATGACATTGCTATCTTAGTGACCAATAAAATACAAAAAGTACTTTATTGCCCTGACCCTTAGAATAAAACGTCCAAATATGTGGGTGTAGCCCGACGGCAAAAATGGCCAAGCCAACTACCTAATGCGTTTCAAAGAGCGCAACGAATGAACGTTATGTGATTGTTAAGTTTACATCTAAAAATTACCACGCAGCTATTACCACGAAATAATAAAGACAGCTACGCCATCACCTTTATATTCAGGTCTTTGTTGGATCTTAGCCGCTAAAGCCAATATCAAATCTTGCTCAGAAGGTTTTCCAGAAATTGAAAGGTCGATAATATTGCCTTGAGAAGTCTCCTTTTCCAAATGTGCCATTAGCTCATCAAAGGTATAAACTTCGCCCTTTATTAAAAGCTGATTGCTTGCAAGGTATTTGGCATAGCTTGAAATAATTACCTTTTCTGTCGCTAAACTAAAATCAGCTAAAACAAAATTAATCAACAAAATAAAAACTCTAAACATGATACTTGTGCACCTAACTTTTAAATAAGGAGCGCTGGCATGTGGACTAAAACCAGAGCAAATCGAGTCACTTCACATATTAGCGTCCCAGAGCGCGTAGCCGGCGAACTTAATTTTGTCGTTAGGTACGTAGACTCAATTGCCAATACCCAACATCTAACCATTTATCAAATTTAAAGCCTACTTTAGAAAAATGAGCGACTTTTTCCATTCCCAATTTTTCGTGCAAGCCAACACTAGCTGGATTAGGCAAAGTTATGCCTCCAATTACATTATTTATCCCGATAGGTTTAAGCTTACTAAGGAGCGATTCATATAAAACGGCACCCAAACCTTTTCCATGATATTCACTAGAAAGATAGATCGTTGACTCTACGGAAAACCGATAAGCACTTCTTTCCTTCCATTTGGTTGCATAGGCATATCCAATAATTGCTTCATCTAAAACGGCTACAATCCATGGTAAATTACAGTCTGCGACTTTGCTAAGTCTAATAGACATATCTTCATCTGAAACTTTTCTCTCTTCAAAAGTTATGCACGTATTTACAACATAGAAATTGTAGATTTCGGCAATTTCTGAGGCATCACCTAAAACCGCATCTCTAATTATCATTAACAGTTCCTAGTAGTTAAAAATACATTTATACCCAACGCTTAAAAGCATTGGCGCGGGTTTCTTGTGTGTTTGAGTGGCCAAAATTGTTAGCTGCCATTATCGTCAAACGCGACAAATTTAAGCCTATAATAAAAACTGATAGGCCAAACAAAAAGTGTTTTCAGAAAAAACTTTTTGTTCCCATACTTCCACCACTGAAACCACGCAGTTAAACTAAAAGCAAAATTAAACAACAAAAATAACTAATAATATTGAAAACCAACTAATCAAAATTGCTGAAATATTTGACTCTCATACATTTACGAACTCTCCAAGTCTTATAACGCTGCCAATAACGCGACCGATTCTGTGGATTGCCCTAGGCTATGATAAAAAGAGCCAAACACTATTGGGTCGTGTACATTTTTCTTGTTAGGCCGTATCTTTAATTCCCTTTTTTACCCAGTTTAACGCATGCTTTACTGGTCCACGTATTCCCTTCAAGGGATTGTCAGGTCTATCAGACTGAACCTTTGTATGCTTCTCGAGTTTGCAGAGCATTTTCTCCGCCTGATTAAGCTTAGTTTGATTCAGTTTGGAGCCTACTCCGTCTCTAATTGAAGATATAAGTGTTAAATGTAAGGCGCTTACTAGAGTCCAAACTGTATTCAACCGAAAGCCGCCGAGCTCTCGATCATCAGACAACTCATCAAGAAAGCCAATTAAATCAGGAAGTAAAGTGACAGGGCGTCGTTCTCTGATACTAACGGCAGCCACATATAGCTCTTCAGGTTGTGCGCCCATTCTTAGGTACTTCCTCAAGGAATCAACTTCCGAAAGATTCTGAGCTTCAGATTTAATTGCTCTTCTTGCCGCCGCTAGTTCGCTTACAGGCGCACTAGGGTCGAAACTGTCCAAAATATCTTCAAACAACCTGCGATCATTCTCAACTTCAGCTTCTAATTCAACTATCTTTTCTTTGCCCTCCTGTACCTCTTTCTTCAACTCCATTAGCTCAAGTTCAAAATCGCCAAATTTAATTTTGGTTATACGCTCTCTAAAACCCCGATTGGAGAATAAATAAATTAAGCCAAATAGAAATAATATCTCCCACAGCGAAGTATTTTTAAGTATCTCTATCACTATATCCATTGCTGAAATTTCCTCTTAGCGGATCAACACTTCGCATCACTGGCCTAAAAAATCAGAGAAACAAAGAACGGCTTTTTTGACCCAGAACATGCGATTGTTATTTACTCGCGTTTATTCAATGTGCGTTTTCATAACACCTCAATAATGTGTAAGACAAGCTGGCAGTTTAATTGCGTTGTTTGCAATAGAATCTGACAAGCTAGTTCGAATCACAATTTATAGACTTGTTAGGTTGAAGGTTCATTTTTTGACGGCCTTGACGTTGGAAAATGAAAACGTCCGCCATGTCGACTTATCGGTATTTATAGCATTTTCAGGATAAAAGAATTTAGCACCATATTCCCCTTCGTGATTGATTGCACTTACACCAATCATAATATTCCAAGTTTTGCCCACAAATTTCTTGCGTAATACCTGAATTTCCCTGTGAGATCCTTTTAAGAATGTAGTGCGCGTTCCACTTTCAGTCTCTTCATTACCTGCATAAGGCGCTCAGAAAACGCAGTATTGACAAATTTTGCACTGGTTTCTCCAGGGATTTAGGGTTAAAAATCAAATAATAGAGACCTAACACCTAGTTATGCTACTAAAGCTCTTTAAATTTTATGTTACTAAAAAACTCTTCCGCGTTTTTAGTTAGCTCTGGGTGCTCTTTGTCTTTAAAGTGACGGAAAGAATATTCTGTGTGAACACCTACAGATTTTTTAAAAGGGTGTATACAATTATAGCCAAGATATTCTATCTGCATTGACGCTGATTTATTGCTGTCTATTTTGGCATTGTTATCTTGGGAAATGGTTGTGTGCTTTACGCATGTTGCACCATTTAGTTTTACTAACTCTTCGGTATTTTGTTTAAGTTCAAACCTGCCGATATCTGCTGAGGATGCTCTATGCTTAACCACGTGTGTCAGGAATTCCTGGTCTGAATAAAATTCAGGTAATTGATATAGAGACATATTTATGATGCCACTACTGTTATCGTTTAGCTTTGTCCCAAGTACAACTTGATAACCAGTTGAAGTGATAACAGACCAACTTCCATTTTGTGGTGATAACGATGAAACACCATAAATATTTACAGGAGTACCTAAATTCAATTGAGGTGAAGTTGCTGCGCATGAAGTCACAAACAGCAACGAAGTAATAATAGCGGTAAGTCTTAACACTGTATGTTCCTTGTAGCATAACAGTTAAATAATGCGCCCCCTAAGAACCGCATATTATTTTTAAGCAGTTGAAAAAGCACTACCTTCCCGAAATTCATGCAACCCTTTCTCCACTATTGGAATAATTCGCTTTCTTTTAGACCAAGCTTTGATACTAGAGGGTAAACGGCGTAACCAATGTCTATTCGTCCCATAATTGTTAATACGTTGCCTAGACAGTTGCTGCGTTGTAGGCATGTTTTTTTGACCAATTACAAATAGAAAGTGCTCTACTTCAGCTACTGATGCAAATATTAATTGAACACCAAGTACATCAACAATGAGCATTGGAAAGCCTCTACAAGGTATCGCCCTTGGTAACTTCGGATCAAATTCTTTCGCATATGCCCGAACTTCATGATCCAAATCTTTGTGCTCCCAAAAGCTCAAGGGAGTTTTAGTGTAGTTAGCATTATATTCGATACGCCATTTATTCATGATGAATGGCTGCTAACACCGTCATATACGGTGCAAGCGAACGTCCGTCGACTGTAGGGAGCGAATTTAATCGCCTTGTTAGCTGTGAACACTTGCATCACGCTCAAGCACCCAGCAACGCGGATTATTTAAAAAACCAATATGCTCATAATATGAATTGGCTGCCGGTGCTGCAATAAGGATTAGTTTGCAACGTGGCCCAAGCTGATTCTGGGTGAGAATTTGTAATTGCTTACCAATGCCCAATTTTTGATATTTTTCAGATACGGCCAAATCTGACAGATAGCACGCGTAATGAAAATCTGTCATACAGCGAGAAATACCCACCAACTTTTCGGAGTCCCAGGCACTAACCGTAAGATTGCTATTCGAGATCATACCCGCAATACATTCCCGATCTTGAATTGGTCGGCGCTCACCCAATGTCGAATCAGTCAACAGCGCTATGAATTGATCCGCACTTATTGGGTGATTAATTTTATATTCGATGCTCATAACTTCCTTTTACATATAATTAGGGTGTAGAAAAACCCTCACCTTAAAATTGACTATAAAAATTAGCCTAATCTGACTTTAAAATGCGCTGCTATGTGAAACCTAGATAGCTTTCACTATTGAACAACAATTACATTTAAAGCAGAGCACGATAGCTTTTTGGCTTCGACCATTTTCTACAGCCTCAACGATTACGCTCAGCCGTGTGCGCCTTTGGCCCGTCGGCCGAAGCGTTTTGTTGGGGTTTTATGCAAGCTCGAATACGGCCTTGCCCATTTTAAATTGCTTTAGCTTAATCGCTGAATCAGTGAGTGCTTTCTCAGCGCCAGTTCCCAGCCAAAAGGTTTTAACAGCTTGTTTCGCAGGTTTCTCTGACGTCTCGTTGTAACACACTAAGGAATTGACGCTACGATTTTTAAGCCATTTTCTTAATTTTTTGTACAGTGACTCAACAGCCTGATGTGATGAGAAGTTGTAAGCACCATCCAAGTCAGTGGAAGCAATTGCAATGCGACCGGAAGTTAGGATTCCGTCTTCTAAGAGGCTTCGTTTATACTGGATGAAGCCATCATCTAGTAAAATCTCATCAAAGCCCTTCCCTTGCTTGATGCTCACTCCATCAATGCTGCGAAGATGATCGTCAAAGATTGCATGATCATCTTGATTCATAAAGTATTGAAATTCACTCCGCATCTTGATTCCTTTGTGCCCTAACGCCGCTATAATTTGCTACCCAAAGCGGTCAAATAGATACATTTCTTAAGGCTTAGTGGCGATTGTATAAACATGTTTTTCAGGATACTGATCTAGCTCAAGATGTAAAATAGAAAGTCCATTATTCATAAGTAATTTCATATTTTCGTTAATACCAATAGAGCTGTAGTAAAAAGTATCATTGTGCCACTGATCAGTATGCTCTCCCTCGTCATTGCCAAATGTATATATTAATACCCCCCCTTTGGCTAAAAACTGGCATAACTTCGCAACAACAGGCTTTTGCATAACAAGCGGTAAGTGAAAAATACTATCCCACGCAACGATGAAATCAAACTTTTCTTCTGTATCCCATGAGCAAATATCCTGGTGTAAAAAATAGTGTTCTGGGTGGTTACTGCTAGCCAGCTTTACCATTTCTTTGGAAGCATCAAGTCCAGTAACCGAAAAGCCGCGATGTTGCAATATATTCACAAACCTTCCCCCGACACCACAACCTACATCAAGTGCTTTTCCACCATTCGAGGCATATCCAATGGCTCGTTCAAATTGACTGACACCATAAAAGGACTCTATATGTTGGTCATGCCACCACTGAGCAATTTTGTCGTATTTTTTACCGAGTGCAGATGGTTCCATTTGAGAGCCTTAACCTCCGTATTAAAAGTGCTAACTTGCTGGCTATACTTGGCGAGGCACGAGCAGCAGCAATTGGGTTTGGGTCAGCAATATTTGTTTATTAATGCGCCCCCACTTCACTATCGCGGTTTTGCCGCCACAAGCAATTAGCACAACAACCTTGATTAAAATAATTACCCTAGACTAAAGCAAACCGCCAGAAAACTACAACTATCGATGGTGGTACATTGAACTGGTATTGAGAAAACCATTTTAGCTGGAAATATTTGAAATAAAAAATCGGTTGGTCGATAGCGGAAAAAAGCACTAGTTAAGTCAGAGAAATACAGAAGAAACCAGCCTTTTCGCTATACAGAAAATTAATAGGCTTACGTGCTGTAACGCTTAACATATGGGGATTTTAGGAGCCCATTGGCCGAAGGCCTGCGAGTAAGATTCTCGGTGAATTTACGAACATCATAATTCATTTTTTAGCTGCACGTTTGTTGAAGATGACAGGTAAGCGCCAGGAAAGAAGTAACGCTACAGCAAAAATTACTAATATTTTAATAAAGATAGGCTTGCTAGCTGTATCAAGTATATTTTGTAGAGAGTGATTAAACAAAAAGACGCCAATAGCTGCAATCGAAAGCTGCTTAAAATTGAATTGGAAGTTGGTAATTTTGCAACCTACAGCAAAACCGATACTGGCGACGAAAGCAAAAATAAGGCTATTGAGAACGTTATTTATCAACGAAACCTGAATATCTGCATACCACGCGGCATAGAATGAAAAAAGTAGTGTAATGAATGCCAAGCTAATTCCAAAAAGACCAATTTGCTTAAACATATGATTCCTTTCCAAGTGCTGCCAGCGGCCCAGCGAAGTGGAGCCATTTTAGTGGTATAACGGAGCGTAGCAACATCACAAATGATTGGCAACGTCGCTGGCTCCGCGAGCATTGACTTGTTATGCTATCTTTCACTTTGGCGCCCATTAAGATACTCAAATACGCCAAGTAAAGCTTCTGAGGCTGAGCGAGGTTCGTATCCCAGTTCGTTACGTGCTTTCGCTATCTCATACTCTTGCCTTACGCCGTAGAATAAGGCCACTTGGCTTCTAATAAGCTCAGCTGGTTTACCTGTCATCTTAGCTCCTAGCTCTGAGCATAAGGCAATAAAATACATCAACCATTTTGGTAAGCGTGCTGGAACCTTAAGGTTAATTCCTGCCGATTGGGCTGCTTTGTATATCTCAGGAAGTGACGAAGCTCTGTTATTTGCCAATATGTAGCGGCTACCAGAATTACCTTTCGTAGTAGCAGCCACTATGCCTTTTGCCACATCGCGAACATCAACGAAATTAAAGAAAAAATGAGGATCTACTAAAAGCTTATTGGTTCTAATTGTTTCAATAAACTGCATAGTGTCTGTCAGTCGATTGGCATGGGGACCAATCATTGCTGAGGGTAGAACGGAAACCATCCAAAGTTGGTACTTTTTTGCCAGCTCCCATGCTTTTTGCTCTGATTTTATTTTAGAGTTGTAATAGGCATTGTCAGATAAAGCGTTCCAACTATTTTCATCAAGATAAGTCCCATCATGCCCGACAGCCGCAACCGAGCTAACATAAACAACTTTTTTAACATTGGCTTGTGCCGCAGCTTTAAGGACAATTTCAGTCCCTTTCACATTCGGCTCGACGATTTCATTAATAGGATCTTTAGCCCAATGCTTAAATACAGCTGCAACATGATATAAAATATCAACACCTTCCAGGGCTTTTTTCATTGATTCTATATCCTGCATTTCGGTATAAACGACTTGGCAATTCAAGTGAAAAAAATCATCCACATTTTGAATATCACGCATACCTGCTCTTACCGTTTCTCCTTGCGCTATGAGCTCTCTAACTAAATTCCCCCCTAAATGACCGTTTGCCCCAGTTACTAAACACACATTAGACATCTTATATTCACCTATCAGATTATTAAGTGACAAGACTATAAACTCTTCCCCTAGGGGAACAGTCAAGCGTTTTTAATTGTCTGCGTGGTCAAACGAAAATTGATCAATCAGTTCTTTTTTTAATGACCCTAACTCAACATCTAACTGTTTGGCTTGTTCGATCGCGATTTTAATTTGCTTCTGCTTTTGCTCTATTGCATCTATAGCAATCTCGATCGGAAAGCGATTCTCTTTCGCCTTAACCTTCATCATCGGCAGCATTTCTGAAAGTTTAAAGCCCAGAGATTGCGCCCGCTTTATCATTGAGATTATAACTACATGATGCTTATCATAAATGCGGTACTTTCCTAATCTAGACACCTCCGACAACAACCCTAGCTCCTCGTAGTGATGGATCGCTTTTTTTGACGCGCCGGTTAGCTTCGAAACTTCTCCTATATACATGTTTTCACTCAATTCTAAGTCGGGTGTAACACCACAATAAGCGGCGGTGAAACCGTCCGTTTACTTTTCTTGTTGGGCCATTTTGGGCAAGCTTTTTTAGCATAAAATATATACCCCATCTATCCTTAAGACTGCTCCTCCACCAAACCAGACCTGACAATTTTCAATATCAGTTTCTGTTGAAAAAATCTGCACGTAATTCGGGGAGTCTCGGAAACTATTTTGCTCTATTTTTATCATCTCGCCATCCCACTTTCCGTGCTTTAAGAGATAATAACCTAAAGCTGAATTGCCTGAACCTGTTGCTGGATCTTCAAGGTAACCAAATGTTGGTGCGAAAACTCTCGTCCGATATTTACACTCTTGAGCAACAGTTTCTGACGAATACAAGATAATAATATCCACTCCAATTTGTATGCAAAATTTGTTGAGAGTTTGAAGGTCTGGCGTCACAGAAAGTATGGACTCTAGTCCAGCTATAGGGACAATAAGAGTCTCAAGCCCTCCGTTCACAATTTGGATTGGTTGTAATTGGTCAATGTCATTAATGTGACAATTAAATGCTGAGACAATATCAGTTATGCTAATATTTTTTGAGGAGAACCGAGCTGGTGGTGCCGATATATAAACGCTTTTCTCACTTTTGTAACGGTTTTCAACCATTAAACGATCAGTCATTGTCGAGATAGACAATATTGACTTTTCTTGCATTGCCTCACTATTGGCGACTATGTCGTTTAGGATAGCTATTGTTGCATGTCCGCAGAAGGCTACCTCTCTTTCAGAAGAAAAATAGCGAAGGTGGTAATCAGTATCAGTCCCTGGACTGACATAACCAACCTCACTGACAAACCCTTTCAGTTCTTTTGCTAGTTGTAACATTTCCGCACTGGAAAGCTTTTCTGCTGAGTCAAGATATACTACAGCTGCTGGATTCCCTGTTGAATATTGGGAGGCAAAAGCATCTATCTTTTTGAATCTTAATGTATGCATGAATTTCCCTTGCGCCTAACGCCGTAATAACCGAGCGTAGCATTGCGTGGTAAAGTGAGCGAAGCGAACCACGCAATGCGGAGTAAGGTTGCTTACTTTGTTAACTGCTGAGCTTGGATGCACTTTTAACCTCCAAGATAAATGAATTTGCAGTTATAAACCATTCGTACCATGGTTCTGTTTGTTTAAACCCTTCGAATAAAAACACTCCATCCATAAAATATGCATGCATGATTTCATCCAGGGGAAATTTTGGCTCGGGATGATCCTTTGCCGCCTTGTCATCATCCCAATAGGTGGCTCTCTCTTCAGCTACACCGAGAATTTCTAATGTAGCTTCTTCGACCTTCCAGTCTTGGCCTCCTGACCCAGGGTGTTCTTTTGAAATAAATGCACCTTTTATATCCAAAATAACAGATTCAGACTGACGCTCAATTTTTTCAATTGAAGCGTCATGAAATCCTAGTTTGTCAAAGTCGGTGGTCAATTTCATAGGCAGTTAACAATATTCTTATGTGACATTACCTCACGCACTTTTTTATAAAATGACCACAAACCGCAGCCAGCCCAAAGAATAGGAGAGAAAAAGCGATCATCCCGACTAAAGGACCAATGATTGCATCTTTACCCTCCTTGTCGCTAAAAACTACTTCTGATACGCCATAAAGAACTCCCCCCCCTGCGACTGAGAAAAAGAAAAAGCCAATAAGCATTGAGAAAAACACCAATGGTTTTTGCAATCGGTCAAATTGCAAACCAATCAATATAGATTCAATTAACCCCACTTCAATTTCCTTGGCACATAACGCTTAACATATGGGATTTTAGGAGCGCTTTTTCAGCGAGTAAAATTCCCACAATGATTTTTTTGTTATGTGCCATTAGAGCCCCCATAATTGATTGGTGATGGCTAAAAGGTAAAAACAAAAATATACCGATAAAACAGCCAGCAGCCCAGATAATGGAATTACCCAAAATCTTAACTTACTAGTTTTTATTGTAGTAACCATGGGGATACCATTTAACCAAATACTAGCACTTACCAATAAAGCACTGCCGAATTGGCTAATTTCATGTTCTGGTTCCCAAGTATGCCAACCCAAGATAAATAGTAAACATAGAAACACCAACCAAAGAGCAGTAAAATAACGTGGCCTTTCCTTAGCACGAACCCAAAACAGGTAGGCGAACACTAGACAAGAGGTTGGAATTAAAAGAACGGAAAATTCAAAAAATGTCATAGTCTATTGGCTCATAACAATTACCATAAGCGGGGGGCCCGTGCTCTTCGGGAACGTCCGACTTCATGTTTTTGTTAGCCAAGTGCTCGCAAAACCGCTTGAGGTTCTTTAGCAACCACGTTTAACAAAGCAAGTGCTGGGCCATGTGGATTACGATCACCTCTTTCCCAGTGACGTAGAGTTGAAACGCTAATACAAAATTTCGAAGCAAACTCCATTTGAGTTAGTCCAAGATTTTGCCGTATTTCAGCCACATTAACGTCTGGAGCTCTATGAACTCTGGCTGCTACTTTTTTGCCATCGTTCAGATCTATTGCTTCTTTTAGACCTTGAGCAATACTTTCAAATGCACTAGTCATTATGTTTCTCCAAAGCTTTTACTACCAATATTTTGACAAGTTTCGAAAGAGAGTTTCTATCGGTTTTCGTTAAATTAGCCCGTTCATTCTTCCCAAACATCGTTAATAAATAAAGCGGAATACGTTCATCATGATAGTAGTATATTACCCGAATGCCTCCGCTCTTACCCTTATTGCCTTTACTCCAACGCAATTTCCGAATACCACCAGTACCTTCCATTAGAGTCCCCGCTTTGGGATGCTCAGATAAGTAGTCAATAACATCCTTGCGCTCTGATTCATTTAAAGAGAATCAGTACGTTTGATGTACTCAGGTAGTTCGGCTATTGTATTTTGCATTCACAGAGCGTAATCCAATGGATTACCAAAATCAAATAGAGAATTGAATGGCTAACGTCCCAATGAGCGCAGCGAATGAGCATGATGTGTTAGTCATATGCCAACCATGCTTTTAAATGCGCATTACTATGCGTATACTGATTAAAAATTAAGTTGGAGCATAGCAATGGCAGACCTTTACGATTTAGCCGCACCTAAAAAGGCAACAAATTTAAGCCTCAATAGTGATTTGTTAGAAAAGGCCAGAAGCTTAAAAATTAACTTGTCTGCAACCCTAGAGCAAGCATTAAGCAATAAACTTAAATTTATAGAAGCTGAAAAATGGAAACAAGAAAACAAGGCTGCGGTAGAGGCCTACAATGAATTTGTCGCCGAGAACGGTAGTTTAAGCGATGAGTACAGGGATTTTTAATGCCGCAATTTGATGTATACAAAAATCCAAGTAAGAAAACGAGAGAGGCTTATCCTTATCTAGTCGACGTCCAAAATTCGGTAATCGATCAATTGGCCACTCGCTTAGTTGTGCCATTGACAAATGTAAACGCTAAACCCAGCATGTTAATGAAAAAATTAACGCCTGAAATAGAGTTTGATAGCAGCACTTACTTATTTATGACCCAGCAGCTTACCTCTATACCCGAAGATGTGCTTAAAAACCCTGTTGGTACATTAGAAGCGTCAAGAGCGTTGTTGATAGATGCGATAGACTTCGCCATCACTGGCATA
>NZ_BAABWR010000038.1:0-20082 GCF_040370605.1 Aliiglaciecola sp. NS0011-25
AGAATGCTTGTTTTTAAAATGGATGTCTATTTAATGACTATTAAAATGGATGTCTATTTAATGACTATGAGAATGCTTGTCTTGGAAATAGGAACAGCGAGGTAATTAGTAGCTTATCAGAAGTTTACCCGGTTTCATTTCGCTGCTTGCTGCTCAGGTGTAAATATGGCGAGGAAATCTTCCGGTAATCTTGGCTTTGGTAATGCTAGAATATAAACTACGTGATCTTTAATTGCGCCTTCCGCATGAAGTGCACCCTTAGGCACAATAATTTTGTCACCTGCGCTGACAATAGTTCTTTTGTTGGTTTCGGCATCGAAAAAATCTGTTTCCCCTTCCATTATATAAGCATGTACTTCATCTTTATGCCAATGTACTGGTGGACCATCGGTGGCACCCGATACAAAGGTGGTCGGCCAGGTATTATTTTTTTCTATGTCTGCTAAAACTTCAGTCTTTGATGCGAAAAATTGCTTATGAAACTTTAATCCCATTTGAAATACTCCATTTTCTTAGTTTTGATTTACTTTCAATTACAAAGGTTACAGTTAGTTACTTGCGCAGTAAACAGGTATATAATCATTACATTCATGTATGAGGTGCACGAATGGATTTGAACAATATCCAACTATTTGTTGAAGTAATGAAACGAAAGAGTTTTGCTGAAGTAGCAAGAGTCCAAAATATTGATCCCTCTTCAGTATCGCGAGCTATTCGAAAATTAGAGGCTACATTAGGTTTCCGACTGTTCCAAAGGACCACTCGTAAGTTATCGGCAACAGAAGCTGGTAAATCATACTTTACTCAAGTCGAAGGTTTGGTTGGTACATTAATACAGGCAGGAGAGCGGGCTTTAGAACTTTCGAATGAGCCCATCGGCAAGCTCAGAGTGGCGGCTTGTACTTCTTTTGGACAAAAAAAGTTGGTTCCCTTACTACCTATAATGAGGAAAAAATATCCCAAACTGGTAATTGAGCTAGTGTTGTCAGACAACCAAATAGATATTGTTGAACAACAAATTGATGCCGCGATTCGCTTTGGAAAAAAACCTACTGATGATTTTATTTGTAAAGTATTAGCACCCAGAAAGTTTTTTGTTTGTGCTAGTCCAGCTTTTATTAAATCTAACACGATTACCGAAAATCCTTTTTGTTTAAGTGAATTAGAATGTCTAAGGTTTTCAATTCCTGGATATCGAGAAGCTTGGAAATTTCGTCAACCTAATCAAAAAGAGTTAGTCGTTCCAGTCGCTGGGCATTTGCTGATCTCTCATGGCATGACTATGACTGCAAGTGCAGTTGCAGGCCTTGGAGTGGCGTTACTTCCTGATTGGTTATGTCGAGACGAATTGGCAAATGGTAGTTTGGTGAACTTATTCCCCGATTATGAATGTGCCGCCGCAGATTTTGATACCTCTGCATGGCTAGTTTATCCAAGCAGAGATTACATGCCATTAAAACTCAGTGCATTTATCGATTGTCTGAAAAATGAGATCCCTGAATTTGCCTAAATAAGGCTATTAACAACAGGTTAAAGTCAGGGGGAATGTGGCGTAAATACCGAAGAGGAAGAGCAATATTCGATTGGATATAAACTACAACCCCAGACGATAGCATCGCTGGGGTTATGTTGATAAAACAATAGGTTAGTGTTTATTGTGCATCCAAATATGTTTCAACCGCTTCAGCTCGATTTTCTGCGTGTTGATTCAGTTGTTGAATCGCATTGTAAAAGTCATTGCTACTTTCTAGATAGGAGTAGCCCGATAATTCAGTTGTTGCATAAGGTTCAATAAGCGCTGAATAACTGTCGTAAGTGGCTTGGATGCTGCTGGTATCAAACGCGTCGCCTATTGCTTCCAATAGGTAATCGTTATAGCGAGTCCTGTAAACATCGTCTGCATATAGTTTAGCAATTAACGGCCAGCTATTAGAATCAAGGTCTGAGAAATCGAGGTTCAATGCTCCGCCTTGATTTCCTTCTTGCAGTGCTTCGTTATTATCCCAAGGAATCCATGTTAGCTTCGATGTTTCGGGGTCGTTATACAGATAGTAATTATGGGGCATTCTGCCATACGTATCCCAATTTTGGATAATACCATTGACGGCTAAGTACTTTAAGAATCCATCAACGTCGAAAACAGCCTCAAGATTTTCTCTCCATGTTGCCGGAGCAGTGGTTGCTGTATCATCATGCAGTGCCGCAAACAAGGCGAGTATATCAGACCAATCTTCATCATCTTCGTTGGTCTTTTTCTCAAAGTTCTCTTCACTAAAAGAACCCTCAACAAAGCTTGCCCCGTCGTCTTCTGGTTTATATAAATTGCCATCATCGCTAGCAAATTGTGTATCGATAAGTGTATCGTCAACCTCTTCTACTAAGGTGTAAAGACCAAAATATTCTGGACCATTGCCATGATCGACATAGAGTGTATAAAACGCAGTATTAGACACCGCTAAGCCAGCTTTTTTGAATACGTCAGATGCCACTTTTTCACGTAAAAGTGATTCGTCGTTATAGTTGTTTTTCAAGCTGAGCTTTTTGAAGCCGTAAAAACGTTGATTATCAATTTGCGGATAATCGTCTTCAAACTCATCGAAATCTAATTTGAAAGATAGTTTTAGAATACCCGCCTGCCAGCTGCTTTGTAGCGAAGAGTTGCCTTTGAATCGAATACCTACTCGATACCATTGAGTTCCTTGGTAATAAACGTCAGCGGGAACAAATATTGGGTTCTCATCTGTATCAATTAGACCGTTGCTTGATGAGCGTTGACCAAATTCGCCATAGGTTGCCGTCATATCATCAAGCATGCTTTGCCAACGCTCTTCAGTGACTACAAAGTCAAAACGTTTAACTTGGTTATCTTCAAAAACTTCGTCGAAATTAGGATCAACATTCTTACTATGTGTTTCTTCTGTCCAGTCAGTGACTTCAAAATCTGTATCCGTAATGTCAGTTGATGTTTCTTCGGTATCATCTTCAACGACTTCTTCAACCACTTCATCAGTTACCTGATCATCTGTAGCTGTATTGCCGCCTCCACAGGCAACTAACCAAAGCACTGATCCGAAGATGATGATAATAAGATTTAGTCTTACAATATATTTCAATGAGTTAGCAAAGCTTAAATGAGATTGTTTCAACATTGATAGTCCTTTAGCTGTCTAAGCATCATCTTCAAATACTTTAAGATTGAATTAAGATGCTTTCTTTATTCAGATAGTAAAGGTACAAAACAAAAGTGCAGAAACTGTGCAATATAAGTGAAAACAATAAGGAAGCTGTGCGGGCTTAAGGATGTTGATAATTAATACTGCTTGACGCTGCATAAAAATATTAAACCCTCTGGCTCTGCTCAATCCCGCCAATGATGACAGCTAAAAAAGCGGCTTGAATGACAATAGGGGAGGTAGTCGTTGGACTTTCAGACCCTACAAGGTACTCTAGCATGCAAATAAAACGGGGTCGCAAAGCCGGATAATACGTCCACTATTAGTCAGAGAAAACCTATGAATGACTTGTACACACAACTGCTAACTGTATTTATGGGCTTTTTCGCCATCATGAATCCGATAGCTAACACAGCTGCCTTCGCTGGGTTGGCGGGCAATAAAAGTAATTCGGAACAATTTCGCATTGCGGCCAGAGCACTTATTATTACCTTTGTTGTAATTCTATTATTTTCGTTGCTCGGCAAGATGATTTTTCATTTGTTCGGCATTACCCTTCCCGCATTGCGGATAACGGGCGGTATTCTGGTGTTCGTGATTGGTTATCATATGCTCAATGGATCTGGTTCTAATCTGCATTCTGCTGAAAATAATGATACCTCTGATATTGCTGTCTCACCCTTAGCTGTTCCTCTCCTCGCTGGCCCAGGAACCATTGCGACCGCAATGAATTATTCTGCCTCTGGTGGGACAATGGGAATCGTGATTACGGTTTCTGTATTTGCAGTTATGTGTCTTATAACATTCCTATGCTTTGTTTTTAGTTCTAGGATTCTGGCTATTATAGGTCAAGGCGCTCTTGGTATTGTCACCCGATTAATGGGACTGATTTTAGCCGTTATCGGTGTACAAATGATAATTGCGGGGGTAACAGGGGCTTTCAATATTCCAATCGGCCAAGAGCAACATTTATTGTCTAATTTTGATAATGACTATCAATTTCCGAGCCTCAACTAGCAAGTATTCATTTGTTAGTAATTTGTAACAATCTTGTGGGCTACAAATTTAGCGATATTTGGTTGTCAAAAAGAAGCTGAAATTAACGATTTTTCTTCCCACTAATTGTACTGATTAGACACTGATCTATATTCAATTTTCACTTTGTTTTAGCTGCTTTATTGTTATTTTTTTAACATTTCACCATTTATATAGAACTGCGAAATCCGGGTTTTTTGTCACTTTTCGATTTGCTAATTTAATTACCAAGATGGTCCTTCAACGTTTTAGATTTATTGGGCCAAACAAATTTTTTGGAGTATCAAAAAGAGCTTTAATTGAATGAATTTTCGGTGAATATTTCTATCCTACAATACGAATCAATGGGCGCTAGAAGTAACTTCCTATTAATGAACCATTTAAAGCACTTGTTCGAAATTTTTCTCTTCATACTCCGTGCAAATAGCTTTTGTATAGCAGCCTCTACTAACTATCCCGCTTTTTAAATATAAGACGCAGAGTACTCTGGGTTATTGATATAATGATATTGCTATATGTTTTTGGTTGTGTAGTATGAATTTGATTATCGAGCAATGATGATTGCCATATTCTAATAATTGACTGTGTCTGAAATGCATTTAGCTAGAATCTTTAAAAATACAAACACAAATTATAAAAGGTACAAAATAATGAAAATAGTAAAAAGCTTGCTCATGACTTTAGTGGTTGCGGCTGGAATGTCTTTCTCTGTTCAGGCCGCTGGCTTTGAAGATGACACAATGCTAAAGAAATTTGTCGAATGGCATTTAGGATTTACAACTAATATCGCGCAAAGGGACAAAGATCTAGCCGCTAAGGTCGAACCTCGTTGGGGATTAAGTGAATTGCGCTTTCAACGTATTTGGCATGAACGTACGGACGGCTATTGGATTTATTATGAAACTAGCCAACCTGACGTAAGACCGGATAGAAATCAAATCTGGCGACTGTATCGCAATGACTTTGGTAACCTTAAAGTCGATTTATACTCTTTCAAAAACATAGATGAAGGATTAACTCTGTGGGGAAAAGGCGACAATCCAAAGGCTTTTGAAAATATTAAAATGAGCGGTTTATCAACAGTACCTGGCTGCAACGCTACCTATCATTGGATTCCAGAGTTCGAACGTTTTTCTGGCGTCAATACTCACGGAGAATGCTTCACGATCGGTAAGTCATATTTACTCCAACATGTGGAAATTTCTAAAACAGCAGACGGAACCTTAGTGCGCAACGATTGGCATTCATTTTATGACGAAAATGGTGTGGCTAAGCGTGGCGCTAAGTTTAAAAGAGGCGATCAAGGACCTACCACGCATGTGTACACAGAAACATATGACCTTAACTAATCGTACCCCGTAAAAATAACTTCTTTACTCAAAGCAGTCTGAAATATAAAAGACTGCTTTTTCCCTGAATGCGTTAATTTTTAACGCATTTTGTGCCCTGCTAATCCAATGTTGACTATCACTACCGGACTCAGTTTACAGTGCTTTGAAAAACCTGATTTCAGCATATGTATTGTTACTGACGGATCACAACTTATTGATAGCTAACTCGTTACAACAACTTGGTTTCGGCCTTTTTGTTTTGCATTGTAAAGGGCTGTGTCGGCACGTGCCATCGCGCTTTCTAAGGTTTCATCTGCTGATGCTACCGCTAGCCCTATACTGATGGTTAGTGAGTAGTCTTCATCGTTTTTTCGCAAAGGTGACTTTTCGATTTCCTTACGGATACGCTCGGCAATATCTAATGCTTGTTTGGAATCAGTGTCGGGCAGCAATACCATAAACTCTTCACCGCCAATTCGGCCAATTTTATCGAGTTGTCGTAAACAGCCAAGTGCCCTTTGGCTGACTAATGTAAGAGCATGATCACCAACTTCATGACCGAGGGTATCATTCACTCGTTTAAAATGATCGATATCAATAATCAATATCGAAAGTAACTTGTTGTGCATTTTCGCTTCATTTAGCAACTTATAGCCAAGTTCAAAAATAGTTCTGCGATTAGCAATTTGCGTTAAGTAATCGATTTGTGCACGATGTTTAAAAAGACGTCGGGTTTTAATCAAATGCATAACAAACCCAAATAACGCCGCAAATATGACAACGCTCACAGCAATTAAAATTTGCGCGAGACGTTTTTGACTTTGTTCCTCTGCTAGTTGTAAACGATTAATTTCCAAGGTTTGTTGTAGCACCTTGTTGTCTAACTTGGTCAGACTGTCTTCAACTAATGTATTGGCTGCGTGTTGATATTGAGCAATAAAGGTTCGTCGTTTGTCGACTTCTGAGCTGTTTGCAGCAACCATCAAATGCATAGCTTCACTGTTGTTGCCCGCGTAATACAAATCGATAGCCCTGAGAGTCATCGGCCATGTGTTTTTATCTGGAGAGTCGATTAGAAGTTGATCCAAGGTAGAGCGCGCTTTGGAATCTATCCCTTGGTTAAAATAAGCAATGACCAGTGGATATAAAGATTGCACGATGAAATGATGTTCTTCGGTAGTATCACGAAGGGCCAATGCCTTTTCAAATTCGCTAACCGCCAGCGGGTATTGCTGTTCAAAAAACGCTAATATACCTGCGTTATAATGGCTAAAAAATGTAAAGTCGCTGAATTGGGGCTGTTGTTTGGCAATCTCAAATAGTCTATCAACATGTTGACGAGCCGCAGTAAAATTCTGCATATCAATGGCTAACGCTACTAGTGTGTGTTGCATATTAAACATGTCAGAAAAATCATCGACTTTTGCCCAAGCATCGTATGCCTTCTGAATATATTCATAGGCTTTGTCAAACAATTGGTTTTCCTGATATAAGTTGCCAGAGGCGTTATAAATCATGCCATAGGAACTATTATCAAAATTATTTTTATCAGCGACGTCAATTGCTTCAACTAATAATGCGAGCCCTTGTTGCAGTTTTTCCGGTTTACCACCAAAACAAAATGCCGCTTGAACCAGTACCTTTACTAGCAATTCGGGGTCCGCTAATTGACGAGACAATTGCAGGGCTTTAAATCGGTCTTCGCAATAAATATTGGGATCATATGTTTGAATATATTTCATGTACGAACGTTCGACATAACTTCTAGGTAAAGTGTCAGTTAGCCTTAAGTTTTGCTGCTCGCTGATATTGATGGCGGTGCTGTAAGCATCAATGGCTGGTTGTGGCTGATTATCGTAATCGAAAGCTAAGCCTAATAAATACCAGTAGCGAGCTTGCTCTTGATAGGAGGCTTTTTCCATAAGCTGTTTTTGATCGTTCAAAAGACTGATTTGTTGGGCTGGAGTTAAGGAAGAAAGGGTGGTTTCTAAATTTTCCATTGTTTGCGCATTAAGCCCACATCCCCAAAATAACCAAAACACGCATATCACTGGGGTTCGCCATACTCCGCGAAGTACTAAAATGATGGTTGTTTGTTGCATTAATTATCCTAATCAATGGTTGCTAGAAAGCGCTTATACTGCGAAAAATTAGGAATCCAATATTCTTGTCGTTATCCGATGCCAAATTAATAGAATGAGTTAGATTTGTGCTTAATGTAATTAAGATACTAGCAAATCAACAACCGCTTTGGTTAAAAAGTAGCTGCGAAAATCCAATTAAAACAAGTTTGCTACATCGTTGAATGAAAACAGTATTCTTTAAAGGCAACTTTAGGTGTAAACATTATTTAAAAGCGTATTGATTTCGGAATTTTGCAACGATTTTTATAATCTCTAGCGCTTACAATTAGCGTGGGGTTAAAGGTTAAATAAACCGTTTTGCGGACTTGCCACATCTGGTTCACGTCGTATTCATATCTATATTTGTGTCATAAAAATGTCAAAAATCCAACCGATTTCAGTCCGCTTTATTCTGTTACGTCATCCTGTCTAAGTTAATTCGTTGCTCACATAATGTATTTTTAATTCAATTAAAACAGCTGGTTATGAGTATTACTTTACTAGTTATTTGATTCAATCACAGATATCTACATTCTGTTTGGTTTTGTAATAATACTGTCACACTATGCCCCTATCCTTGCCCTCAGATTTTATTGTTGGTGGTAAACCAACTCGATTCCACTCTAGGGTTTGATTGTATGAAACTTACAAAAACGTTGTCTGCAGCACTATTCGTTAGTCTGTTGGCAGGTCAAGCTGCTTTTGCGCAGCAAGACAAAGAATTGCAACCTGTGGTTGATGCTGCAACTAAAATTAATGAGTCTGCAGCGGATTCCCAATCAAAGATTAACAATATAACTGACCAAATCGGCAGTAAATTGCAACAATTCAAAACTATTAATAAAGAAATTGATGGTTTGTTGGTTTACAACGAGCAGTTAAGAAAACAAATTGCTAATCAGCAACAAGAAATGTTGGATTTGAATAGCGCAATTGACGAAGTAAGTGTTATCGAACGTCAAATAACACCATTAATGATTCGAATGATTGATGGGTTAGCACAGTTTGTGGAACTTGATGTTCCATTTTTAGAAGAAGAACGTGCCAATCGCATTATTGATTTACGTAATATGATGGATCGCGCAGATGTTGCTCCTTCTGAAAAATTCAGACGTGTAATGGAAGCTTACCAAGTTGAGATGGATTACGGGCGAACCTTAGAGGCTTACCCTGGATTGCACACTATTGATGGTCAGGAACGAAATGTCGATTTCTTACGCATCGGTAGAACCGCACTTATATACCAAACTCGTGATGCAGGTATGCAAGGAATTTGGAATAAACAAACTCGTCAGTGGGAATCACTTTCTTCTGACTACCGCACGCAAATTACCAAAGGTCTTAGAATGGCCAAGAAACAAATGGCACCTGATTTGTTGATGCTGCCAGTTGCGATCACGGATTAAGAGAGTAGAAACCATGAGAAAATTAATTAGAAATACTGCTGTTCTTTTGGTTGCTACTTTTGCTGGAGCAGCTTTTGCTCAGGAAAGTAAACCACTAGATTTGGATGCACTGCTTAAGCAATTAGAGCAAGGCCAATACCAACAAAATCAACAAAATACTCAGCGTGAAAAAGAGTTTGTACAAAAACGTGCTGAACAAGATCAAATGCTGCGTGATGTGACCTCACAACGTAATGCTCAGTTGAACACATCTGAAAAGCTGGAAACGCAATTTGAAGAGAATGAATTCAAATTAGCAGATTTGAATGATGCTTTGGATAAACGCCTAGGTTCGTTAAAAGAACTATTCGGTGTGTTACAACAGGTTGCAGGTGACACCAAAAACAAATTTTACAACTCAACTGTTTCAGCGCAAATCTCTGGTCGTTCTGAATTTTTAGATGAAATGGCCCAGTCTATGGGGACGAGTTCTAAATTAGCTTCAATTGAAGAAATAGAGCGGGTGTGGTTTGAAATTCAACGCGAAATGACTGAGTCAGGCAAAGTCACTAAATTTACAACTGATGTTGTAGAAGCTGGTGGCGCTAAAGTTAATAAAGAAGTCGTTCGTGTAGGACCTTTTGCACTCGTGTCTGATGGCAAATACCTTAAGTACGAAGGCGAAACCGATACTGTTGCTGAATTGATTCGTCAACCTGCAGATCGTTACACAGACAGCGCCGCAAATTTACAGAGCTCTGATGGTGAATTGGTTTCATTTGGATTAGACCCAACGGGCGGCACTATTCTTGGATTGTTAGTTCAAGCACCAAGTCTTGAAGAGCGTATTCACCAAGGTGACCTTGTGGGATATATCATTATTGCGGTTGGTGCAGTTGGTATTTTGGTCGCGTTCTGGCGTTTTGTGGTACTTACACTTGTTGGCGCCAAAGTAAATGCACAACTTAAGTCGAGTAAAATATCTGAGGGGAATCCTTTGGGTCGCGTGCTTAAAGTGAAAGATGCCCATCCAAATGCTGACACCGAATCCTTGGAATTGCATTTAACCGAAGCCATTTTAGCTGAAGTGCCTAAATTAGGACGTTTCTTAACACTAGTAAAAATGATTTCAGTGGTTGCTCCCCTTGGTGGGTTACTTGGTACCGTTACCGGTATGATTGTGACCTTCCAACAAATTACCTTGTTTGGTACAGGTGACCCGAAAATTATGGCTGGCGGTATCTCATCGGCATTGATTACCACTGTTCTTGGTTTGGTTGTGGCCATTCCTACTACTCTGCTTTATGCATTGCTCAGTACGCAAAGCAAAAATATTGTAGCGATATTGCAAGAACAAGCAGCGGGTGTCATTGCTGAACGAGCTGAAACACAGTCTGGCACTAAGGCATAAGACGATGTTTGTAGAGATCTTTGAATCAATCCGAGACTTCACCGAAACCGGTGGGATTATCCTGCTGATAATAGGTGCCTTGATATTCGTGATGTGGATTTTGATACTCGAACGTATTTTCTATGTGACTTATGGTCATAAGCAATTTAAGAAACAGACCATTTCCACTTGGCAAGCACGTAGCGATCGAAATTCATGGAATGCGCATCAGATTAGACAAGCAATGATTTCTAGAGTCAGTCTTAAATTACGCTTCAGTCTTCCCATTATTCAGGCGTTAGTCGCGCTATGCCCTCTATTGGGTTTGATGGGAACGGTAACAGGTATGATTGTGGTATTTGATGTAATGGCCATGTCTGGTGGCGGTAACGCCCGGTCAATGGCCGCAGGGGTTTCACAAGCTACTATACCCACAATGGCTGGCATGGTGGGTGCGTTATCCGGCGTATTCGCGTCTACATGGTTAACGCGCACAGCAAAAACCGAACGTTTACATCTAGAAGATGCATTGGAGATTCAACGTTAGAGCCCAGGCCTGCGTGAATAAAGAGTAATTATGAGAAAAATTCAGAATTTAGTCGAAGAAGAAGAAGCAACAATCGATATGACGCCGATGTTGGACGTTGTATTTATCATGTTGATTTTCTTTATCGTAACCGCTTCATTTGTAAAAGAATCGGGGATCGACGTAAACCGACCTGAAGCTGCCACAGCAGTGAAGAAAGATCGTGCAAATATCTTAGTTGCCATAAGCGACAAAGGTGAAATTTGGATTAATAAACGCCGAGTAGACGTACGTGCAGTTCAAGCCAACATTGAACGTTTAAAAGCCGAAAACCCACAGGGTACGGTTGTTATTCAAGCAGACCGTAAAGCGACTACTGAAACGCTTATTAAAGTCATGGATGCATCGCGAGCAGCGGGTGTCTACGATGTTTCTATCGCAGCACAAGAGTAAAATATAATGGCAAGACTCCTTCTGGCAGTTGTATTAGCGTTTTTCATCACGATTAGTTTGTTCTTTTTGATGCAAGCTCTTATCGCTAGTGGTGATCAAACGTTAGATGATCCCAAGCCCGGTGCGGTGCTCGATTTCGTACGCTTGAAGAAAGAAGAAACGGTTGAACAAAAAGATCGTAAGCCGAGAAAGCCACCACCACCTAAAGAGCCGCCACCGCAAATGGAACAGCCGCAAATGGATTCACCTACGCCTGATGCTGATGGCAGTGGTATGGCGTTTGAAGCCGATGTCGGTGGTGATATCGCCCTTGGTGGTGGATTGGCCCTAGAATCAGGTGATGGCGAATATTTGCCAATCGTTAAGGTTGCTCCGGTTTATCCACGACGCGCTTTATCTCGCGGAATAGAAGGCTTTGTAATAGTTGAATTTACTGTATCTAAATTAGGCGCAGTAAAAGATATCCGCGTAGTACAAGCAACTCCACCGGATATATTTAATCAGGCAGCGATGGATGCAGCACTGAAATTTAAATATAAACCCAGAGTTGTGAACGGTGAACCTGCAGAAGTGTCTGGTGTGCAAAACCGCATTACTTTCCAGATCGATGGTTAACTAAGAGGCAAGCATGAAAATAACACAGTGCATTTTAGCCATCTTATTGGCAAGCTCATTCACACTTATATCGTCTGTAGTAACGGCACCTACAGCTAGTGCACAAGATAATAGTGCCAGTGAAAGAAAGACCCGCAGAACACCAGCTCTTCGTACGCGAGTATACGACCAATTGGCTCGCGCTCAGAAAGTTGCCGACGAAGGTAATACTGCTGAAGCATTAGCAATACTGGATGTCGTTAAATCCAAAGAAAGCTCTATGAATAGCTACGAGCTGGCGATGTTGCATAACTTCTACGGTTTTATTTATTACAACGTCGAAGATTATGATAAAGCTATCGAATCATTTGAGACAGTAGTAGAACAGCAACCCATTCCTGAGTCTTTTGAACAAAGTACTTTGTTTAGTTTGGCACAATTGCAAATGATGCGCGGTAATTACGATAAGACTATCGAGTACTTGGAACGTTGGGAAGCATTGCAGCCAGGTAAGTTACCGGTTAAAAATTTAGTGCTCAAGGCCCAAGCTATGTATCAGAAGAAAGATTATCAGGCTGCTTCTGAATACATCAATGAAGCTATTTTACAGCAAGAAAATAGTGAAGAAGGCTACAAAGTCGATGAGAATTGGTACGTGCTTCAACGGGCTATATACTACGAGTTGAAACAAACTGAGCAAGTGACCAAAGTGCTTGAAAAAATGGTTAAATTATTTGACCGTCCTGAGTATTGGGTGCAGCTAGCAGGTATGTATGGCGAGTTGGGTGAAGAAAAGAAACAGTTAGCGATTCTCGAAGCGGCTTACCAAAGTGATTACATTACAAAAGCCTCGGATATTTTCAACTTAGCTCAGCTGTATTATTACCATCAAGTACCATATAAAGGTGCCAGGTTGATGGAGCAAGCAATGCAAGATGGCGTACTTGAAAAAAACCTCAGGAACTTAAAGTTTTTAGCGCAAACTTGGTCCCTAGCCAAAGAACACGAAAAAGCCGTACCTGTTATGCGTTCTGCAGCTGCCTTGTCTGAAGACGGTGAATTAGATGCACAGTTAGCGCAAATTTTGCTGAACATGGATAAGTTTGACGAAGCCATTGAAAGTGCGCTCAAAGCGCTGGACAAAGGTGGTTTACGAAATGAAGGAACCACACATTTAGTCTTGGGAATGTCGTATTTCAATCAAAAACGCTATGTTGATGCACTAAATCAATTGGCTGAAGCTGAAAAACATCCTACTAGTCGTGGTATGGCACAACAATGGCGTAAGTTTGTACAGTCTGAAAAATCTACCACAGAGCAACTACAAGCCGAATTAAGCGCTTCTTAAACGCTACCTCAATATTATGCATTAACAATCCGTATCGCAGTTTTATCGGCGTGCGGATTGTCTTCCTTGGCGAAACTCAACTAAACTTGTTATCGATCTTAGCGTCATACAAAGTGATCAATTTTTACCACCGCAGGGTATTAAAGGGTTAATTGTGTAATGATCTTAAAGTTGACTACGTAAAGGAATTCCTATGTTTTACCAATTTAGTCATTTTTCAGCCAAGTTTAGCCAGATCATGGCTATGTGTATTGGACTTACTTTCCTTAGTGCATGTAGTTCTAACAATATTGTGATGGACACCGATCAAAATACCAATTTTGGCACGTTTAAAAGTTATTCGGTGATCTCTAGAAACGTCGAAGATAGCTTGAGTGCTAATCGTATTATTACTCAAGTTTCACAGTTTTTAGAGGCTAATAATAAACTAATTGGTGACCTTGGTTACACTGATGCCGTTGTAGAGCTCGATCACTACATTGATTATCGCGATAACGACAGTAGTTTTTCAATTGGCCTAGGTACTGGTTCTTACGGACGCTCAGGCGGTGTGAGTGTGGGTGGCGGGGTTAGTTTACCCATAGGTTCAGATCAAATCCCAGTCGCAGTAGTGAGCATGAAAGTACTAGTCAACGATAGGCTAGTGTGGTCAGCTACCAATAGCCATGATTTCAAAACAGACAACAGTGCAAGTTTAGCAAAAGCACAGCGTGTGGTTGTAAAGGAATTGCTTGAACGTTTTCCATTAACTCGCACGGGTTCTTAGACTCGTTTTAGCAATTCACCATTTAATTTCACTGGTAAATTTTGTAACTAGTCGTATTATCTGTTGTTAACCAAAAAAATAGGGACATTTATCCAATGCGTTTAGCACTCTCATTACTAATACCCGTATTAATTTTATCTGCCTGTTCAAATGACAAAGAACCCGAAATGCAAACTTACCCCAGATTAAAACAACTCAGCGTTGCCGCCCCAGTTGCCGCAAAGCAAGATTACACAGCTAAATACCACGGTAAAGAGTTAAATGATCCTTACCACTGGCTTAGAGATTCTGGATATCCGGAAGTGAATGACAAGCCCATTATTGACTATTTAACTGCAGAAAATGCTTACTTCGACCAGTTTTTAGCACCTAATAAGTCCCTTATCGACACGGTTTTCGAAGAAGTTAAAGGGCGTACAAACGAACAAGAAGAATCGGTTCCTTGGATTGACAATGGTTACGAATATCGTTGGTATTACCGCGAAGGCGAAGAGTATCGAACACGTAGCCGCAAAAATCTGACTACTGGTGAAGAAGAGGTTTTTCTTGATGAAACTAAACTAGCCAAAGATTTCGATTATTTTACTTTAGGCGGCTGGGATATAAGTCCTGATAACCGCTTGCTGGTGTATTCCTTCAACACCGATGGCGCTGAACGTTACACAGTTCGAATTGTTGACTTACAAAGTGGTGAATACTTAGAAGATGAAATAACCGAGGTAAATGGCGAAATCGCCTTTGGCGCAGACAGCAAAACGGTTATTTATGGCCAGTTGGAAAAAGATAAATGGCGCACAGCTAGCATTAATGTGCATAAAATTGGTAGTCAGCAATCTGACGATAAAATTATTCTGAGTGAAGCAGACGATGGCTTTTTCTTAAGCTTCCATTTCACCAGTGACGATAAGTACTTGGTAGTAAGCAGTGGGCAAAGAGAAGTATCTGAACTCAGTGTTATTCCAGGCGACGATTTGTTTTCTGAACCTAAGTTATTGATATCAAGGGAGATGAAATTTTCTGCTTCAATAGATCACGCTAATGGTAAATTCTATATTTTAGCCAACGATACCCACAAAAATTCAAGATTTGTTAGTGTTGATGACAGCCAACCAAGTTACGACAATTGGCAAACACTGATTGAAGGCTCTGACGATCTTTATTTATTGGGAATGCAGACATTCAAAGGTTTCATTGCCTTACAGGCTCGAGAAAAGGGAATTGATAAAATTCGAATTCGCGACTATCAAGGAAACTCCCATGACGTTGCCTTTCCTGAACAGGTTTATTCGGCTTCTTTAGGCAATAGTTCAGAGTTTGATCAAGACTTTGTTCGGGTTGACTATGAATCGATGGTTACCCCTGACACTGTATTTGATTATCAAGTTAACGATAAAAAGCTGGAAACCAGAAAGGTCACTACAATTCCATCTGGTTACGATAAATCTCAATATGTTACTGAGCGTCTAATGGCACCTTCAAGAGATGGTGTAGAGGTTCCGATTTCAGTGGTATATAAAAAAGGTTTCAAAAAGAACGGCAAACAGCCTATGCATTTGTACGGCTATGGGGCTTATGGGATAACCGTTCCACCTGGATTTTCAGAACTCAGACTCAGTTTATTAGATAGAGGTTTTGCTTTCGCTATCGCACATGTTCGTGGCAGTGACATGCTGGGATATCAATGGTATTTGGATGGTAAACTGGAAAAACGAACCAATGCCTTTAATGATTTTGTTGATGCAGCACAGTATCTAATTAAAGAAAATTATGTGTCTGAAGGCAATATTTCAATTTCGGGTCGCAGCGCTGGCGGTGAATTAATGGGAGCGGTTACCATTCAGGCTCCACAATTATGGCGCTCAGTGACCCTTGGAGTGCCGTTTGTCGATGTACTCAATACTATGCTTGACGCTACGCTGCCACTGACGCCACCTGAGTGGACAGAGTGGGGCAATCCACTAGAAGATTCGGCAGCTTACGATCTCATCGCAAGTTATTCTCCATACGACAACATTGAAGCTAAGGAATATCCTCCTATGTTGGTCAGTGGTGGAATAAATGATCCCCGCGTAACCTATTGGGAGCCCGCTAAGTGGACCGCTAAAATGCGTGAAATGAAGACCGATGACAATCTACTAATCATGCGAATTAATATGGGGGCAGGGCATTTTGCCAATAGTGGCCGCTATGGCAGACTACGTGATTATGCTGAAGAGCTTGTATTTATGCTCAAAAGTCACGGAATTGATAAATAAATAGCCATGCTGAAGAATAAAGCCCGATGAATTTCGGGCTTTTTTATGGCTGGCTGATTGCGGATAACCACTCCCTCTGTTCTGCTGAAAACTTGACCTATCACAAAGCAACACTTGTTACACCGCATATCTTTTCGTTAAACTGTGCAAAAATATCTTGGAAGCAACCTTGCATTCACTTAAATCTCTGCACACCTTTGGATTTTCTACACACAGTAAAAAATTGATATCCATCGACAATGACTTCGCAGCCCTAAAGGATGTTGAAACGCCTTTGTGGGTTCTCGGCGAAGGTAGCAATTGTATTTTTTTGGAAGATTTTGATGGCACGGTTATCAAATTAGAATCTAAAGGTAAGACCGTTAAAGAGTTTGATGACTATTATCAACTGACGGTTAGTGCGGGAGAAAACTGGCATCAACTCGTCTGCTTTTGCATGCAAAATAATATTTTTGGATTAGAAAATCTCGCGTTGATTCCTGGCTCAGTGGGAGCTGCGCCCATACAAAATATAGGTGCATATGGGGTTGAGTTAAATCAATTTGTAAAACAGGTGATGTTCACGGAAATTGCCACAGCAAAACAACATAGCTTGACAAATGAAGAGTGTCAGTTTGGTTATCGAGACAGTATTTTTAAGCGACATCTAGCCGGTAAGGTGATCATCACGCAAGTTGTTCTTCACATTCCTAAACGTTGGCAAGCGTGCAATCACTACGGTGAACTAGCCAATCTAAAACAACCCAATGCAGAGCAAATTTTTAATAAAGTCATTGCTATCCGCCAAGAGAAGCTGCCTGATCCTAATGAAATTGGTAACGCTGGTAGCTTTTTCAAAAATCCGTTGGTAAGCAATAAGCATTTCGCAAGTTTGCAGTGTGACTGGCCTGATTTACCCTGTTATTCGGTGGATCACAACAGCGTAAAAGTTCCTGCAGCTTGGTTAATTGACCATCTTGGTTTTAAAGGCAAACAATTAGGCGGGATTCAATGCCATCCTAACCAGCCTTTGGTACTGACAAACAACGGTCATGGAAATGGGGCTGAGTTATTAGAATTGGCGCGGGAAATTCAAACCAAAGTGGAGAATACTTTTTCTATCCATTTAGAAAATGAAGTACGTTTAATTGGTAACAAGGGGCTGGTATCACTGTGAGTTTTAATTTTTCTCGTACTCTTATTCTGCAACGCTTGGCCGATGGACAGTTCCATTCAGGTGAAGTGTTAGGCCAAGAGCTTGGACTCAGTCGCGCAGCCGTGTCGAAACACATTAAAGGCTTGTGTGAGTTAGGTTTAGATATCTTTAGAGTAACGGGAAAGGGCTATCGTTTAGCGAAATCCTTAACTTTATTAGAACACCGCAAAATTGCCCAGTTATTGCCCCAGGTGATGCAATCGCAGATAAACGTGCAAAACGTAATAGATTCAACAAATCAGTTCATCAGAGACATGAATGTGAAACCAAGTAATGGTTACGTGTGTTTAGCTGAGGCGCAAACTGCTGGACGAGGACGCAGAGGACGGACTTGGGTATCTCCTTATGGTTCGAGTATTTATATGTCGATGTTCTGGTCGTTTGCTGGTGGATATCAAGCTATTAATGGTTTGAGTTTGGTAATAGGTATTGCGGTGGTAAAGGCATTGCAGACACTTTCAGTGAAAGGAGCAATGCTTAAATGGCCAAATGATGTTTACCTGCAAGATAAAAAGCTTGCGGGTATCTTGGTTGAAGTTGAAGGGCAAATGGGCGCTGCTTGTGATTGTATTTTAGGCGTAGGTTTGAATATCGATTTACCTAAAAAGGCGCTAAACATTGACCAACCTTGGACGGATTTAGTGCAAGCCACTGGCCTAACTATTGATAGAAATGTGCTTGCCGCCACCTTAATTGACGAGCTAACTAAAGCCCTTACGATTTTTGAAACCCAAGGCTTAAGGCCTTTCATTAGCCAGTGGGCTGAATTAGATTACTTTTACGACAAACCCGTAAAACTAATGATTGGTAATCAGTGTGTATATGGCAAAGTGAAAGGGATTGATAACGATGGGGCTCTTTTATTAGAAAAAGACGGCAAAATCGAAACATTTCATGGAGGTGAAATCAGTGTCAGGCCTGCATGACATTTTACTGATAGATGTTGGCAATAGCCGTATTAAGTACGCACAAATTGCCAGCGCAGATTCAAAAGTCGTGACTCAAGTCTGTGATTCTATCGAAGATTTACAGCATCAAATTAGCAGCGCCCAATGTGTCATCGCCGCCAGCGTACAAAATGATCAGGTAACACTCAAAATTAAACACCTATGTCACTTGCACAATATCCCGTTTCAACAAGTCGTGACTCAGGCTACAGCATTTGGTATTAGTTGTGCTTATCAGCAATTCCAGACCTTAGGCGTTGACCGTTGGCTTGCAGTATTAGGCGCACGACTGCATACCCAATTGCCGGTAGCAATCTTAGATTTGGGCACAGCAGCTACCTGTGACGTTCTTGTCGGGGAACAACACTTAGGTGGATGGATAGCCCCAGGCTTTCAATTAATGCGCAAGGCAGTCACTAGCCAAACCTCAAAAGTGTTTGCAGATCAACAAACCCCAGATGCATTGTCACTCGGAAAAAGTACACCTGATTGTGTCAATATGGGCGGCTTGGCAATGTTAGAAGGTTTTTTATACAGCGCTAGAAAGCGCATTAGTGGTTATTCTGATGACTACAGAATATTTTTGTGTGGTGGCGATAGTGGATTACTCAAAAATATTATTGATGAAAAAGTACAATTTAAACCAGATTTAGTATTACAAGGCTTAAGTCGTTTTATTCCTAGCAAATAAATTTAAAAATAATTTTTAATAAATTGCTGTAAAAATGCACAATTATTTTTGTCAATTTGTTGGTTCCGTAGGTTTTTTAGGCAACTAAACGATTAATTTAAATAAATCCGCATTTTTTCATGTTTTTTTGAGAATATACTCTTGCACCCTTAGGATCATTACTCTAGAATGCGCACCCACTTGATGCAGTGCCGACTTAGCTCAGTTGGTAGAGCAACTGACTTGTAATCAGTAGGTCGCCAGTTCGACTCCGGCAGTCGGCACCATCAATCCTGGAGGGGTACCCAAGCGGTCAACGGGAGCAGACTGTAAATCTGCCGGCTCAGCCTTCGCAGGTTCGAATCCTGCCCCCTCCACCATTTTTACTGTGCACCTGCAGTTTAATCAGGTGTATGGTGTGACGCAATGTGTCACGCCACCACTTTCAACGAGGTGGATAGAGAATAGGTTTGCGAGCATCGTATAATGGCTATTACCTCAGCCTTCCAAGCTGATGATGTGGGTTCGATTCCCACTGCTCGCTCCATATTTAGTGCTGATATGGCTCAGTTGGTAGAGCGCACCCTTGGTAAGGGTGAGGTCGGCAGTTCGAATCTGCCTATCAGCACCAGTTCTCCCCCAACTCTTTGATTAGGTTTTTTTTAATTACTTTGCTAGGAAAAATTTAAGATGGCAAAAGAAAAGTTTGAACGTACGAAACCCCACGTAAACGTCGGTACAATTGGCCACGTTGACCATGGTAAAACGACGCTAACAGCGGCAATCACTACAGTTCTAGCAAAGACCTATGGTGGTGCTGCATCAGCGTTTGATCAAATCGATAACGCTCCAGAAGAGCGTGAGCGTGGTATCACAATCTCAACTTCACAC
>NZ_BAABWR010000039.1:0-6071 GCF_040370605.1 Aliiglaciecola sp. NS0011-25
TGTGGGTTTTGTGGCTTCGTTCAAGGCCACGGCCTAAAGGCCGTGCTACAAGGTGAGGGCGCCTCAGAGGCTCTTGTTGGCTAGCCGGCGAGGAAAATACGTCTTACTCTGGATTTGCGGCTAAACGCCCTTAGATTCGTGCTCAAGCTGCCTAGGATAGGTTGGCATCGACAGCTTGGTTGCAAAGTTAATAAGCAATAACGTTATTACTTGTTGATCTGCGTCGTTATGCGCAGCCTTCAATGTATAAAATGGCTGGGTAGCTACCCAGTCTGAAACTGGTCACTTTATCGCGGTAAGTTTCAAAAATAAGACCGTTGCCATTGTTTAACTTAACTTCTAAATACTCGCCTTCTTCTCCGAGGTAAGGGTGCACAGACACTTTTACGTCGTTATAAGTTTTAATCACATCGGCTTTAGATGAATCTATGCCTAATCCTTCTTGAGTTTGTATTTGCGAGAGTTGCTCATCAATATCGAAACGCACAACAATACCATCCATTACCATGATATAGGGTCCATCAGCGTGGGTTTTAGGCTCTAGGTAAAAACAAGATTGCGGTTCATCATAAAAGACCTCTTGTGACTGATAATTTTTAAGTAGCTTAATGGCGCTATCAGCTTGCGAACCTATTTTGATTCCAGCATATTCATCATCTTTGAGATTGTTGGCCAGCACGGATTGAGTCAGTAGTAGGGTAGCTAGTAGTGTAATGCGCATATCGTTCTCTTCAGTAATATGAGGTTATTTTTAAGTCTTTAGGCGTTACCTGCGCCATTTGCCTGTATAACGTGTCAAGTACGGCGGTATTTTTTAATGAGCGGCATTTTACCTTTGCTAGTCAAGGTGAACTCAGCTTTATTTTTAAATCGTCTTTGTAACGTCGCGATAGATTTAAGGTGTTACCCGCCTTTAAGGTTATTTTACCGTCGCCACTGGGCTGATACTGTATATTGTCTATGGCCGCTAAGTTCACGGCAAAGCTGCGGTGAACTCGACTAAAACCTTTATCACTCAATCGGGCTATGGTGTCATTTAACGTGCCTCGCAAAGGATAGATGCGTCCTTGTTTGTGTAAATTCACATAGTTTCCGGCTGATTCTAACCATTCAATTTCATCGATTTTCACTAAAAACTCTTTATCTAGCTTTTTGACTAATAAAAAATCCGGTGACGGAGCGGGCGAGGGCGCAGACATTGAGTCGGGTTTTGCACAAAACGCTTCTTCTTGGTCATTGACTAAACTCGCTTCTCCTTTAAGTCGTGCATAAAGCGACTGCATAACTTGATACAGAATTAACCAGAATACATATCCCCATGCATCTTTGCGGTATTCGTACCAAAATTCCCTCAGCCAAGGGGAGAAATCGTAATTTCCACCGTCTAACATGTAGACCCATTCTCGAAACATCACCATTAAGCCGACATGGGCCGCTGAATATAAAATAGTGATCAAAAAATGGATAAAAAGCTGTCGACCTAGATTGGCAAAACGCAATGGCATGCGAGCAAATAATGCGAAAATAAACGGCAACAAAATGAGTGTGCTTAATGCACTAGAATATTCCCAAACATAGGGTTCCCACATCTGAATTTGAACATCATTAGAGCGATTATGTTCCATCCAAACACTGGAGGCATTAATACTGTTATTAATAAGTAGATAAGCTGCAATCAGCAAATAGCTATACAGATATTTATGTTGATCGAATTTTTCAAACCAAGTTGATTTTTGTTTATCCCGCATATCCACCGCTTATCCCTTTTGCCTTTCGATTGGTCATTGCGCTCTGTTTTTATTGTGTTTTGAGGCGGATGCTAAATCAACACATTTCTTTTACAAGCGGTGGGAATTAAACATGACACTATCATCTAATCAACGTCGTTATGATATTGATTGGCTAAGAAACTTAGCCTTTTTGATCCTGATTTTCTATCACATTGGAATGTACTATGTGTTTGATTGGGGCTGGCATATTAAGAGCGCAGAAACGTTTCGTTGGTTACAAGAAGTGATGATTTTAACCAATACATGGCGCATGTCGTTGTTATTTTTTATCAGCGCTATGGCATTGTCATTAATTGAAAAACGCTACTCCATTTGGAGTTTAATGGGACTTAGAACCAACCGCTTATTTGTGCCTTTGATATTTGGCATGTTTGTCATAGTCGCACCTCAAGTATATATCGAGGCACGGGCTCAAAACTTAATTCCAGAAGGATTTTGGTCATTTTGGGTGGAATATATCAATCCCAATACGGATTTACTAAAAGAACATCAGTCGATTATCGGTTTGCTTACCTGGAATCATCTTTGGTTTTTACCCTATTTGTGGATTTACAGTTTAATTGTATTGGTGATTAGGCCATTGTTGGCCAACGTTATTGGCAGCAGGTTTTTTCAAAATATTCCCTTTGTGGTGGCTTTTATTTGCATAGTCGTAGGGCTGTTACTGGTGTACTTAACCTTGCGTCTTGCTTATCCCACTACCCACGATCTAACCAATGATTGGTATAATCATGCTAAGTCTTTTCTAATTTTTGTATTTGGCTATACTTTTGCCCAACAAATGCGCTGGTGGAATACTGTTATTGCTAAGCGTCGTTGGTTTTTATATCTGGCCATTTTAGGCTATTTGTTTATTGTTGCTGACAGAAACGGCGCTTTTACCTGGCTGGCCGAGCAATATGAGGGTTCGATTGCAGTGCGAGGCCTGTACGGCACGATTTTTATCATTAACCTTTGGGCTTGGATATTTAGCTTAGTGGGCTACGCAGGCCAATATTTAAATCGTCCAGCAAAATTTGTTAGCTATGCAAATAAAGCCGTATTGCCTTGGTATATGTTTCATCAAACCCTTATTGTGATGCTAGCTTGGTATCTAAAGCCTTATAACTTACCTACATTTTTTGATTTTCTTTTGATATTGTCCGGAACCGTCATTGGATGTCTAATCGGCTATGAAATTGTCAAACGTACTGCAATCACGAGGTGGTTGTTTGGTCTGAAACACAGCTAATAGTAAAAATAATACCCACAAAAATACTGGGTTTTTCATTCGTTTGTAATAATTGTATAATACGCAAACATGTTAACCCTGTTTACAAGAGACCATGATGACGCAGGTGAATCGCATCGATTCTATTGACTACCCATTTCCGGCAAAACCAGAAGTACTCAACGCAGCACAAAACGCTTTTTATACTGATGAAATTAAACGTTTATTGGTTGAAAAAAACGCAGTTTTAGTTGCCCACTATTACACCGATCCTGAAATTCAGGCACTGGCCGAGGCTACCGGTGGCTTTATCTCTGATTCATTAGAGATGGCAAGATACGGCCGCGATAGTGATGCACAAACGCTGATTGTTGCAGGCGTGAAATTTATGGGCGAGACCTCAAAAATATTGAGCCCCCAAAAGACGGTGCTAATGCCAACTTTAGAGGCTACTTGTTCGTTGGACTTAGGCTGTCCAATTGATGAGTTTAGTGCGTTTTGTGATGCCCATCCAGATCACACCGTAGTAGTGTATGCGAATACCTCCGCAGCGGTGAAAGCGCGAGCAGATTGGGTAGTGACATCCAGTATTGCCCTAGAAATCGTCGAACATTTGGACGCCATGGGTGAAAAAATTCTGTGGGGACCTGATCGACACTTAGGTGCATACATCGCCAAACAAACCGGTGCCGACATGTTGATGTGGCAAGGTGAGTGTATTGTGCACGACGAGTTCTCGGCAAAAGCGCTGCAAAACATGAAGCACCTGCATCCTGAAGCGGCAGTATTAGTGCATCCTGAGTCACCAGCCAGTGTAGTTGAAATGGCCGACGCGGTGGGCTCTACTACTCAATTAATCAAAGCATCTCAGACCTTAAGTAATGAAAAGTTCATTGTCGCTACTGACCGCGGTATTTTTTATAAAATGCAGCAATTAGCGCCCCAAAAAACGTTTTATGAAGCCCCAACTGGCGGCAACGGTGCAACCTGTAAAAGCTGCGCTCACTGTCCATGGATGGCGATGAATGGCTTAAAAGCGATTTACGATTCATTGATGGATAATAGCGGACATGAAATTTTTGTAGACGAGGCACTTAGACAAAAAGCCTTAGTTCCGCTAAATCGTATGCTCGATTTTGCCGCTGAACTAAAAATGAAAGTAGTCGGCAACGCCTAGTTTATCAATTTCACCAGTGGTTAATTTGAAATGCCAGCCATGCTGGCATTTTCATTTTTGCTTCACCTAAACCCTATAAAGTTACACCACCCAACAAACCACATAGGATTATGTCATGTTAGATTTGAGTAAATACAAAGGGATTGTTTTTGACATGGATGGCACATTGATAGATTCAATGGGGTCACATGCAACCGCTTGGCAACAAACCTGTGAGAGTTTCGGAATTCCTTACGATAGAGAATATATTCACTCTCTTGGCGGCGTGCCTACCAGAGAAATTGCCAAACTACTGAATGAAAAGTATGGCCTAAACTGCGATTTAAATGGTGTTGCTAAGAAAAAACGCGATGCGTGGCTTGCTCTTGATGATAACCTGACAATCATTCCGGACACTTTTGGAGTTATGCAGAGGTATCAAGGCAAGTTAAAAATGGGCGTTGGCACTGGTTCAGAGCGCACTAACGCGATTCGCATGTTAACTGAAACCGGATTGTTAGACAGATTAGAGACGGTTGTTACTTCATCAGATGTTACGCAGGGTAAGCCCCATGGCGAAACATTTTTAACGGTGGCTAAAAATATGGGATTAACCGCTAAAGAATGTGTCGTGTTTGAAGACACCAAAATAGGTAAACAAGCAGCCGAAAATGCAGGGATGGACTGCATCATGGTAATAAATGGAAAAATCCAACTTCCTTAACTTTTTGAACAAGTATTAATCACTATTATTAAACCTTAGCAAATAATGCTAAATAATAATCCTACAAACGCCAGTTTATTGGTTTTTCTACTTGCTTACGGGCGCGTATTTCCCTAACATACGCACCCGTCTGAAAGTGACGGCAAGTAAAATACTTGAGTAACGCGCACGCCGAGCGCCGATTTTAATGTTTAAATTTTATATCGAAACGGGGAAGAATTTGGAGAGGTGGGTGAAGCCGGCCTCTTTAGGTGCGTAGCACCGCCCGGCTGAACGACCGGACATGGATGTACGGACTGGGTGCCGATCATCATGGATGTGTTAGCTCTGAGATAATTTCGAAGAGCAAGTGAAACAATTTGGAGAGGTGGGTGAAGCCGGCCTCTTTAGGTGCGCAGCACCGCCCGGCTGAACGGCCGGACATGGATGTACGGACTGGGTGCCGATCATCATGGATGTGTTAGCTCTGAGATAATTTCGAAGAGCAAGTGAAATAATTTGGAGAGGTGGCTGAGTGGCTGAAGGCGCACGCCTGGAAAGTGTGTTTAGGGTTAAACCTAACGAGGGTTCGAATCCCTCTCTCTCCGCCAAATTTATCAAAAAACCAGCAACTTAGTTGCTGGTTTTTTTGTTTGGGATCAATTTGGGATCAGTTCCACTAGTTCAGATATGTTTATTCCATTGTTTTCACTATGCAATAAAGTCATGGACAGGCATAAACTCATGGAAACTCATGGACAGGCATATTTTAAGATGCAATAAACTCATGGACAGGCATATTTTAAGATAGGTAAACTCGTGGACAGGCATATTTTAAGATAGTAGGAATTGTTGAAATCAAAACCTTCGGGGTCAGCTCCCTTTGATTTCAGAGTAAATGATTTCCATCTTTCTCAAAACCTGTGGGATCTGGCCCCGCTGATTTCGTAGACGCAGGGGTCTTTTGCCAGTGTCTAAGCCCACGTATTTTATAAAATCCAACTTTTCAGTAACAAACAATGACCCGGTTAGCAAAAATAATGCTTTTTACTTTAGTGTGATTAGTCGGCTAATTTTGGGGTTGACTTTAATGAGTATCGAGTGAAATTAAACAGTAAAAATAAAGAGAATAAAATGTTCGCAGGTTTAGATTTTGGTACGTCTAATTGTTCCATTGGTATAATAGAACAAAATGAACCTGTTCTTATTCCT
>NZ_BAABWR010000040.1:0-5560 GCF_040370605.1 Aliiglaciecola sp. NS0011-25
TTCATATCAATTGCACCTCGTTTGTGAGGATTAATACTGCGACCAGATAGGTCAACCAACTTAAGATATTCGACTAAATCGAACATTAGCCCCTGCGGTTGTGGCTGTTTTGGGTTGCCAACAAAGGGCATTAACGTAGAGGGCTGATAACCTTTCTTAAAATCATGAATACGGCGTTTAATACTGGTGTGGTTAGAAGACTCTGGGGTTGTTGCCATTTTTGCCCGGATAGGGTTTAAATCTACGTACACCATGCAAGCTGCCAATGCATGCTCATCCAATAGTGCTTGGGACTTGAATCGCCCTTCCCAAAAGTGACCGGTACAGTCATCCTCTTGATTAGCTTGTCGAGCAATCGGCTCATTCAATTCTCGCATAAACCAGCTAATGTCGGTTAAGCGATTATGATAAACGGACAAGGTTGACTGGAGTGTGATTTGTTCAGCGTCTGTGAACACGGGAGCTTCTTTTGAGGTTAACCTCTGTGAGAGCAAGGTTCCTTTGTGAAGCTTGTGCCAGCGCTGAGCAATCTCTGTATCCGTCCAATGTTTAGCTTTGTCAGCATTCACATGTAAAACCACATGGGTGTGATTGCTCATCACTGCATAGGCACAAACTTCGATGGCAAATACGGTGGTTAAAAACAACAACCTGTCTTCTACCCACTGGCGACGATGTTCATAGCTTTTCCCTGTCAGTTCATCTTCACCACACAAAAAGGCACGCCGGACACATCGGGATACACAATGATAATAAGGGGTATCTGAAAGATTGATTTGTCGCTTCCTTGCCAGTGGCATAATTCACTCCCTGAATTAATCATACTAAAGCATAGTTGATTCTATTTTCCTAAGAGTCTAGTTCTAGTCTAGTTTGTGGCTGTCCATGTTTGCAATCCTAGTTTGGCTGTCCATGTTTGCAATCCTGAATCCCTTGATATCAGCAAGCTGAAAGCTAAAAGTTTATCGCTGCACTGGGAGTTTATGTTTACTCGCTCAATGTTTACGGCCGATGATATGATTGAGCAGCATCACATACTGAATAAAGTAAGTGATTTGATTGACCAAGGTTATATCCAAACCACTGTAGGTAAACATCTTGGGACAATTAATGCGGCGAATCTAAGAGCCGCTCATGAAGAACTTGAATCAGGCAAATCGATCGGAAAAATCGTGTTGGAAGGTTTTTAAGCAACCAACTTAGCAGATCAAACTGAACAATATTAATTAGGAAATTAGCATGACTCAATTAACCATAGTGGCCAATATTAAAGCCGCTCCAGGCAAAGTAGATTTAGTCAAAGCGGAGCTGTTAAAGCTTATCGAGACTACCCGCAATGAAGCTGGATGCATCAACTACGACTTACATCAAGATAACGAAAATCCAGCGCATTTTATGTTTTATGAAAACTGGCAGACACGTGAACTTTGGCAAACCCACATGGGCAACCAGCACTTAGCGGATTATATGGCTGCCACTGAAGGTTGCGTTGAAGAATTTATTTTAAATGAAATGACGGTAATTAGCGCATAGATTAATGTTAATGGCATGAACAAAACGTCTTTCACCAACTAGCTGGTTAGCGATGTGCACATCGAGCTAAAACGGTGGTTACGTTTTGTTCTATCTATTGCAGGGTAATAGTTGTTAATTGTAACTGCGAAGATAAACGGCTAATCAATGGTATAAACAACTAATAAATCATCGGGAATCGAGATACTGCCTCGCAAATACCCCAGAGTTCCTTCATTGTCGATTAGATACTCAAGCAAAGTACGCTCATTGGCGAATTCTTTCGGTGCTTTTTTACGCCCAGTAAAGCGCATTTGCGCCCAATATGATTGGATTCGCGACTCTGTTAACCCCACCACTTTTGTATTGAATATCACGCGGGTTACGTTATCTGGTGATAATGCGATTACGTTCAGATCATTAGGCATCATACCGCCCATATATAAATTACGTATTTGTTGCCGGTTAAGCTGAATTGATTTATCTGAAATGTTGGCAACCACCACTATAGTTTCATTTGCCCTAGCAACTTGAAAAAAACAAAGTGATGCGAGTAGCAGCAAAATGCCCCATTTTTTCATAGAAATATCCATTCAATTCCTAGTTGATACAAGACCCCATGGCCATCGAATCCTCCTAAATCTTTGATCGCAAAATCGTTACTTACTTTTTCAGCGTCAACGTAGGTGACTTCTGCTTTAAACGCCACGTTATATCGCCAGTCCCACCTAAGGCCAATTTTAGTGCCTTTGCTCTTATCGTCAGGAAAACCGCTGAGTACGGATTCGTAGGTTGCCGCTAGAAAGTCAAGTTCATCTGAAATACCGTAGGGGATTTCATTAGGTCCGTGATCGTAATGCACATCTCGAGCGCCGTAGGAAATATATAAAGTGTATGGATGAAAGTTGTAACCTGCGGAAATGTAGAAGCTATCTATGTCGGGAACTGGACCACTTTCACCCACCATTCTCGCAACTTCGCTACGTACAAAATAATCTAGGTTCTCATAATTAGCACTTAGTTGATAAAAATGAATGAGACCATCCGGATTAAGTGATGCTGCATTTTGACTAAACCCATACTGATTGAGCAATTCAGCAAACTGTGTTGCAGCAGGAAGTTGCAGTTTAGCGTTTCCTTGGTTGTAGGCTGCCCGAAACGTTAACCCATTATAGGATGCACTGGTATTAACTCCGAAAAGCCCTGTTACCTTGGTATCGATTTCGCCGCTAGCTAAATAAATTTTATCGTCGTAATAACCCCAATATCCTTCAAAGTTCATCACCCAATCGTGATAAATATATTGGTAATTAGCCAACACCCCTTCAAAGGTTGAAAAGAATGCCGTGTCATAAAATTGCTGGGGTAGCGTTAACCATGGGTAAGCAAAACCGACATCGATGCTGTCACTGTAATTGAAAAATGGTATGCGCTGCTTGCCAAGTTTAAACTGAAGTGCGGTATTGGACGGGGTATAGGTTAAATAAAGCCATTCCAATCCTGAAGAACGTAGCTCACTTGTGTGACCTATCAACTGGCCAGTTAAAGAAAGCTGATCACTAAAAGTGTAATCTGCTTGCAGCCCAAGAAGGGATTGTTGGTCGAAACTTATGCTGTTGTCATAGCCCACGTACTCAGCATTTTCATCATCGAAATGACCCATAACCACACGAGCAAATCCGGAAAACTGCAATTTTTCATCAGCTTCTTCGGCGTAAAGAGTCGGCGCCCAGTAAAGCAGCATTAAACAGCATGAGGAAAATGCAATAGATAGTCGGCGCTTCATATTTTAAGTTTACAATCTTTTTGGCTAGGTAAAATAACTATAGTTCAAAATACTTGAGCCAGTTGTGGTGTCAAACGTTTTAGCATTGTAACTAATCCTAGTTGGCAAAAATGTACTGTGAGCTTTACCTATACTGCAACAAATTTGAAACTGCATGGATTATTGAAACGATTTTTTTAAACGATTAAATTTGAGCTATGCTTGGGTTTTGAGGTACAAATGTTTAGCAGCAATTACGTTAAGTTTTAGTCGGGCGGTCTAAAAAAAAGTTAATATGTATTGAGTCTGCTCATATTTTTGAGATGATTATAAATTGCATTCTGGGCACACAACTTTTCCTACAATCTTTCGTGAAGTGCCAATAACTTGAGGACGCGATCTCTTGGTTGTTTATATAATTTTTATCATTCTGTTAATCTCGGTCCTTTTCGTTGGCCTACAACTGATGAAATATCGCAGTGAAGTTATTCAATTAAGACACAATCGAGACAGATACAAAACTATTGGTCAAATTGTTAAAAGTATTAATGCCGGCATGTCTTCAGAGAGAATTATTCAAATTGCGTTAGAAGAATTAGCCAAAAGATACCCGTTGTATCGCGTGTCCTATTCAACTGTTTCTGAGCAAGGTATTCTCAAAATTTGGCGTTGTTCTACTCCAAAACATATGCCTAACATCGAGGGGCTAGAAAGTGACCTTAATATAGCGCCAGATTATTTGAAAGAACTAAACCAGTTCAAACTATTAGCCGTTTCCGACGTATTAACTGACCACCGTTTTTTACCATTACAGGAGCCAATGACAAAGGGCAATACTCGCGCAGTTTTAGACGTTCCGGTTAGTCATAACAAAGGGGTAGTAGGCTTGTTTTGTTTGGACTCAAGCGAAAAGCATGAGTGGACTGTCGAAGAGATTAAAATGGTGTCTGAAATAGCTGAGTTTATGGAAATAGCAATTAAACAAGCTGACTACCTTAAGCACAAAGAAGATATGGCTATTCAATTAGAAGATTATAATAAGCGCTTGGAAATAGAAGTTAGAGAACAAACCAAAGAACTACAATACGCCAAACAAACAGCAGAGCAACTTGCCATGACTGACGAGTTGACCCAATTACCTAACAGACGCGCTTTTTTCTCAGCCGGTGAACAACTTTATTTACAAGCCAAACGACATGCTAGCTCGTTTTGTGTGGTCACCTTTGATATCGATAAGTTTAAAGACATCAATGACAACTACGGCCATGAAATAGGCGATATCGCGCTAAAAGAGATGGGCGAGGTGTTAACCTCAATATCACGCTCCTCCGACATCATCGGCCGTATTGGCGGTGAAGAGTTTGCGATGATATTAGCTGATACAGAAATCGCTGGGGCTATTCAATTTGCTGAACGCTTGCGGGTACTTACCCAGCAAAATACTATGAACACTTCTAAGGGCGAAATTCAATTCACTATTTCAACAGGGGTTGCACAATTTAGTGAGCGAGACGACTCATTGAAATCAGTCATAGCAAGAGCCGATACCGCGCTGTTTGTGGCAAAAGAACGAGGCCGAAATTTGGTGATATCAGAACTCCAGATTAAACGTTAATTTTCATAATAAGTTTAAACTCGCCTCTTTGATGGTTTAGTTTTACTAGGTTGCTGATATTTCATCATTGATTTAAACCACAGAGGCGGGCAGTTCAGATACCATCCAACCTATTGTTGTTACAGCCCCTGAATACATCAATATGCCGGCATAATTGCTCATAAATGTTAGCGAAATAAATAGCAGAGCTAAACTCCATTTTTTGGTGTCGCGATATAATGAATTGATAAAAGAGGATAGTACGAATATACATGACGCAATTGTTGAATCGTGCACCTGACGCTTGCGTGCTGTCTTGTTAACCTCTATCACTACTACCCTGATTAGCATGTCTCAATAATTGAAAACCAATTGCATACCCTTTACTATCCAAGTTCATCGCATTGAGTTGGTCGTTTTCACTTTAGACGCTGGAGTATTCTACCAATACTCAAACCTACGTTTTTATAAAATCCAACTTTTCAGCAACCAATAATGACCCAGTTAGCAAAAATAACGCTCTCTTACTTCAGTGTAATTGTTTGGCTAATTTTGGGGTTGAATTTAATGAGTATTGAGTGAAATTAAACAGTACAAATAAAGAGAATAGCATGTTCGCAGGTTTAGATTTTGGTACCTCTAATTGTTCCATTGGCATTATAGAGCAGAATGAACCTGTTCTTATTCCC
>NZ_BAABWR010000041.1:0-3946 GCF_040370605.1 Aliiglaciecola sp. NS0011-25
TGCGTATCTCAAGTATCGAGTAAATAATGAAGTTAGATTACGAATTAATAAGTAATATTTTGACTAAATTTGTTGAGTCTGACCAATCTATAGTCGACATTAACGACTTTGTTGATCTCTATGACAAAGACTCACAGAAATTAGCTCACCATTTGATCATCATGGAAGAAAAAAGACTGATAACTGGTGCATATTCTCATGGAAAATTGGGTATTGATTTAGAGTATCGTGATGGTAAAGATGTTTACGAATTTTCTCCTGATATGCTTTGGAGAATAACATCCGATGGATATGACTTCGCTGCCGCCTTAAATAAACCAAGTGTTTTAAGCGAGATTAAGACCAGGTTTCAAAAGGAAGGCCTCTCTGTAGTGATTGATATATCTAAAAAAATTGCAACTAAGCAAGCAACAAAGTTCCTAGAAGAATGATACGCATAACAAGAGACTATGGTCTCGAACTTCCGCTATTGGCACTTTTGAGAAATTCGGCTTAGGGCGATAAGCAGACTCTGGACTTTTCAGCCATAAAAGGTAATGTAGCTTACAAGGTAAACAACCTTGCAAGGTCGCACTAATAAACTGTTAGCACGATAGGGAAGCCATGAACAAATCGAGAAGTATTCCAAAAATTCACGTTAGATACAAAAGGTTTCAAAAAGAGCAAAGGGATATTTGGGAATCATTTTGTTTAATCGATTTTTATACACCGAAAATTAAAGATGCAGTTAAAGAAGACGTTTTCCCTCAGCTTTCATTTGATCGTATATGGAATGAAACAAGCAAGGTTGTGAAAAAAAATGATATATACGGGGCACTGCACTCGTTAGCTATCAAAGGAAACTTCAGAAGAACTTTGTTAGAGACTGTTCTTACGTTTGAAGATTACATTACTGATTTAATTCAAAGCGTTTATTTAGATATACCTGGGAAATTATCAACAAGCCAAGATGATGCTAATAACTCATCTGGGTATCAAAAACTCTTAAAATTAGTTTTAACATCTACGGATAAGCAGGAAATAGTTGATAAATTGGTAGAGGAAAAAATTAGAAGCATCTTTTATGGTAATCCTTTAGATGTATTTGAAAAGGATAAAGCAAGGTTAGAGTTTGGGACATACTTTAAAGACAATCATTCTGATGAATTGAAGATCTACCGAAAAGTTATTGCGATGCGTAATGTTATTGCACATAACAATGGACGAATAGATCGCAAATATATTAGAGAAGTGGATTCTGACGCAGAGCTAGGAAAAAAAGTCGAAATTGATAGGGAGTTTTTAAAAGAAGCAATATACACACTGTCAATTTTTGGTGCTCATGCAACGCGTCTAGTTGTTGAGAATGTTTATAAAGAGACTATAAGTGGCAAATTATCTCTGGCGATTAAGGCATTTAAGAAATCGTGCTAACAAGTCATTTAAAAGGACAAAAAACAGTTGGCTTTTGCTACTTCGTCGCTAATTTTTATAGTAAATTTTAAGGTGAGGGTTTTTCTACACCCTCGTTAAAGGGCTCAAGGAGTTCCAATGGCACAGGAAGAAGTTGAAAATCAAGAAGAAGCTATTGAAGAGAAAACTTATGATTTATCTATCATAAGCGATCAAGTCGATATGTTTAAAGATAAATTAGAAGATGAGGATATAAAGTCTCGAATAAACGAGCATGTAAAAAAGATTCTTAAAGATTATAAACTGGACAAATATCACGTTGTTTTTCTTTATGATGAATATAAATCAATAAGTGGCTATCACTCCGATAAAATATATCGTGCCGTAAGCGATCTTGAGAACAAAAAAGATATTCTAATGTTTATTGAAAGTGGTGGCGGACAAATTGAGCCTGCTTATTTAATAAGTAAGTCATGTAAAAGGCTAGCGAAAAATAAATTCGCAATATCTATCCCAAGACGAGCTAAATCAGCAGCGACATTGATATCGCTTGGTGCCACAGAATTACATATGGGATTACTTAGCCAATTAGGCCCAATAGATCCACAATTCAATGGTTTTCCAGCATTAGGCTTAGCAAATGCTGTAGAAAAGATAGCTGAAATGACTTCTAAGCATCCAACTGCATCTGATATGTTTGCTCAATACCTAAACGCTAATGTTAGCATAAGGGATCTCGGGTATTTTGAGAGAATTAATGAATCCGCAACACAATATGCAATACGCTTATTAAATGGTAAAACATTACCAGATTCTAAAACATGTGAAGAGTTAGCAGATCATTTTACGAATCATTATAAAGACCATGGTTTTGTAATTGATTCAGATGAAGCGACTGAGCTATTAGGTCCCTCTTTCATCAAAACAGGTACAAATGAGTATGAGGCAGGCAATGATATATATGAATTCTTCAGGTTTTTAGACTTTCTTTACGGCATATTTAAAGGCAAAAATATGCGTTTTGTTGGGGAACTTGATAATGGATTGGATCTTCTCGACAAAGAGAAATAGCCATTTAACAAGTTGCTCAAACGGACAAAAAACAGTTGGCTTTTGCTCGTTCCTCGCTATTTTAGCCAAAAATTTTTGCCGCTTATCAAAGCGTTGGTATGACTCCCTTTGTCAATAAAAACCGAGTATCTCTCTGACATTTTTTCGGTCCATAATTAGTTATTCTTTCACTCAAATAAATTGAGCTAACGCACCGGATGAGGCAGTAATGTAGTCGGTTGTCATGCTGGTATCCGTAGGTTACTTATTCAGTGAATAAGCAGAGCTGACCTTACTCGTTCCGCCGTAGCACCTTCTCATCAGTCTATGGTCGTGGGTCAATAACATTAAGTTACTGCCATCATCAATAGTTGCAGTTTTCTGGCGGATTGGTTTAGTCTAGGGTAATAATTTTAAACGTAGTTGTTGTGTTAAAGGCTTGTGGCGGCATAGCCGCGATAGTGATAGTTGATGGCGAAATAAATTAATATGCGGTTCTTAGGGTCCGTATCATTTAACTGTTATGTATTCATCCACAGGGAGGTCAATTGGAACAAATTGTTGAACTGCTGAAATTAATCCCATCATCAGCATGGGTTGCATTTTCCACTGCATTACTTACATCCTCACTGACTATTATTGGTATTAGGTATAACAATAAGTTAATCAATGAGCGTTTATTAATTCAGCTAGAGCATGAGAGAAAACTCAAACGAGAAGAACTTGTTAGAGACCGCTTGGAAGAGCTATATGTCGAATCAAGGAGATATATGAATGCCGTAGTGACTCACTTCTTGCCTTATCGACAAGTCATGGAAGGAGAGTTAACATTCAATCAGGCATTGGATCTCAATATTGATAGCGGATATACACACAACCCTGAAAGAGTACATCTGATAATGGACATGTACTTTCCAGAGTTGAGAGATCATTTTTCATCTGTTGAGGAAGTGCTGGAGAAGACAAATGAAATACTGCATGGTTATAAACTACAGTATAAAAAAGGAGATTTCTCCGGAGAAAAATGGCTCCCCCAATTTCAAAAATCATTAGAGTTGCTAAGTGAAACTGCAAGTAATTTTGAAAAGAATGTTCAAAATATTGCTAAAAACACATAAGGAGCAAGGAAGTTGAATGACTGATTCGTTAAATGATGCTCGACAACAATTCATCTCCTGCGAATGGCAGTATGATGTACTACCTGAAAATCATTATGGGTACTCTTCTGTCATGCAAAGCCTTCAGAAGCATGCAAAAGTGAAGGCAGATGCTGGTTTAGAAGAACAAGCAAAAATTCTTGAATTACTTGGGCGTGCCGCATCAATGATGCTTACTCCTGGCAGCCTAAACGAGCCTTTTAGTCCCTACTTTCAAGACTATCAGGCTGGAAGGCGTTCGGCCATTCCTGATGATTTCACGGCAGATGACTTAGCTTTTTTCGAAGTAATACTGAATGACATAGTTGAGCCTTGGTTGAAGGCAAGGCTAGCGGATTTATTATGGC
>NZ_BAABWR010000042.1:0-2965 GCF_040370605.1 Aliiglaciecola sp. NS0011-25
GATATTTGGGGTTGTATGGTTAAGTGACTAAGCGTATACGGTGGATGCCTAGGCAGTTAGAGGCGATGAAGGACGTGTAAGTCTGCGAAAAGCTGTGGTGAGTTGACAAAACGCATTTGAGCCACAGATGTCCGAATGGGGGAACCCAGTGCATTTATGCACTATCTGCAACTGAATACATAGGTTGTAGAGGCAAACGAGGGGAACTGAAACATCTAAGTACCCTTAGGAAAAGAAATCAATTGAGATTCCCCTAGTAGCGGCGAGCGAACGGGGAGCAGCCGAGTAATTATGACGTAGTGGAATGTGTTGGAAAGCACAACGGTACAGGGTGATAGTCCCGTACACTAAGCGTTATTTTTGCCATATTAAGTAGGTCGGGACACGTGTTATCCTGACTGAAGATGGGGGGACCATCCTCCAAGGCTAAATACTCCTAACTGACCGATAGTGAACCAGTACCGTGAGGGAAAGGCGAAAAGAACCCCTGTGAGGGGAGTGAAATAGAACCTGAAACCGTATACGTACAAGCAGTGGGAGCAGACTTGTTCTGTGACTGCGTACCTTTTGTATAATGGGTCAGCGACTTATATTTTGTAGCAAGGTTAACCGTTTAGGGAAGCCGTAGTGAAAGCGAGGGTTAACTGCCCGTTTAGTTGCAAGGTATAGACCCGAAACCCGGTGATCTAGCCATGGGCAGGTTGAAGGTTGAGTAACATCAACTGGAGGACCGAACCCACTGACGTTGAAAAGTCAGGGGATGACCTGTGGCTGGGGGTGAAAGGCCAATCAAACCGGGAGATAGCTGGTTCTCCCCGAAAGCTATTTAGGTAGCGCCTCGGACGAACACCATTGGGGGTAGAGCACTGTTAAGGCTAGGGGGTCATCCCGACTTACCAACCCTTTGCAAACTCCGAATACCAATGAGTGATATCCGGGAGACACACGGCGGGTGCTAACGTCCGTCGTGAAGAGGGAAACAACCCAGACCGCCAGCTAAGGTCCCAAAATATTGCTAAGTGGGAAACGATGTGGGAAGGCTAAGACAGCTAGGAGGTTGGCTTAGAAGCAGCCACCCTTTAAAGAAAGCGTAATAGCTCACTAGTCGAGTCGGCCTGCGCGGAAGATGTAACGGGGCTAAGCAATATACCGAAGCTGCGGATGTTTACTTTGTAAACATGGTAGGGGAGCGTTGTGTAAGTGGCTGAAGGTAAGCTGTGAGGCTTGCTGGACATATCACAAGTGCGAATGCTGACATGAGTAACGATAATGGGGGTGAAAAACCCCCACGCCGGAAGACCAAGGTTTCCTGTCCCATGCTAATCAGGGCAGGGTAAGTCGGCCCCTAAGGCGAGGCAGAGATGCGTAGTCGATGGGAAACGGATTAATATTTCCGTACTTGGTATATCAGTGAAGGGGGGACGGAGAAGGCTAGGCAAGCTTGGTGTTGGTTATCCAAGTGAAAGTGCGTAGGGCGTTGAATTAGGTAAATCCGGTTCAACACTAACCTGAGACACGAGACGAGTCACTAAGGTGACGAAGTTGTTGATGCCATGCTTCCAGGAAAATCCTCTAAACTTATGGTATATCGAACCGTACCCCAAACCGACACAGGTGGTCAGGTAGAGAATACTAAGGCGCTTGAGAGAACTCGGGTGAAGGAACTCGGCAAAATCGTACCGTAACTTCGGGAGAAGGTACGCCCTTGTTTGTGATGGAACTTGCTTCCTAAGCGAACGAGGGCCGCAGTGAAAAGGTGGCTGGAACTGTTTATTAAAAACACAGCACTGTGCTAAATCGAAAGATGACGTATACGGTGTGACGCCTGCCCGGTGCCGGAAGGTTAATTGATGGGGTTAGCGCAAGCGAAGCTCTTGATCGAAGCCCCGGTAAACGGCGGCCGTAACTATAACGGTCCTAAGGTAGCGAAATTCCTTGTCGGGTAAGTTCCGACCTGCACGAATGGCGTAATCATGGCCACGCTGTCTCCACCCGAGACTCAGTGAAATTGAAATCGCAGTGAAGATGCTGTGTACCCGCACCTAGACGGAAAGACCCCGTGAACCTTTACTACAGCTTGGCACTGAACATTGAATCTACATGTGTAGAATAGGTGGGAGGCTTTGAAGCACAGTCGCTAGATTGTGTGGAGCCGCCTTTGAAATACCACCCTTGTATATTTGATGTTCTAACATTGGTCCCTTATCGGGATTGTGGACAGTGTCTGGTGGGTAGTTTGACTGGGGCGGTCTCCTCCCAAAGAGTAACGGAGGAGCACGAAGGTTAGCTAATCACGGTCGGACATCGTGAGGTTAGTGCAATGGCATAAGCTAGCTTAACTGCGAGACAGACACGTCGAGCAGGTACGAAAGTAGGTCATAGTGATCCGGTGGTTCTGTATGGAAGGGCCATCGCTCAACGGATAAAAGGTACTCCGGGGATAACAGGCTGATACCGCCCAAGAGTTCATATCGACGGCGGTGTTTGGCACCTCGATGTCGGCTCATCACATCCTGGGGCTGAAGTCGGTCCCAAGGGTATGGCTGTTCGCCATTTAAAGTGGTACGCGAGCTGGGTTTAGAACGTCGTGAGACAGTTCGGTCCCTATCTGGTGTGGGCGTTGGATGATTGAGGGGAGCTGCTCCTAGTACGAGAGGACCGGAGTGGACGAACCGCTGGTGTTCGGGTTGTCATGCCAATGGCATTGCCCGGTAGCTACGTTCGGAATCGATAACCGCTGAAAGCATCTAAGCGGGAAGCGAGCCCCAAGATGAGTCATCCCTGACAGTTTAACTGTCCTAAAGGGTTGTTGAAGACTACGACGTAGATAGGCAGGATGTGGAAGCGTTGTGAGGCGTTAAGCTAACCTGTACTAATTGCCCGTGAGGCTTAACCATACAACGCCCAAATGTCTTCGTAAGAAGCATGGTGTTGTAAGAGTGACAAGACAACACAAAATTAGCTC
>NZ_BAABWR010000043.1:0-2342 GCF_040370605.1 Aliiglaciecola sp. NS0011-25
TAAGTTTTAAGGTTAGATATGCCGATATTTGCCTATTTACTGTTGATTGTCGGAGCTTCTTGCTTATTATTTTCAACAGTTTTGGTATTCATTTTTAAACAGCCGAATACAAGTGCATTGGATATTTTGTCTAAGGGTAGTTTTGTTTATCGTAACTTGCAGGATCACATAATAGTTAATTGGGTAAAACCAATATATGCATTACTCTACATGGGGCTAAGTTGTATTTTAATAGCGATTTTTGGGGTGTTAATCGTCAATATATAAAACTTATAACAAACGCATTAAAATGGACGCCTAACAGTTGGCTGGCGCTCATTCTTCGCTAAGTTTAGCCAACTGTTTTCCGCCATTTATGCGGAGTGTTATAGCGCTTTTCCCTGTTAATATCCTATTAAGTGCAAAGGCGGGCTTTGTCCGTATTTCTTCGAGTTAACTACTGCTTTTTTCCGTAATCGGTCAGTCGTTTATTCAATTAAAAATACTTTCTTCCCAACCAGTTTTATCAAACACAGTCCAAAGTAACGTTTATCAATAGTTGTAGTTTTCTGGCGGTTTGGTTTAGTCTAGGATAATAATTTTAATCAATGTTGTTGTGTCACAGGCTTGTGGCGGCAAAGCCGCGAAAGTAAAGTGGGGTGGCGCAATAACAAACAAATGTTGCTGACCCAAACTCGCGGCCGTTGCTCGTTCCTCACAAAGTTTAGGCCACAAGTTTGTGCAGCAAATTCGGACGTTAGCTCTTTCAAGGATGACCATGGATTCTTTAAAAACGAACAATAGAGATAGACTTGTAAGTGTCGCTAAAGCAGCATCTGGCGCATTGCCTTTTATAGGTTCAGCAGTTTCAGAATTACTCGACAGTGTTGTTCCTAATTTAAGGTTCGAAAGAGTAGTTTCATTTCTTCAAACTTTAGATGAGAGAGTGTCAAAAGTTGATGCGGAACTAAATAGCTTTAAGCGGAACTTGAACACAGAACAAGGAACCGATTTACTAGAGGAAGCGCTTGTTCAGTCTTCTCGTGCGGTATCTGAAGAAAGAAGACAGAGGATTGCTTCTTTGACCGAAAAAGCACTGACTGGCGATAAATTAAAATATGAAGAAGCTAAAAAGATTTTAAATTTGTATCGTGAACTTACAGACCCAGAGGTTGTTTGGCTTATATATTATTCTTTGAGGCCTTCCCTAAGTCACGGCCCTCATACTGAATGGGTAGAAAAGCACCCTGACGTATTAAGGCCAATATCGAGAGAGATGTCTGCTCCAATAGAAAAACGAGAACTTGCTGCTTTACAAGATAGCTACAAAGAAACTCTTCTTCGCTTTGGGCTCACTGAAATGAAGGGAAAAAGCGCAAGTCTCACTACTCTCGGCAGAATGCTAGTAAATTACATCACAGATATAGACGAACAGAGCTAACAATCCGCTGTAGTCGGTCGCAAGCTCCCTGGGACAATAACACGTGGGCTCAGTCGCTTCGCTCCAAATTTTAGCCCACGTGTTATTGCCCCTAAGCGGAGTGTTAGCTTTCAATACGGGCTTGGGTGTAAGATTATTTAAACGGATTTAAAATGGAAAATTTAGTTAACAAAATATCTAGCAAAAAAGCTAATTACCTCTACCTTATTACCTTTTGCGTGTTTGCAGTTTTAATTTATATACGTGAATCAAAAAACTTTGGTCATATTTTTGATTTTCTACCTGTATTAGGTGGAAGTATTCCCTATTTCGTTTTGACAATCTCTTTAATTTTTATATATAAAAATAATGGTAATAACCTTAGAGAACTTGGGTTGTCGTGGCCCACATTTGGCAGTACTAGATTTAGATCATTATTGTTCGCATCTCTTTGGGCATTAATCATTATACTGATTGGACTTGTGAGTGGCTCTATCGTCATGGAGTCTTTCGATCTTATTGTAGGGACAGTGACGGACTCATCACCAAGAAAAAGTGTATTGGTAGGGAATTTACCTTTGTTACTCTTACTTACTCCTTTGATGTGGCTAGCCGTTATTGGTGAAGAGTTACTTTTTAGAGGATTCATTATGAATTTTCTTGCGAAGAAGTTTGGTGGTACAACTAAAAGTTGGATACTGGCAATTGTTGTATCTTCACTGATTTTTGGTTTAGCTCATTTTTGGCAAGGAGCTCGAGGGATAGTGGGAGCTGGTGTTTTAGCCTTAATATGGGGAACGGCTTACTATCGTTGTGGACGCAACCTGTGGCCTACTATAATTGCACATAGTGTTGGCAATACAATTGCTTTTATATCAACCTACAATAGTTAAAGTATCTAAAGATCGTAGACTGAAAGCTAACAAGAACTTCAAACGGAATT
>NZ_BAABWR010000044.1:0-1977 GCF_040370605.1 Aliiglaciecola sp. NS0011-25
GCGTTAGTGCGTCAAGCGAAGCTTGATGCATCTTGCAGGGTGTAAGTCCCTGTCAGGTAAGGCTTAGCCAGCCACCTGTATCGAGTGTTGCGCCTATGGCGGAGTCTAGGATTGGTGAAATACTTATCAGCGATGCATTCGCGACTAGATGAACAATATAGGTGAAGCGTACACAGAGAATTATATAGGCCACAGGGAATGCGTGTTCCTGAAGTGCTGTTATCGCTCCGATAATTAATTAAGTTCTGACTGACGAGGCTTGTAACGCCGTCGAAGTCCATGCAAAGCAACCATTATTCAATTGATTTGAAATGGCAAGGTTGTGGCGAGTCAGCGGAGTTATTAAGCCGTGGCATGTATAAAGAGATGTATTGAGAACTTGAGATAGCCAAAGGTGTTCCATAAGGAAAATGGTAGTGACGCTAAGCCACAAGCGAGGCCAACGATGACCCTTTGGCAGTCAGACTTGCTCATAGTAGTTTGAGGTTGGGAAAGCCAATCACATGGCGAAGGAGCAAGCAGTTATATCAGGTATTTAGCAGATACATAGGCCGGACAAAGTAGGGCTGGATTCACTATGACAACCGCACTAAATGCCATCACATTTAAATCACAAACCCACCCAAACCACAGATTTCAGAACCTATATGGATTACTAGGAGATGATTTACTGTATCAAAGTTGGGGGCAACTGAATAAACGAGCGGCGCCAGGTATTGATGGTATCACTATACCCAAATACCAGACATCGCTTGTGGAAAACCTCACACGTTTAAGTTCAGCCTTGAAAGCCAAGCGCTATCGAGCCGATGATATTAAGCGAGTCTTCATTCCCAAAAGTCATGGCAAACAACGTCCATTAGGCTTACCCACAGTGGATGACAAGCTGGTACAGCAAAGCGTGAGCCAGATACTGCAAGGTATCTGGGAAGCGAATTTCTTGCCTAACAGCTATGGTTATCGGCCAAATAAGAGTACGCATCAAGCGGTGCATAGTTTGAGTTTGAATCTTCAGTTCAAAGGTTATGGCTATATTGTTGAGGCTGACATTAAAGGCTTCTTCGACAATATTGACCACGACTGGCTGATGGCGATGCTTAAACAACGCATTGATGATAACGCGCTCTTGAGCTTAATCGGACAATGGTTAAAAGCACGGATACACACTCCGCAAGGAGAATATCTCAAACCAAAAAGTGGCACCCCACAAGGCGGTATCATTAGCCCTGTGTTAGCCAATATCTATCTGCATTATGCATTGGATTTATGGTTTGAGAAGAAGGTAAAACCTCGGATGAGAGGCAGAGCGATGCTGATACGTTACGCAGATGATTTTGTGTGTGCGTTTCAGTATGCCAATGATGCCGAGCGATTTTACCGCGTGCTGCCAAAACGACTAAAGAAGTTCAAACTGGACACGGCACCAGAAAAGACCAGCCTGATAAGGTTCAGTCGATTCCATCCCAGTCGTAAGCGCCAGTTTGTGTTCTTGGGTTTTGCATTTTACTGGGGCATTGATGTGAAAGGTAAACCGAGATTAAGGCGGCGAACTGCAAATCTAAAGCAGCGACGTAGCCTGAGCGAATTTTACCATTTCATTAAAACCAAACGCTCGCAGAAGCTAGCAATTTGGCTACCCCAATTAAAACGCAAACTCACAGGGTTTAGAAATTACTTCGGATTACCCGACAACAGCCGCAGCGTGAGTAAGCTGTATAACTATGTACTGCATAGTTTATACAAATGGCTGAACCGACGCAGTGGCCGTCGAAGTTACAATTGGCGTGATTTTAAGAAGATGTTAGAGTATTTCCAAATACAGAAGCTACGAGTTAGCAAAAGAGTTATCGATGTTGACTGGTATTAAGGTGCGCGTGATTTACACGGGTGAATGTATAACTGAAGAGCCGGATGCGGTAATTCCGCACGTCCGGATCTGTGTGGGGTCGGCTCAGTAATGGGCCGCTCTACCACGAT
>NZ_BAABWR010000046.1:0-1602 GCF_040370605.1 Aliiglaciecola sp. NS0011-25
GTTTGATACTCATTGAGCCTCCCCAATCAGCGTAACTTTTAGGCTACTCTGATAGGTGACAAAACCAAACGGAGAAGCTCAATGAATTTTTATACTAATACACATCCTTACTATTGTGGAATAGATTTACACGCACGCTTACTTTACGTATGCGTTATTGATGATAAAAGTGAGGTGCTTGTACATAAAAAAATAAAGGACTCACCCGAAGAATTGCTGGCTTTACTGACGCCTTATTTAGGCAATATCGTCGTGGGGGTCGAATGTATGCACTGCTGGTATTGGGTCAGTGACTTTTGCCGGCAACACAATATAGATTTCGTATTAGGTCACGCCTTGTATATGAAAGCCATTCATGGCGGTAAAACCAAGAATGATAAAATTGATTCATTTAAGATTGCCAAATTGTTACGTGGTGGTAATTTCCCTTTAGCATACAACTACCCCAACGAACTACGGGCTACCCGTGATTTACTTCGGCGGCGCACTAAACTTGTACGCTTTGGCGCGGACTTAAAAGCTCATGTATCAAATACCGTGAGTCAATACAATTACCCTGCACATTCCCTTAATTTACGTTATCCAAAGTCTCGTGAAAAAATGTCGAACGTCTTTGATGATATATCCGTGCAGCGCAACATCGATATTGATTTAAACATAGTCGCTCATATTGAAACAGAGTTACGCCAAGTTGAAGGGTTCATTGAAAAACAAGCGAAACAACATAATGCTAGAGACTTCTACCTACTCAAATCTATTGCGGGTGTGGGCCAAATTCTAGCACTCACAATTCTCTATGAAATAGGTGATATCAACCGCTTTGAAAGTGTTCAAAATTTTGCATCCTATTCTCGACTCGTTAAATGTAAAGCTGAATCAGCTGGTAAAGCCTACGGCACACAAGGTAATAAAATTGGCAATGCTCATCTTAAATGGGCCTTCTCTGAAATGGCCGTGCTTTACCTACGCGGAAATGATAAAGCTCGCGCCTATCTCAACAAGTTACAAAAACGCATGAGTAAAGCAAAAGCTCTGTCCGCCCTTGCGCATAAGCTAGGCCGCTGTGTTTACTTCATGTTAAAACGACAAAAGGCTTTTGATGAAAAACGATTTTTAGCAGGTTAGTCACGCCATCCGATGAGCTGAACGTCTAACTGGTGCCATAGGCCGAGCAACCTTAAATCGTTGTGAATTTCACTGGTTTATAAAAGCCATTTAATACGACTTATTTGCCATTGCTAGGTAACCACTCGGTTTGATTAGACATCGGATGGGCGTGCATCAATACTTTGCGCTAAATCGCTTACACCTAGCCTGAGCCTGAAACTAACTGGTGGAATTATCCAACCTTCATTTTGAATAGTGCCAGTGCTGGGTTAACCGATGAATGTCTAGTGCCCCTGCTATCAATACGGATATTGAAAATGCTGGCCGCGATGATATCGCATAAGAGAGCCTCTATATGTGTTTGCTGTAGGCGATTGCCTAATAGCCACGAAGACAGATGAAGTAAACGGTTTAGCTCAGAGATTTGGATTGATCTGAAAAATAGATCAAAAGCACACTAGTACCTATTGACTAACTTTAGGCTCATATGTGTTA
>NZ_BAABWR010000047.1:0-1513 GCF_040370605.1 Aliiglaciecola sp. NS0011-25
TTTGCATATGGGGATTTTAGGAGCGCTTTACCAGCAGTAAAATTCCAACCATGAAGTTTTTGTTAGCCGTATTTAGCTGCGTAAAATAAACTTTCTCAGATCACGCTCTTGCCGCATAACATGAAGTATATAAACTAGATCATTATCTATTTTATAAAAAATACGACATGGATTAACAACAACTTCTCTATAGTTTAAGTTTTTTAATTCACGCGGGATTTTCCCCGATTCAGGATGTCTCTCTAGTCTAGTAACTTTATCAAACACCTTTTGTGCTAAATTTTTGGCTGCAGGTAAATTACTTAACGCAATATATTCAACTATTTCGTTTAAGTCATTTAAAGCAGGAGCAGTCCATTTTACTTCAGCCATTTACTCATTTTTTCTTTTGCATCTTCATTAGAGAATGTATCGCCATTTCTAATAGCTTGCTCGCCTCGAGCAACACCTTCGAGTATCTGCATTCGTTGTTGCATGAACTCATAGTCATCTACATCAACTAAATATGCAGACGGTTGTCCATGCTCTGTTATTAACACTGGTTCTTTTGACGAATGTAGCTCAGCCAATATCTTGGTTGCTTGTCGCTTTAATGTTGTTACTAGCTCTACTCTCATGATGAATCCAATTATAAAATGCGCAAATGTATCACTATAGTATCACACGCGTTTGCCGTTTCAAATTTACGGCTAACGCTCGCATAACCCGCAAGCAAAAAAATAGGGCAGTAAAGCCCCATTTTTTTGCTTGTCCGAGTTAATGCGCTTGTTAGGCTTTTGCTTTTTTACGAGAAAAACCCAAGCCAGCCAACCCAAGACCTAACAAAGCAATGGAAGTAGGCTCTGGCACTGACGTAGCGCTCTCGGTTACATAGCTAAAGTCATCGATTTTAACCCAGTCGGCATACTGTCCGACAAACTCCACTCGAGAAATATTCGTTGTGTTTGCACCAATAAAACCAATGTAAGGCGATGTTTGAGCAGGAACAAATAGGCTTTCTAGAAGGGTGCTTGAATCATCAAAAATATTCATATTCCAATACCCATCAGCGGCACCCCATATCATGCCGAAAGCTGAAACCGATGTAGAGAAGTCAATATTGAATGATCCTACCGCTGCGCTGGTTGAAAGCTCCAACCCGGAAGTTCCATATACTCCACCGGTAGTATAATTCGCAATTCCTAAGGTGCCTGTTCCTGCATTTGAAAATGTAACATCACCAATAGTGTAGCTAGAAGACGAGCCAATAGTCTGCGACTCAAAGTCAATTACAGTAGCCCCTGATATTGAAGAGTCGGAGGAGCTTGTTATCAGCCCTGCGTTTGCTGTACTGGCAAAAATACACGCAAACAGAAGCATTGATATTTTCATAAGAAAACCCTTTTAATAATTGTTAAATATAAACCCAATGACGAAGAGCAATAAACGGGCCAGTTTTTAACCTATTGTTTTTGTTCTATCTTTCTGTTTTCCCAATGGCGAGTGTAAAATTAATCGACACCATCTTAATGCC
>NZ_BAABWR010000048.1:0-1309 GCF_040370605.1 Aliiglaciecola sp. NS0011-25
TGTCCCGTCCTAAAATACGTTGACGGTTTTAATTGAAGGCCAGTAGCTTTTGCTCCTGGTCTTTTTTATGCACTTGGTTTGGTGTTTTCATTCCTAAACTCAAGTGCGGCCTCAATTCATTGTATATCAATATTGATTCATCGATGAGCTGCCTTAGCTCTTCTAGGTTTTGACATTTATAGAGTAAGAACTCCTGCTTCAATATGCCGTTAATACGCTCAGCCAGTGCATTTTGATAACAATCATAGCCATCAGTCATTGATGGAATAATGCCATTTTCATTAAGTTTTACTTGATATACCTGCGAGCAATACTGTAACCCTCTATCTGAATGATGAATCGTACTGCATTGATACTGACGATTATTGATGGTCATATCTAATGCCTTAACAACATCTGTCGCCTTCATTTCATCACTGAGTTCATATCCCATAATTTTGCGACTATACGCATCTGTTACTAGCGATAGATAGTGAACACCTTGTGCTGATTGAACGTAGGTTATATCACTTACAAATATCTCTTCTGGCCTCGATGGTTGCCTATCTTTAAGCAAGTTAGGATGCTTTTTCATCCAATGTTTACTAAAAGTCGTTTTGGTATAACTACGCTTTGGTTTAACCAATAAATGTTCATTTTTCAAGTAACTAAAAAAAGCGTCTCGACCTAAACTTATGCCTTGCTCTATGAATTTGGGTTTAAGTAGAAAGTATAATTTTCTTCCACCTAAACGCGGCATAAAGCGTCGTATTTCCAATACCATCGCTTTAACTGGTGCGAGTTCAATAGCACGCAATTTAGCTCTACGCTCTCGTTGATATATCGCTTGTCTCGTTATACCAAGCAGCTTGCAAGCACGTTCTAAGCTAACTATTTTTTGCTTTTGAAGGCTTCTTGCTCCTTGGCAATATACTTTTTTCGAAGGCTTGTCCCATGCTCAGCGTCAAGAATATTAACCACTTCATTGAGTAACAGGTTACGTAAGTGCTCATCTTCGAGCTCTCGTTCGAGACGCTTGATTTTTTGAGCGGGACTTTCTTTGGCTTTAGGTGATGTAGGCATAGTTATCTTAGGTGATTGAGTCCAATCCATCTTACCGTGTTTTCTTAACCAAGTAAGCACCGTTGAACGACCTTGTATGCCATAAATTTTTTGGGCTTGTTTATAGGTCATATCGCCTTTTTCTACAGCGTCGACAATTTGTAATTTAAAGCCTAATGAATAATCTCGTTGTGTTCGTTTAAGCGGTGTATTATTTGACTTGGTCATAATAAGTCCTAAATGTGTAAACACATTTCAGGACGAGACA
>NZ_BAABWR010000049.1:0-1281 GCF_040370605.1 Aliiglaciecola sp. NS0011-25
TGCTCCTCCCCCGTTTTAGTGGACACCTTCTCATCACACTGAGGAGGCTAAAATGCCTAAGTACACCCAACCAAGAAAAACATGGTTTTATCCAGTTAGTTTCAAAATTAAGGCAGTCAAACTAAGCTTAAAAGACGATGTCTTGTCAAAGGATGTTGCTTTAGCACTTGATATTCATCCGTTGATGTTGAGCCGTTGGCGGAAGGAATACAGAGAAGGTAAATTCTGTAAAGCCAATCGCTATAATTGCAACGATGAAAACATGCGTAAAGTACCTACTAAAAAAGAATTGACCGCAATTCAAAAGCTTCAGAAAGAAAATGAGCGCCTCAAGTTGGAGAATGATCTTCTAAAAAAGTGGCAACGGTATCTGGCGGAAGTACATCAGAACGATTTGGATTCGTCCAAAAGTTCGGACAAGCCTTAGGCGTCAAATACCTTTGTGATTGGCTTAGTGTGTCTCGTAGTGGTTATTATGCGTGGCTTAGTCGGCCTGTATCAGCCAAAGATATGTCAGATTCGGTATTACTGAGAGACATTAAACGAGTGTTCAACGATAATCACCAGACGTATGGCAGCCCTCGCGTGTTTCATGCATTGAAAAGAGATGGCATCAAAACAAGCGAGAAGCGAGTAGCACGTCTCATGCAGGAGAACGGCTTGAGAGCAAGGGCAATCAAGACTTATAGCAAACCAGCAAAGGTGAAGTTTTTCTATAAAGAAATTCAAAACAAACGAAAAGATATGGAGAAGCCGACAGGCATAAACCAGCAATGGTCTGGTGATGTCACTTACCTCAAAGTTGGCTCAAGTTGGCACTACCTTGCTGTGGTCATCGATTTGTATTCGCGTCGCGTTATTGGATGGGCATTTGGCAAAAGCAAGTCAACAGAATTAACGCTTAAAGCATTGAGGCTAGCAATTAAAAAGCGCCAACCAACTCAAAGCGTGTTGTTTCACACAGACCGAGGTGCCGAGTATCGAGCGCACAACGTCCAGCAATACTTAAAGAACCACAACATCAAAGCCAGTATGAACCGACCAGGTTGCTGCACTGACAACGCTGAAGTAGAGTCGTTTTTTCATTCGTTAAAGGCTGATTTAATTCGTGGAAATTGTTTTGAAACAATGAGTAACCTGCACTCTAAACTCAAAGGCTATTTAAACTATTTCTACAATAGACAGCGTTTACATTCGAGTTTAGGATATAAAACACCTGTTGAGTTTGAAATGGCAGTATATTAAAGAGTGGATGGTGTCCATTTTTGCGGGGGAAGATCA
>NZ_BAABWR010000050.1:0-1232 GCF_040370605.1 Aliiglaciecola sp. NS0011-25
TGAATCGACACTAATTTCCTAGACACCTCTTAGTTAGATAAACTAACTAAAAATATAGAGGTGTTTATGAGCGGAAAACGCTACCCAGAAGAATTCAAAATTGAAGCGGTTAAACAGGTAGTTGATCGAGGTCATTTAATATCTGACGTTGCCAAACGGTTAGATGTCACAACACACAGTCTTTATGCGTGGGTTAAAAAATACGGCCCTGATTCTAAACAGCAAAACGAATTAAGCGATGCACAGGCTGAAATTAGAAGGTTACAGAAAGAGTTAAAGCGAACAACAGAAGAGCGTGACCTATTGAAAAAAGCCGCGGCATACTTCGCAAAGCAGTCCGACTGAGGTATGCCTTTATCAAAGAGAATTCGGACAGTTGGCCTGTTCGTTGGCTATGCAAAATGTTCGACGTGCATCCAAGCGGATATTACGCATGGAACAAACAGCCTCACTCTAAACGAGCTAAAGCCAATCAACGTCTTACAGGATTGATTAAACAGTTTTGGCTGGAGTCAGGTGGTGTGTATGGTTATCGTAAAGTCCACTCTGATTTACGTGATGTTGGTGAAAAATGCGGTGTGAATCGCGTTTATCGGCTGATGCGAGATGAAGGGCTGAAAGCTCAAGTTGGGTACCGAAAGCCTCGTCATCGTAGCGGAGAAAGCCATATTGTTGTGCCTAATCGATTACAGCGTCAATTCAATCCTGAGTCGCCAGATGAATCATGGGTGACCGACATCACCCATATCCGCACTCATGAGGGATGGCTTTACTTGGCTGTGGTTGTCGATTTGTTCTCACGTAAAGTCATTGGTTGGTCGATGCAATCACGGATCACTAAGGAAATTGTGTTAGATGCCTTATTAATGGCGGTATGGCGGCGCAATCCTAAGAAAATGGTGACAGTTCATTCAGATCAAGGGAGTCAATATACAAGCCATGATTGGCAACACTTCCTTAAAGTAAATGGCCTTGAAGGAAGCATGAGCAGACGCGGTAACTGCCATGACAATGCAGTGGCGGAAAGCTTCTTCCAACTGTTGAAACGTGAGCGAGTAAAGCGAAAAGTCTATTCAACAAGGGACGATGCTAGAAGTGATATCTTTGATTACATAGAAATGTTTTATAACAATAAACGAAAACATGGTTCCAATGATCTGCTTTCGCCAGTAGAGTATGAAAAGCGATACCAAGAACGGCTGAGAAGTGTCTAGATTATTGGTGTCGATTCA
>NZ_BAABWR010000051.1:0-1081 GCF_040370605.1 Aliiglaciecola sp. NS0011-25
TGTTTATTTACACAAGCCAAATCAGTCATCTCTGAATCGCTCCCTACTTCTATCGTCACTTATTACAACAGCCGGCTTATTAAGCTTTTGATAAATCCAATCGTAGATAAACCTAATGATGCCCACTATAAATAAAAATAAGCAACCTACTGCCAACATAGCACAAGGGATGAAAAGTATAGCGACACCGGCTTTATAACCAGCAAAAGCCATAATAGTTGAGAGTATTCCAATCGACAATTCTATTATTAGCGTTTCAATATCTACAGTATGTCCGAGCTTAACTGGTCGAGGCCCGTTTTTTAGTTTAAAGGACATGTAAAGCTCCATTTCTACCTATAAACATAACTTTAAGCTAAGCCGCCCCGCGTAAATGCGTCCGAACGACCGAAGGGAGTGACTTAAGCGCTTTGTTATGCCCTCACTCATTTGGTATTTTAACCAACAAATCTGTTACACCTAAATCTATACCAGACTGAGAAAGCATTGTAGAAATTTGACCTCGATGATGAGTTTGATGATTAAAAAAGTGTTGCATGAGGAGCGAAAAAGATTTTGTGTAAGGGACGCCTTTTGTATTTTGATAGGGTAAATCATTGTCCAAATGCTCATCGCTGAGCTGATTAACAAATTCCAGAATTACGCCGTCTAATCGGTTTCTTTCATTTTTTAGTTTTTCAAAGTCGCTAAACAGTATTGAATCGAGCTTTTCTGGTAACGGCGTGATTGCAAGACAATTCAACGAACTAAAATTTGCGGGATGAGACGCAAATCGTTTTAGCCAAATGACATCAGCGACTAATATGTGATTGAGGGTTCCGATAATGGAACCAAAGAAAGCGCCTCTGTTTTCTGAAAGTGAATCTCTACTTAAACGTGACGCAGCAGAGTAAATGGACTCATTCATCCATTTATTGTACTCAGCCATTAATATGAAATTGCTTTTCAAAGACATAATCTATACCAGGGCATAACGTCCGAATTTGCTGCACAAACTTGCTGGCTATACTTGGCGAAGAATGAGCCACAGCCAGTGAGTTTGGGTCAGCAACATACGCTTGTTATTGCGCCACCCCACTTA
>NZ_BAABWR010000052.1:0-1055 GCF_040370605.1 Aliiglaciecola sp. NS0011-25
CAATATTCTTGGTTGCTCAGGAAAACGGATAGGGGGCATTGATATTGACAACAAACTAGCGCTAATGGGGATTATGCCGCACTTTGGTAAAGATATTATATTAACTAACGACCTGCCGATTCCTCCCACATTATTCAGACAGGCAGTGTGCGTAAATGATGTCGCTGCGCAGCGTGAGTTTAATTCAAATAGAACCGGTGTGGAATTGCAACGATATTGTTATATGTCTTTGGATAATAGAATCGAGCGATTGAAAAAGTTGCGAGAAGACAAACTAGGACTCAAATTAAATAAGAGTTCTGAATTAACCAAAATAGCGCTTTCAACCAAGCATTTGACCGAGGTTAACCTTGATTATATTGAATCAGATTTACACATCTCAGTTAGCAGGGATCAACTAGGTGACGCTATCAGTGGTGAATTAAAGCAAATTGAGTCTATCGTGAATGAGTCTTTACTGCAGTCAGGCGCTAAACCCGACACCATTTTTGTAACCGGCGGTACTGCAATTTCACCCGTCATCAAACAATGGATAAGCGCTATCTTCCCCGATACTGAGGTTGTCATTGGGAACCATTTTGGTAGCGTTACAACTGGCCTAATTACCCATGCCCAACGCATATTTGGGAACTAAATCAGTAAATCATTAAATCATGGACAGACATTTTTAAAGACTAAATCAATCATCGTGGACAGGCATTTTTAAAGGTAGTGAAAAAAGAGGCCTATAATTTTTACTGGAGTTTGATGAAAAGTATGAATGCGTTCGTAATTTAGGTAAATACCTATACAATCATCGGTTTTTGGGAAATGGGCGCTATTGAGCTGAATTTAGTGCAGGTTGAGGCCTGTCTCTTGTGCAAAGAAACAATTGAAATGAAAAGCGGCTTTAGTGGAATCGTTAGCCTACAGAATTCTTTTGCCGACGTTTTCGCTTATAGCGTTTCAAGGTGTCTGATTGCCCTGCAGCCACGCTAAAATTGGTTTCAAAGGTCAAAAACATATCTTGCCAGGTGTGTTCATCCAACCCTAAACGTTGCAATATGGGTGATTCA
>NZ_BAABWR010000053.1:0-1021 GCF_040370605.1 Aliiglaciecola sp. NS0011-25
TGTGTGATTCATAGAGATCGTTTCAATCTTGCGATCTCTAAATCTCGTCTGTAATTGGCATCCTGAACCCGTTCATTTTTAACTTCATAATTGTCTAGAACTTCGTCTGAGAACGGTGTTTCGTTTGATACATCGAAATACTTTTCCATTGGTGTTTTGCCTTTGTGAGCGCTATGCGGACGATTCCAGTTATAGTAGTGCTGCCATTCAGAAAGTTGATTGTCCAAGTCATCAGATTCAATATCTACAGTTGCATAAAATTCAGCTTTGTCGGTTTTCTGGGATCGCTCAACCTTTCCATTAAGATGAGGTGAAGCTGGTTTATTAGGACGGAATTTGATACCTAGTGACATCATTTTTTTCTGAACCTTTTCAGCAAAAAATTCTCTGCCACGATCAGTTTGAAAACGTTGAATAGGAAAAGGCATTTCTTCAACAACAGCGTCAATAAAATCTAATGTGTTTGCTGCCGTACGACGTCCGTAGAGCCTCAGAACCCTGTATCTAGTGCAGTCGTCAACCGAAGTGTATTGATAAAGCCCTGGAGCTATTTTGCAAGTGTCCATTTGTACTCTATCGCCAGGCAATGGTCGTTCGTATCGAATGTAATCCACTTTTCGCCTGAATTTTTGCACAGGTTTAACTTGATGCTTCTTGAGAACTTTGTGAATTGTCGCAAGACCTAATGATATGTTGTGAAGTCTAAATAACTCACTTTGAAGCCTTCTAGCTCCGAGATTTCTTGCTGAGCGTAATTCTAAAATTAGCTTCTCAACCTTGTCTGTAGTTTTAAGGTTTGGTGATGAATGAGGCCGCTTACTTCGGCTAACCAGACCATCCTTACCTAACTCTTTATAGCGCCGCCACCATTTACGGAGAGTTGGTCTGGTGATGCCACATTTACGGCAAACTAAACCTGCATCACCTGATGATTCAAGTAATTTTATCCAGACCAATCTTTGTTGAATTTCATCGTTCATAACACCCAATTATAGTGAAAGGATGTCTATGAATCACACAA
>NZ_BAABWR010000054.1:0-1002 GCF_040370605.1 Aliiglaciecola sp. NS0011-25
TGTTTAGAGAGTGTAAATTGAGAATACTAACTATTTTTGCACTAATGATGACGTCAAGTTCTGCATTGGCTTGCAGTTGTCATATATCATCAGCTGATGATGTTATCGCGGACATTTTTAGCCCCTATGTTTTTACAGCTATTGTGAAAGAAGCTACCGCAATCAAGAATGATGGTGAATACTCCATTGTCGAAGCGAAGGTCGATATAGAAACTACTTATAAAGGTGATACTTCCAACCTTCGTAAAGTTAGAACATCACTGAGTTCTTCGATGTGTGGCTTACCTATTACTGTCGGTGCTAGATATGTATTTGTGGCTTCTGAAAATGGCGGTGTCTCGTATTGTAGTAGCCGAATAATAGAAGAGAACAGCTACGACTCTGAGCTCGAAACTTTCATGCAGGTATTGAAAGGTTATGCAAAAAACTAAACATAACAAACGCATTAACTTGCTCGCAAGCTCGCTTGGACAAATACTCGCTGGCTGGGGCTCATTCTTCGCCAAGTTTAGCCAGCAAGTATTTACCAGTTATGCGAAGCGTTAGGAGTTCATTAGTATGATATTCAGACTTGGTAGTAACTCCGCAAATATTTTTATTTCTGCTTTCATTGGTTTCGTGTTGGTTGTCTTGTTTGCCTTTAATCATTTGATTATTCCCAGTGATAAAGTAAATCCTTTGAACAGCTACCATAGGCAGTGGATTGAATCTGGAATTGAAAATTACCGCTATACACTTATGTTTGGATGTATGAGGGATTTGGAGTATCGAGTTGTTGTAAAAAATGGAGTGCAGATCACCCCAAGGAGCATAGACGTTTATTCTATAGATGATCTTTTTGAATATGCTGACCGCGCCGAAAAGAATGCAGATGAATATAATGTCACTTACCATAAAACAGGCTTTCCCTCTGAAATAGAAGTAAATTGGAGTAAAGAAATATGGGATGATGAGTGTTTTATAGAAGTGACTGACTTTCAGGTAATTAAGCCACATGAACTC
>NZ_BAABWR010000055.1:0-987 GCF_040370605.1 Aliiglaciecola sp. NS0011-25
ATTGATGTGTGTGCTTATGCTGTCATGAGTAATCACACACATATTGTAGTCTGTGTTGATAAAGAAGCAGCCGATAACTGGTCGTTAAAAGAAGTGGCTTATCGTTGGCATCAATTACATAAAGGCACATTACTTACCCAACGATTTTTGCGTGACGAATCACTGAGTCAAAGTGAGCAAATCACATTGAATGAAACGATTAATATTTATCGTCAACGTTTGTACGACATTAGTTGGTTCATGCGCAGTCTGAATGAATACATAGCCCGCGAGGCGAATAAAGAAGATGACTGCACAGGTCGATTTTGGGAGGGACGGTTTAAATCTCAAGCATTATTAGATGAGTCGGCCGTGCTAGCTTGCATGGCCTACGTGGATTTAAATCCAATTCGAGCCAAAATCGAAAAAACGCCAGAAACCTCAAAACACACCAGTATCCAAAAGCGTATCCAGGCCTGTATTAAAGGAGAGCAACCCAAAAACTTGATGGGGTTTGTGGGTAACCATAGACAAGGTATGCCTAGAGGCATTGCCTTCTCTCTCATAGATTACTGTGAATTAGTCGATTGCACAGGCAGAAGTATTCGAGAAGATAAAGCCGGTTACATCGAACACCAGCATAGCCCTATTTTAGAACGCCTTGGCCTTAATTCAGAGCAATGGATAACGCTTACCACAGAGTTTGAACAGCACTTTCATACAGCGGTAGGCAGTGAGCATATGATGCAACAATTTAAACAACATACCGGCCATCAACGAATACGAGGGATAACAAAGGCCAAAGCATTATTACAACAAGCCTAAACAATTTAGCAGCCAAATTTGTTTTAATCCTCCTACTCGATGGACGATTCTTGCTGTCTGTAATATGAATTAAATCAGAGATATAGCTACATAAAGCCACAACAATTCCAAACTTCCCCCCACTTTCTTATCAAAGCCCAAAAGCGCCATATTCACATCACTTTTTCGCTCTGAATTGGTTTG
>NZ_BAABWR010000056.1:0-974 GCF_040370605.1 Aliiglaciecola sp. NS0011-25
ATGAATTCATTTCATTCTGGTTACCCTAATCGCGCAGGACTAAAACACCCGCCAGCAACAAAAGGCTCAATTGACACTCATCTATATCCATGCGTAAATCTGACTATAGATTACCCATTTAACCTAAGATTATGATTAGAAAGCTCTTTCGTGTTTCACGATTTCTACATAAATGGGCAGGATTATTCCTTGCCGTACAAATTTTATTGTGGATTTTAGGTGGTGTAGTGATGAGTGTTATACCTTTGGAAAAGGTGCACGGAGATCATCTAGCAATAAAAAATTTAAACTATGAAATCGACAATACACAGTATGCTTTCTCCCTAGATACCTTTCGCCTTAGAATCTCCGAGCCTATTCATAAAATTTCCTATACCCAAGTTTTAAGTGAGCCTTATTACGCAGTTCAGACGGCGTCTGGTGAGCAATTATTCCATGCCTTAACTGGCGATTTGATGGGTATTATCAATGCTGAAAAAGCGGCAACAATAGCAAAACAACATTATCTTGGAAACGGCGAACTTATCGAGCAAAATTTGTTAGCTAAAGCTCCAATGGAAGCCTCTCGCAACAAAGGAAAAGTGTGGCAGCTAAAATTTGATGATACTTGGAATACCACATTATATGTGTCTCCGTTAAGCGGCAAGTTAACTACTATTAGAAGTGATTTGTGGCGTATTTTTGATTTTTTTTGGATGTTGCATATTATGGATTATGACGAGCGAAAAAATTTTAATAACCCGTTATTAATCACATTTTCTATCTCCGCTTTATTGTTTACCGTTACTGGTATTATTTTACTATTTAAGAGTTTTAACTTGGTTGCGATTAGACGATTAAAACGTCGGTGATGGGTTACCCCCTATCCCTGTACCATGGGCTTTAGGCCATGGATTCATTTCATTCAGGTTAACCTAATCGCGCGGAGCTAAAGCACCCGCCTACAAAATATATGCCCCCCTTCACCTTGTAGC
>NZ_BAABWR010000057.1:0-925 GCF_040370605.1 Aliiglaciecola sp. NS0011-25
ACTCACGATAAGATGATGTTTCGTGTCTACTGCTGTTTGCACGTTGTAACAAACCTGACGGTTCATATTATCCGTTTTCATTAACCGAGCATCAGGGTCTGTTGACGACAGTTGTTTGTCTGGATGTGCATTAACTTTTGTTTCTATTTCTTGTAACTCGCTAAGCCTGTTTTGGAGCCAAGCTAATTTGTCCTTCATCAATGCGGTGTCTTTATCACTCTTGTCGCTGGCATCTGCGCTGTCTAGCTTTGATAAGTATTCACTTATGCTGCTTTCAATTCGTGCAATATGGTCCTTAGCTTTTTGGGGAGTGAAGTTATTCTTTTTTGCGTTGACCGCTTTAAACTTGCTGCCATCAATCGCCACTACAGCATCGGCAAACATGTTCATTTGGCGACATAGCTCAACGAATTGACGACATGCGTTCTTAATACCTTTGCCGTTATCTTTTCTAAAATCAGCAATGGTTTTAAAGTCAGGAGTAAGGCGTTCAAGTAGCCACATCAATTCAATATTACGTTGGGCTTCTCGCTCCAATCGGCGAGAAGACTGTACCCGATTTAGATAGCCATAAATGTAGAGCTTCAACATGGTGGCGGGATGATACCCGGGGCGACCTGTATTTTTAGGCGTTACCTTGTGGAACCCTAGGGTTGCTAAGTTGAGTTCATCTACAAATGCTTCAATCACTCGAACGGGATTCTCAGTATTGACGAAATCATCTAATGCTTCTGGAAATAATGTGACTTGGTTGCGACCTTGGCCTGTAATATGGTGGGACATATCAACAACACTTATTCTTGTTAACCTACTAATAAGTATAGTAAATAAGCGATATAGCAGCAGGCAATTTCAAGATTGTTTGATCATAAAAACACGGTGCTTAGCTCAAAAGGTGATCAATAGTTTTCACACAGTCTGAGCG
>NZ_BAABWR010000058.1:0-882 GCF_040370605.1 Aliiglaciecola sp. NS0011-25
GGTAGTGTTTAGAAATCTGTGTCATTTCAGTAATATTAAGAAAACAGGAGTGACACATGACTCAATCTTTCGACTTCAACAAAGCATTAGCTGAACTTCAATCTGGTAAAGGGTTAACTGGTGAAGATGGTGTTTTAACACCGCTAATTAAACAATTAACTGAAGCTGCACTCAGAGCAGAGCTAGAGCAGCATCTAGAATCTGATCTGCAACCAAACCGTAAGAACGGCACTAGCAAGAAAACCGTTAAATCATCTGTAGGTCAATTTGAACTTGAAACACCAAGAGACCGCGCTGGCTCCTTTGAACCGCAACTCGTTAAGAAAAACCAAACTAAGTTAACGCCAGAAATTGACCAAAAAGTCCTATCTATGTTTGCGTTAGGCATGAGCTATCGTGATATTCGCAGTCACATTCAAGAAATGTATGGCATTGAAATATCAGAAGCCACAATAACCGCTGTGACTGACCAGCTAATACCAGAGCTTAAAGCGTGGCAATCTCGCAGTCTTGATGCGTTGTATCCATTTATCTGGCTTGACGCTATTCACTATAAAATCAAGGAAAATGGTCGCTACGTTAGCAAAGCGGTTTATACTGTGCTGGGTATTAATATTGAAGGCCGTAAAGAATTACTTGGCCTCTACGTATCAGAAAGCGAAGGTGCTAACTACTGGTTATCAGTGCTGACCGATTTACATAATCGTGGCGTATCCGATATTTTAATCGCCTGTGTTGATGGACTAAAAGGTTTCCCTGAAGCCATTGGCACTATCTATCCTGAAACAGAGGTTCAACAGTGCGTTATTCATCAAATTCGTAACTCGATGAAGTACGTAGCCTCTAAGCACCAAAAAGCCTTTATGGCTGACTTAAAACCCG
>NZ_BAABWR010000059.1:0-852 GCF_040370605.1 Aliiglaciecola sp. NS0011-25
GAGCGCAGGCTGTGTGAAAACGCTTAACTACAACATGAATTTATACCTCTGTGTTTTTGACTCATATTCAAAAATATTTAGGCTCACTGTTTTGACTCAGGGTAATTCAACAATAATGTCAGTTTTTTAGCCCACGCCTCTAAAATTGATAGCAAATAGGCTTAATTACTGCCTTTTAGAGAGATTTTCTGGCCACTAAGCATTATTCCATCATAGCGGCTATTAATGTCGGCACTCCGACTATCGACATCATTCGTTTGAGATTGTAAGCCAGCACGTGGAGGCTCATTTCGGTACTGACATTCTTCTTACGTTTCATTAAAAAGTGAGACGCTCCCATCCACATTTTGATAGTGCCAAATGGGTGCTCGACAGTCTGCTTTCTGATAACGGTGGTTTCAGGCGCAGCATCTAATCGTGCTTTCATTGCATCAATATCGGCTTCATGTATCCAACGCTTCATTTTTCTTGGCTCAACCTTTGATTGGGTGCATTGAGCGCGAATATCACAGTCCCTGCATGCGATGTGATCGACATAGACCTTTAGTTCTAAGCCGCCTTCAACCACATTTCGTCTATGCGGTAACTCATTTTCAGCAGGGCATATATAAGCATCCTTACTTTTGTCATACTTAAACAGCGACTTATTGAATATGCCTTTCTTCTTTGAACCAGATGTGTCAGTTTGAGGCACCAATGCCGTCGCGCCTAAGTCTTGTGTGGCTTTAATATCCTTCCTGCTGAAGTAGCCTTTGTCTGCGATAACCGTGATGTCCTTCCTGTTTAATGCCTCTTGAGTTTGTATTGTGACAGGCGTCAATTGGCCTCTATCTGTCGACATTGTGATGTCAT
>NZ_BAABWR010000060.1:0-809 GCF_040370605.1 Aliiglaciecola sp. NS0011-25
GAAGTGGGGTGGCGCAATAACAAACGTATGTTGCTGACCCAAACTCGCGGCCATTGTTCGTGCCTCACAAAGTTTAGGCCACAAGTTTGTGCAGCAAATTCGGACGTTAGCACTAAAAAAGGATGTTTATGACTAAAGGAAATGCAAAAAAGGAAGTGCTGTCGATCATCGTGGAACATTGGATCATAGTATCTACCGTTTTCGCCGCTATCTCTATAGGTATTGGGCTATTCTACTCAAGTTCTTATTTCAAATTTTTTGGAATCGAATATCTTCATTTCGCGCATTTTTTAGACGTGATAAAAATGCTCTTTTTAAGTAAAAGCTTTTTTCTTGCTTTATTTCTATTTTCGATTTCATTTGGGCTTTTAATTCTACTTGCTGGGAAAAACGAGGCTAAAACGGAAGTAAAAAAAGTCAAAGGTATTTGGCACAAAATCATTGGCACTTTTTTCACGATCCTCGGAACCCCAGTTGCTTTTTTTGTGTTCATTTCACCTTTTATCTCGCCTGCTCAAGACGCTAAAGCAGTTCTTCGAGGAGACACCGCGCATTTTAAAGTGCTATACAACAGCGTTAAAAGAGAAATAAAATGTGCAAATATAATAGGTACTTCAGACAGTAATTACATTTTCTGGGATTTCGCTAATTCTTCAACAATAATTGTCCCGAAGCCTCAAATTATTGAAATCAAACTAGTGTTCAAGGAGCTGGCTAAGGCAAAAGGCGGTGATGAGCCAGATGAACTTATTAAAAGATCTAAAGAAAGGCTAAATACTATAAATGACTATTGCCAAACAGATTAGTGC
>NZ_BAABWR010000061.1:0-763 GCF_040370605.1 Aliiglaciecola sp. NS0011-25
TGAGCCAATGAGAGATCATGAGTAACTTCGAAATCAGGCAGGATGAAAATGGAATTGGTAAAGTCCTTATCCTTAAAGGAGAGTGGACTGATGAGGTTTCGTCTTACATGCAGGCAAACAATATATTTGCATTGAGGCTCACTGATTCGTTCGGCTTCAAGGGGCAGGATATAACCTTTCTTAGAAAGCTGGACTTTCTTCGAAGCCTTGAGATCTATTGCTGGGATGCAAAAGGAATAAAGGTTATTGAATCACTGCCTCAACTAGAGGTTCTTGGGCTGCAATATAAATCAGCACAGAAAATCGATTTGTCGGCATTCTCAAAGTTGAAAGTTGCATTAGTCACTTGGTCTAAAGGGTTGGGGTCGCTGCTTACTACTACATCGCTAGAAAAGCTTAATATTCAAAATTACCCGCATAGTGACTTGATGCCAATCTCTTCAATGTATGAGCTCAAAGAATTATACCTTACTTCAAGAAAGCTAGAGTCTTTGCGTGGTATCGAGCAATTGAATAAACTAGAAACATTAGATCTATACAATTGCCAAAACCTAGTATCGCTAGCGGGCACAGAAAATTGCCCTGATTTAAAAACAATTGAAACTGAGGCATGTAACCGTGTCAGCTCATAACAAAGCAATGTTGCGGAACTCCGTGTGCTGTCACGTTTTGTGCGAAGCACAAAAAGCGCCATCCCACTCCGTCCGTAAATTGCGGCGTTATAGCGCATAAGCCTTTCATATTACTGTTTAGCGCAAAGGCA
>NZ_BAABWR010000062.1:0-737 GCF_040370605.1 Aliiglaciecola sp. NS0011-25
CTCTCTCGAATATCGCTGTTGATATAACTGGGTCCTAGTTTAACCACCGAACAGTCTGTTGTACCGCCACCTAAATCAATAATAAGCACCACCTTATCTTGACTTAACTGCCTTTCATAATCATAGGCTGCGGCAAGTGGCTCCATTAAAAATTCAATATCTTTAAAACCTACTTTTTTTGCCGCTGAGGTAAGAATGCTTAAGGCTTGACTATTTCCATCTTTTTCTTGTAAACCATGAAAATTAACGGGCCTGCCAATAACAACACTCTCCAATTCTATGCCCTTTATGTATTCAGATTCTTCTTTTATAAACGCCAGCATTTTCTCTATAACAGATGCAAATATGCCTTGCTGAGCTTTGGTGATTTTTGCACCTAAAAAAGATTTGGGAGACTTAATGTAAAAACCATTTTCAGGATTGGTAATGTGTGCTAATTCCGCTTCTCGACCAATAATAATATCGTCGCTCAACGCCAGCGCTTCCATTACGGTTTGCATACGTTGATTAGTTTTAGCATCTTCGCGATTTTCAGCTCTGATTACTTTGCGAAAAATATTGATAAGTTCTGCATCGGTGAAAACCCGCGCGTCTGTATCACTTTTAGCTTTTTGAGTTTGTGCCGCTTTTTCTGCTTTCACACGAGCTAATAAATCTGTCTCTGAAACTTTTTCTGGTTTAATCACCCCATGCTCTAAAAACACACAAGACGGAATCGTGGTTTCGCCATCTTCAAG
>NZ_BAABWR010000063.1:0-686 GCF_040370605.1 Aliiglaciecola sp. NS0011-25
CACGGTTCAAGGTTATCCAGTTAGGCAAGCAGCTGAAGCAATGGAAGTGGGATATTCCACCTTACAAAAATGGGTGCGTCAGTATCGCGAAGAACAAGTAGGCGTTACACCTAAAGCGTCCGCCATCACTAATGAACAAAAACGAATTCAAGAGTTAGAAAAACAAGTTAAACAGTTGGAAAGTGATAATAACCTGTTAAAAAAAGCTTCGGCCTTCTTCGCAATAGAAATGAACAAAGGCGGCAAGTCGCGCTAGAATTGAAGAAGGCTGGGTTTAATGTTCAGCATATCTGTCGATGTTTAAATGTACCTCGTAGCTCGTTTTACTTTTATGCTAAACCCAAGCGGATTAGGTCGGTTGATATTCACTTAGAGGCTGCGGTAAAGCATGTGCACAATGAGATGGACGCCACTTACGGCAGCCGAAGAATGATGATAGAGCTTAATCATCAAGGTTATGAAGTGGGTCGTTATAAAGTACGTCGGTTGATGCGCAAATTTAAATTGATAGCGAAACGGCCTCGGTTACATCGTTATCCATATGCAGGAAAGGCATCTTTCATTGCCCCTAATTATTTAAATAGACAATTTAACCCTGAACAACTTAACACCCATTGGTCAGGTGACATCACGTACATCCGAACAGGCCAAGGATGGTTATATTTAGCAGTAATAGTAGATTTATG
>NZ_BAABWR010000064.1:0-552 GCF_040370605.1 Aliiglaciecola sp. NS0011-25
GGTTTTACAAAAGATGGGCACCAATTGCAGTATTTGTGGCAGAAAATTAAATCAAGAAAATGACCATCTCTCCTCCGATTGTGGTGGTGATTGTTGGGGATGTATTGGTGAAATAGAAGCTGATATGGGTGGTGAATACGCTATTAAACAGCTTAGAGAAGAATTTAAAGCTGGGTTACGAAATGATTGGCTACCTTCACCAAAAGTTAAATTTAATAAGAGCTCTGATGTGGTTGAGGTGTGTCTAAAAAATCCGCTTGGCGAACCTTATGTATATGAAAACTTTGAATTACAGCTTTATTCAGAGTTGATGTTTAAACGTACAAAGGTTCACTTTGATAAATTAGTTACAACTAATCTTAATGGTGTTGTAGTTATTCCTATTAATAAAAAGCGTAATCTAAAAAAGGATTGGTGTAAGGTTACTCGCGGAGATAAAATCTGGACGTGTCGAATTGAAGAGCGGGTAAAACCTAACAAGTGAATAATGTCGTTCGTAAACTCACTGGGACAAATACTCGCTGGCCTTCGGCCAAAGCGCTCACATTTGCT
>NZ_BAABWR010000065.1:0-540 GCF_040370605.1 Aliiglaciecola sp. NS0011-25
CGTTAGGAGTGCTGATGAGGCAGCTTGTTTTTTTATTATTGTTCCTAGTTTCAGGTTCTGTTTTTGCAGTAGATAAAAGCAAATATACTCCAGAACAATTGTTCGTGATCGGTACAGAGCTATTTAGAGCCGAAAGGAAGGAATTTGATCCTAATTTGGGACTAGAATTTTTGTTAGAATCAGCGAAGTTTAAATACGAATTCGCTCCGTTTGGTTTGTGTGTGGCATTATCGACTGAAAAACCAATATTGGACTTACAAGAAGCTTACACTTGGTGCTATATTGCAGAGAAAATTGATAATAAGTATTCAAATATGGCATCACAAAGAAGCGATGGAATACTGGGAAAAATCCTTTTAGATAGTGGTATTTCAGGAGTCGATAAAGCTAAAAAGCTCGCAATTGCAAAATACCAGGAGTAGGCACTCCTAACAAACACATTATGTTCATTCGCTTCGCTCATTGGGACGCATACTCGCTGGCTCGGCTCATTCTTCGCAAGTATAGCCAGCAAGCCTGCGCCCCATATGTGAAGCGTTA
>NZ_BAABWR010000066.1:0-509 GCF_040370605.1 Aliiglaciecola sp. NS0011-25
ATGATACCTTGCTCTACACGACCGGTTACTACTGTTCCACGACCTGAGATTGAGAATACATCTTCAATTGGCAAAATGAACGGCTTATCAATTGCACGCTCTGGCTCTGGGATATAGCTATCTAGTGCTTCTGCAAGCTCTATGATTTTTGCTTCCCATGCTGCATCACCTTCCAACGCTTTAAGCGCTGAACCTTGAATTACTGGTAAGTCGTCACCTGGGAATTCGTATTCTGTTAGAAGTTCACGTACTTCCATTTCTACTAGTTCCAACAACTCTTCGTCGTCAACCATGTCACATTTGTTCATGAATACGATCATGTAAGGGATACCAACTTGGCGACCCAACAAGATGTGCTCACGTGTTTGAGGCATAGGACCGTCAGTTGCCGCAACAACCAAGATTCCGCCGTCCATTTGCGCAGCACCAGTGATCATGTTCTTAACATAATCCGCGTGTCCTGGGCAATCTACGTGTGCATAGTGACGCTTAGGCGTGTCATACTCAAC
>NZ_BAABWR010000067.1:0-457 GCF_040370605.1 Aliiglaciecola sp. NS0011-25
AAGGCCATGCTACAAATATTGTAAATACAAATCGCAGGCACAAAAAAAGCCGCTCTAAGAGCGGCTTTTTAATTCGTATCTTATCTCGCTATTAAGCGATGATTTTTGCTACAACACCAGCACCAACAGTACGGCCACCTTCACGGATTGCGAAGCGTAAACCTTCGTCCATCGCGATTGGGTTGATTAGCTCAACTTTGAATTTCAAGTTGTCGCCAGGCATTACCATTTCTACACCTTCTGGTAATTCTACTGCACCAGTGATGTCCGTTGTACGGAAGTAAAACTGTGGACGATAGCCTTTGAAGAATGGAGTATGACGACCACCTTCATCTTTAGACAATACATACACTTCAGCTTCAAACTGGGTGTGTGGAGTGATTGAACCAGGCTTAGCCAATACTTGACCACGCTCTACGTCATCACGTTTAGTACCACGTAGTAGTACACCAACGTT
>NZ_BAABWR010000068.1:0-452 GCF_040370605.1 Aliiglaciecola sp. NS0011-25
CTGCATAAGCGATTTAAAGTGACAAAGGTGATGTTATTAGCAGCGCAAAATGCGCTACTCAAGGAAACAGTCTGTGTTTAAAGATGTGGGGAGCCTACAGCCTAAAGGCCATGCTACAAAAAAGCGGTGATGCATTTTATTCGGTCATTCGTGTAGGCGGTGGCTTTAGCCCCGCGGTTGTTGTTCGGTGCTCATGGCCTAAAGGCCATGCTACAAAAAAGCGGTGATGCATTTTATTCGGTCATTCTTGTAGGTGGAGGCTTTAGCCCCGCGGTTATTGTTCGGTGTCCATGGCCTGAAGGCCATGCTACAAAAAAGCGGTGATGCATTTTATTCGGTGATTCGTGAAGGCGGTGGCTTTAGCCCCGCCTTTGTCGTTCGGTGTCCATGGCCTAAAGGCCATGCTACAAAAAAGCGGTGATGCATTTTATTCGGTCATTCGTGTAGGCGGT
>NZ_BAABWR010000069.1:0-419 GCF_040370605.1 Aliiglaciecola sp. NS0011-25
GAATATTGCTGACCCAAACTCACTGGCTGCTGCTCGTGCCTCGCCTAGTATAGCCAGCAAGTTTGTGCAGCAAATTCGGACGTTATAAGCCTAAGGGAAGCAATGGTATTTATCATCCTGTTTGGAGTAGTAGCGATTACCTTTATCGTGTTTAACATGCAAATGGAAGCATACAAAGAAGCCGCACATAAACACACCGAAGAACGTAAAAATAAGCTAGTAGAATACCTAGGCTACCAAGACCAATATTGGGGTATGTTATTTAGTAACCCAAAGAATTTTTCTCTATACCATGAAGGTTTAGACAGCCATATTAAAAAGGTACGTATTTCAATGTTTATAGCATTGGGATCATTTATAGGGTTTATTACCTATATGATTGTTGCATACGGCTTATAACAAGTTACTCAAAAGGACGC
>NZ_BAABWR010000070.1:0-410 GCF_040370605.1 Aliiglaciecola sp. NS0011-25
TTATCGTGCAGCAACTAAAGATGCCGCAGAAGCAGCACTGGATGAGCTAGATGATAAATGGGGCAAGCTATATCCCATTGTTATCGACTCTTGGCGTCGTAAATGGACGAACCTGTCGGTTTACTTCAAGTACCCAGATTACGTGCGAAAAGCCATTTATACCACCAATGCTATCGAGGCGGTTCACCGCCAGTTTAGGAAATTGACCAAGACTAAAGGCGCATTCCCGAATGAAAATAGCTTGATGAAATTATTGTATGCAGGCATATTGAACGCCTCGAAGAAATGGACAATGCCTATCCACAGTTGGAACCTGACATTGTCGCAATTAGCCATTCACTTCGAAGGTAGGTTAGATGGCGTGCTAGATATTTAGCAATTTAGGCTGACACAGAATTCTGAACGCCCTC